>JBBRBM010000160.1:0-13821 GCA_038205745.1 Verrucomicrobiota bacterium | reverse complement strand
TGCCGCCGCTGGAGGTGCAGAAGGAGATCGTGGCGGAGATCGAGGGCTACCAGAAAGTCATCAACGGCGCCCGCGCCGTCCTCGACCACTACCGCCCCCACATCCCCATCCACCCCGACTGGCCGATGGTGGAGTTGCGAGAAGTCATCGAAGACAAACCGAAGAACGGATACTCCGGCAAACCGGTGGACCGCGTCACAGATGTAAAGGTGCTCACGCTCAGCGCGACGACTTCGGGAAAGCTCGACCTCACCAAATTCAAATACTTGGACGAAGACATTCCGCAGAACGCCGCCTGCCGATGCCGCGAAGGGGACATCTACCTTCAACGCGGCAACACGGCAGAGTTGGTCGGCACAGCTGCCTTGTTCGACGTGAACGAGCCAAACTTCATCTACCCAGACCTCATGATTCGTGTCCGTGCCAATGAGGCGAAGATAGCAACTCGCTACCTGCTCACCGCTTTGCAGAGCCAGCCAGTCCGCGAGTTTCTAACTCGAAACGCCGTGGGTGCTGCCGGAAGCATGCCCAAGATCAACCAAGGCATCGTCGAGCGCGTGCCCATTCCCCTCCCACCCCTCGCCATGCAGCGAGCGATCGTGGCGGAGATCGAAGCCGAGCAAGCCCTCGTGGCCGCGAACCGGGAACTGATCACCCGCTTCGAGCAAAAGATCCAAGCCACCCTCGCCCGCATCTGGGGCGAGGAGAAGGTCGAAGGATGAAGGTTGAAGTATGAAGGACCCGAAGAACTCAACCTTCACTGCACGCCAAGGGCAGTTCCTCGCCTACATCCACCAATACAGCCTGGTGAACGGCTGCGCTCCGGCGGAGGCGGACATGGAACGGTTCTTCCAGATCACGCCGCCGAGCGTGCATTCCATGGTGCTCACGCTGGAGCGGCGCGGCTTCATCCGCCGCGTGCCGCGGCATGCGCGCAGCATCACGTTGGTCGTCCCGCTTGAATCCCTGCCGCCTTTGCAACGCATCCAACGCTAAATTCCGTCCTTATTTCCCTCATGGCCTTCACCGAACCCGAAATCGCCGAACACACCGCGACCCTCGAAGAACAACTCTGGTCGCGCCGCCGTCCCCCGCTGCACCTGCGCGACCAGGTGCGCGAAGGGCAGCGGATCGACGGAACCAGCATCGAACTCTTCCTCGTCCGCCCGGCCTTCCAGCGCCCCGGCGAGCAGATCGAGGAATCCATCGCCAAAGTGCGGTTCATCCGCTCCCGCGACGTGTGGCACCTCTTCTGGAAACGGGCCGACCTCAAATGGCACCGCTATCCACCGTGCCCGGAAGCCGATTCGCTGGGCGACGCCTTGCACACGATCCACCAGGACCCGAACGGCTGCTTCTTCGGCTGACGCGCCTGCTACGCCCGCTTTCTCGAAACAAGCCACAGCCCCGACGACCGCGAGTATTCCGACGACGCCGACCAAATCCGCGAAGTCCTCATCCATGGCCACTACCTCTCGCAAAAAGACATCGAAATCTGCGCCGCCTTCGACATCGCCGCCAAGTTAGAAACGCACACCAACTTTGCCCGCATCGAGACCCTCCACCAAACCCTCCGCACCACTATCACCGAACCAGAAGCAGCGGCCACCGTTTGACGGCCAAGTGGACCACCGACACGCCGACCGAACGCCTGCAACTCATCCCCGCGAGGAAAGTTAGGAGGATGAATGTAGAAGGATGAAAGAAGCCGATCATCCGAACTTTTTAATTCATCAATCTAACTTCACACTTCCTTCCGCCTGCAGTTCCTCGCCGAAGTTCGCGGCCTCAAGCACAAGAACGTCGCCGCCGAGCTGCTGGCAAAGCTGCTCAAGGACGAACTCAAGGTGCGCTCGAAGAAGAACCTCCTGCAGAGCCAGCTCTTTTCCGAAAAGCTCAAGAAGACCTTCAACGCCTACCACAACCGCGCCATCTCCACGATGGAAGTCATTGAGGAACTCATCAAGCTGGCGAAGGAAATGGACGCCGCCAGCAAGCGCGGCGAAGACCTCGGCCTGACCGATGATGAAGTCGCCTTCTACGACGCCCTCGCCGTGAACGAGAGCGCCGTGAAAGCGATGGGCGACGACAAACTCAAGCTCATCGCCGCCGAACTGATCACGCAGGTGAAGAAGAGCGTGACGATTGATTGGACCTTGCGCGAAGGCGCGAGAGCGAAGATTCGCGTGATGGTGAAACGCATCCTGAACAAATACGGCTATCCGCCGGATTTACAGGAAGAGGCGGTGGAGACGGTGCTCGCGCAGGCGGAATTATTGTGTACGGATTGGGTGTGAGAGCGAATGGCTTGGGCCGTCGGTCTACCCCGACCAAGCGCCACCGCTACTCCCTCGGTATCTCGTTCACCGTGTAGTAGGCCTTGTTGTGCAGGAGGTGCTCGCCGTCTTTGGAGGTCATCCTGGCGAGATCGAAATCGTGGATGTGGTCTTCGGTGATTTTTTCCAGATGCACCATCACCGAAAGTCCGTCCGATGACGGAACCGCCTTCGTCACGTTGGCCGTTGTCTGGTCCACCTCCGGGCTGCCGTAGCCGGCATGGTAAACGTGGGTGTAGGTGGTGATGTTGTAAACGTCGGTCCTGGCGGCGACCTGCGGATCGATGGGCTTGGTGAAGGTGACGAGGAATCCGTTCTTCTTGATGTTGATCTCTTTAATCTCGAAGGGCACCAGGCCGCTCCAGTCGATGCGCTGGATGGCGAAGGGTTCCGTGCCGCGCACCGGCCACTGGCTGCTGGTGGTAAAACCTCCGGCGAACAATTGTCCCCTGGGCGAAAACTCCACGTTCATGATCCCGGTGGCCAGCCCCTCGCGGAAAGGATAACACGCGCCCTGCCACACCCCGTTGATCTCCTCGGTCGTCGCGCGCATCACGATGCTCAACGTGTAGTCGCCGAGAAAAATCTGATTGTCGAAGGGGCCGAATTTTCCGCCGGTCTGATTGAGCCGGAAGCCGGAGATCGAGCGGCCCATTTTGATGTATGGGAAGCGCACCGCCGGAGGCACCAATTCCTTCACCCGTTTCTTTTCCATTCCCATGCGCGAATTACTTTTAGGTTCCAGCGCGGGGGCTTTTACATTGGGAGCAAACGGATACCAGTTGTAACTCGCGGGGTGCCCGAGAAAGGCACCCTGTTTGAGATGCTTCAGCGAACAGCATCCGTTCCATGGCCCCTGGCTTTCGATGGCGAACATCACGCCCTCGGCATTCGTGCCGACGCCGGCGGGGCTGCGCAGTCCGCTGCACACCGGAAGCATCCTTCCGTCCGGCGTGACCTTCACCGCCCAACCGCGGAAGAGGTTGTGCGATTCGTAGGAACCGCTCAGGCCGAGCGCCACCCAGATGTTGCCCTCCGGATCGTGCTTGGAACCAAAAGCAAACTCGTGCCCCTCGGCGTAGCCCCAGTTGTTGGCCAGCGTGTCGTAACGGTCGGCAACTCCATCGCCATCGCTGTCGGAAATACGAGTGACCTCGGCCCAACTGGTGGCCGTCATCGCGCCGTCCTTCCAGGCGAGGCCGAAGATTTCATCCTGACCGCTCGCGAACAGGTGATACTCCGGCCTGGACGGGGACTCGAAGGCACCCTTGATGAAATAGATGTCGCCCCGCCGGGTGCCCACGGCCAGCCGCCCGTCCGGCAGAATTTCAAAACTCCCCGGCCGCATCGGCACCTCGGCCGGAATCGGGATGTTGACGATGGGATAGTATTTCGCCTCCTCCTTTGCTGTGCCCCACATCGCTCCGAGATCTTCCGCCGGAAGAAGTGGAGTCATCGAAAGGGCCAGCAAGGCCATGATGTAACGGGTGGCTACCATTGGTATTCCAGGGTGAGAGTGGAGCGGCCTTGGGGCAGGGTCAGGGAAATCAGAATTTCCCCGGGGTCGCCGGCGCGGACCACGCCCTTGTGATCGCTGGTGATGCGCATTTGGAGTTGATCAATGACGAACGCGCGATCCGATTGCGTCGTGAGTTTTTTGCCGGAAGCGGCGCGGAAATAGAACGGCGATTGTGCATCGGGTGTTTCGAAACGGAAGGTTCGCTTGAACCAAACCTTGCCGGCCTTATCGCGAACATCCTCGAAAACATCCTCCACCGCGATGGCGCCGTAATGGTAGCGGAAAGTCGGTCGTCGCATGGCATCCAGATGATAGCCACGGAACTGGTAACCATGATCCTGCGGGAAGGGATAATTGGTTTTGCCTTTGTAGGGCCAGTTGTCATCCATCGATTTCAGGCGGTGGAAAGGAATGCCCGGAGGAAAAGAAATCCGATCCGTGCCGCGCGGCTCGAAGGAGCCCAGATCGACATTTGCGAACTCCCCTTTCCAGAGGAGGCGCAGCGACATCTGCTCGGAATCGAACGCCATGTTGATGCCTTGCGGATAGCCCACGCCGATTCCGCGATAGCCGACCGGACCGCGGCCCCGGCAGATTTCCGCGACGTCACCGACCCGGAGTTCGCGCGATTGCCGGGACAATCCCGCCGGTTTTTTCGCGCGTGTGCCGTCCTCGAGATAGGTCCACAGAGCCTCGATCTGTTGCGTCGCGTCGCCGCCGAGAATGTCCGGAAGAGCAGACTGACCACCCGGCCAATAGGAAGGCATGATCACCGTGGGGTGGAAGCGCGCGGGTTCCCGCAGGTAAAGGTAGAACCAGTTTTTCTTGAGGCGCTCGGTCGCATACACGATGTCGAGCGCGCCGGCTCCGCCCGACTTCTGTCCGTTGAAATCGTGGCAGGCGATGCAACTGAGTCCGGTGGTGCCCATCATTTCGTGACCGGCATTCTTGGATGCCTGAATATTCGCGACCTTGGGGAACGTCGCCGCTTCCAGCGTATCGACCTTGCCAAACAAGTCCACGAGATGCCCGACGTTCGCCTCGCCAAACTGCGGCATGGCGGCATCGAGGTAGTCGCGCTGACGTTTCCCGCGCAGCAGCAATTCCGTGATCCATTCCGGTTTCAGCTTCGCTCCCACATGAGTCAACGGCGGAGGCAGGCGGCCCTGATCCCCCAGCGCCTCGCGGGTTCCGGTGAAGCTCGCATTGCGCTCCGGCGCAATCCCGCCCAGGCCCGTGCGTTCGTGACAGGCGAGGCAATTGAAGGTGACGAGCGCCTTGTTGAGCTGTTGCTTGTCGTCGAGTGGTTGCTTCTCCGCAGTGGGCAATGCCTTCGCGATCAAGCCGCGTTGCTCAACGCTGAGGTCGAAGCGCGGCCAAGGTCCGACGGCCTCGCTCAAGCATCCGCGGCTGGAATCAATTTTTGCGAAAGCCGTGGCGGACGTTGAAGGAACGCCGAGGTCGTCATGGCACTTCGCGCAACCTAGTTTCCCAAACTGTTCCCGTCCCTGTGCTGCGAGTGCGGCATCCACGCGGAGTGGTTCAAAAGCAGGAATGGGCTGGTCGGAAATTGAAAGCATCGACGAAGAAATCGCTTGCCGCGCGAAGTTCGGACCTGCCATCTCGAAGGAAAATTTCGGCCCAGGCCCGGTGTTAAAATAAGTCAGTTGAATCTTTCGCCAGCCTGCGGCCAGTTCCGTCGCGCCCTCCAAATTCTTCACCCCGCGCCGGTCGCTCGGCTCCTGCTGGATGAGTTCCTTTCCGTCCACGAGCAGCGAGCCGCCGTTCGCTTGCAGAAAAAACGTGTAGCGCCCCGCGAGTGGGATGTTCAGCCAGCCTTCGAACTTCAGCGCCGAGTGCTGTTGGAGTTTTCCCAAGCTCGTTGCAGCGAAATCATCCGCCAGCCCGGCCCGTTCCGCCCTCACGTTATCGCCGCCCAATCCTTCCCACACGTCACCGCGATACAACGTGTAGCCGAGGTTGCCGGGCACTCGGGTGTCGCGCAGCAGATAATGGGCGATGCGTTCCAGATCCTGCCCCGACAAGCGCATGTCGGGCATGCGCCCGGAAGGCCGGCTGGCATGCGGTTGCCGCAGAAAATCGACCAGGCTCTTGAAGCTGAATTTCTTTTCCAGCGCACCGAGCGGGGCGGAAGTTTTTGGGAGAAGCTCGGTTCCCGTTGCATCGCGCGGCGAATGACACGCCGCACATCCCCGCGAATGGAACAGGCGCTCTCCAAGCTTCGCCGCCACCGCATCCGGCGGCTGCAACGCAAAATCGTTTTTCCTCAGCGACAGCAAAAAGTGAGTGAGGGATTTCGCGACCGTCCCTTTTTCCTCCGCGCTCAACTGAGTCAAAATATCCGGCATGGTGGTGCCGGGTTTGGTCCCGTGCGGATCGCGGATGAATGACTCGAAGTAATTCGGATTCACCCGGGAACCGACCGCTGAGAGGCGTGGTGCTTTCTTCGATCGAGCGGCAAACGGCGCGTCACTCGTGTGACAAGCCGCACAATTCAACTCCTCAATCAGGACCAGACCTTTGAGTTCCGGATCGAGCTGGCTGGAGGCCAGTCCCGGAATGACCAATTCCGCGAATGCGACCGGACTCACGCCGAGCAGCAGCGCGGCCCCAAGGATGATCTGTTGGACACTTTTCGTGATGGGAGATGGTAATCAGTCCGTGCAACATTTCGACCTTTTTTGCGCCGCGACGAGTCAGCGAAGGCACATCAAGGCTTGGCCTTGGCTCCCGGTTTGGAGTGTCCCGGCAACGGTCCCCAGATCTCTTGCAAGAGCGCGACCAGCTCCGGCTCGGCCTGTTTGAGTTCGCCGGTGACGAAGGGATAGAAATCATTCGACCCGAAATAGCACTCGGTCATCTCGGCGAAGAACTCCTTCTGGTTGGTCAGCCCGTAGTGTTCGCGCATCGGGCCGGGGCTGGTCAGGACAGATTTGTATTTGCCGCTGTCGCGAAACTTCTTCCAGGCGGCGAGCACGCGTGGCTCCTCGAAACCGAGCACCTGATCGTGATACGCGTGCGACAACTCGTGCAGCACCACCCACGGCATCCGGTGATTCTCAAACGGTGAGAGAAAGTCCTTCGCGTCGGGAATGTGCGCACACTTCGCGAGCGCCTCGCTGTAGCCGTGGCTCTTCAGCCAGCCCGCATCAGGGTGATACTGCATGGCCTTCAGCCCGCCGTAATCGAGGTCGAGTTCAATGGTCACCGCGCGCAGGTTGGCGAGGGCCGGCTCCGGGACGACGATGGTGATGGCGACCAGGCGCGCAGTGAGGAGCTTGAGCGCCCGCTCGCCCGTCGCCGCCCCGTCGCCGCGCAACAGGCGGTCATCCACGCGCACGTTCCAGCCTTCGATGTCGCGCGTGGTGTGGGTCGTGGGCAGGGCCGGCTTATCCGCAGCGAGGGCGGAGGCGGACAGCAGCGTGAAAAGCAGGACGAAGTTGGTTCTCATGGGAAAGTTCATTCTTTTGCCGCAACGCGCACGGGCATTCGTGCGCCAGATGATTTCAGCCACGCATCCAGTTTCGTTTTCAACTTCGCGGTCGTGGCGGGTTCTGTCGCCGCGAGGTTGCGCGTTTCGCCAAGGTCCGTGGCCAGATTGTAGAGTTCGACCGAGTCGTCGTCGTAATTCCGGATCAATTTGAAATCGCCTTCGCGGATCGCGCCGCCGAGACGGTTGCCCGTGTGAAAGGCGCAATTGGGGTAGTGAAAATAGATGGCCGCGCGGGTGGGCGAGCAAACCGGCGCGGCGGCGTAGGCATCAGTGAAGCGCATGCCCTGGCGGGCGAGGCGGTCCAGGTTCGGCGTGTCGAGCAGCGGGTTTCCCTGGAAGTGGGCGTCCATCCAACCGAGGTCGTCGGCCATGATCACGACGATGTTCGGGCGAGTGGTGGTCGATTCGGTCGTCGAGCGAACAGGCGCAACGCCAATCATCCAGACGACGAGCCACAGCAGCGACCTGATCCAGACCCGACAACTCATGTTACTTCGCCCCCAGCAATTCTTTCATCGCCTCGCCTGCGGCGTGGCCGATGCGCGTGAACCAAACCGCGCTGCCCAGGTAGTGATAACCATGGTCGCCGCCGACCAGTTTCCATTTCTCCACGTCCTTCTGCCACGTCGGATAAGCGTCTTCCGCAGCCTTGTCCACCAGCAGATCGGTGCGGAACGCGCGCACGTTGCCTTTGAACTCCGGCACGTCGTTCATGGCGAGCTGGGCCTCGCGAATTGTGAGCATTGCGCCCTTGGCTTCCTTCGATCCGTTCTGGCCCATCGCCGCGATCACGAAGGGCAGCTTCGGCGCGTTCAGATCCTTTCGCACATCCTTGATGAAGTGCTCCATGTTCGACCGATACTCGTTCTCCGCACCGTATTGATCGTTCCAGCCCTGGAACCAAAAGAACCCCGCCAGTTCCACCTTCCGTCCGTTCAGCGATGGAAACATCGTCGCGTGGTTGTCCATCACGTCCTTCACCTCCGCCATCATCTTGCGGAAGGACGATCCGTAATCCTTCTTCAGGTCGTCCATCGTCGGCAGCGGATCGTTCTTCTTGTTCTTCTCGTTGTTTTTCGTGACGCGTTCCTGGGACTGCTTGAGTTCCTTGGCCATCATCTCGGCGGGCAATCCGGCGGACGGCGAACGGAAGAGTTTGTAGAGCGAGTGCCCGCCCCACGCGGCTTTGACGAGGATGACCGGCTCGTCAAACAGATCGCCCATCATGCTCCCAAACTCGAGTTCAGCGCCCGTGCGATCCGGTGAACCATAGCCGATGGTGAGCGGTCCCTTGCGTTCAAGATATTTGATGAAGACGTCTTCGCGCACGATCCACTGCTCGTTCTTGCGGAGATGGGCGAAGAACTCCTTCGTCACAGGATCGTTGGCCTGGTGATTGAGCAGTTGATTCGGCGCTTTTCCCTCCATGTTCGACTGGCCGGCGAGGATGAAGACCTTCACGGGCTTCGATGCCGCGACGGCGGGGAGAGCGGCGCTGAGGACACCGAGAGTGGCGAGTAGGAATCTGAGATGTTTCATGGGTTTGATAGGTTGATCACTGCGCTTCGGCCGGTTGCTGGTTCTTTGCCGCGGGCGCCTTGCCGCCCTGCACGCGGACGGGCCAGTTCTTTCTCACGAGAGCTCTCAACTCGGCCTCGGCCTTGGCGAATTTCGGATTTCCGGCGAGGTTGTTCAACTCCTGCGAGTCCTTGTCGTGGTCGTAAAGCTGCGCGCCCTTCGCGCCATCATCCCACTCAATGTAGCGCCAGCGCTCCGTGCGCACCGTGTAGCCCGGAAAGCCGCCGCGCTGCACCTGGGTGAAGGCCGGACGCGTCCACGTCGCCTGCGGATCATTCAACAGCGGACGCAGGCTCGCGCCTTCGAGATTCCTGGGCGGCGTCACACCGGCGAGGTCCGTGAGCGTGGGATAGAGGTCGAGCAGTTCGACGATACGCGGCGAGATTTGGCCGCGCGCTTTCTGGCCGGGGGCGGCAATGATGAGCGGCACGCGCGCCGATTCCTCGTAGCAGCTTTGCTTCATCCACAGACCGTGCTCACCGAGGTGATAGCCGTGGTCGCTCCAGAAGACGACGATGGTGTTGTCCCATAGTTTGAGCCGGTCCACGGCGTCGAGCACGCGGCCGATCTGCGCGTCCACGAACGAGATGGAGGCGTAGTAGGCCAGCTTGCATTCGCGGGCCTGATCGTGTGTCACTCCCTTGTAGGGCCAGGGCGCGGTCGAGGTGAGCGACGGCGCGGGGACGGTGGCGCGAAAGTTAGTGGCCACGAGCGGCAACTTCATCTTGTCGAGCGAGTAGAGATCAAAGTATTTCGACGGCGCGATCCACGGCGTGTGCGGCTTGTAGAAGCCGACGGCGAGGAAGAACGGCCCGGCCTGGTGCTCCTCCAGCAACTCAATCGCCTGCGTGGCGACTTTGCCGTCCGTGTGGTCTTCGTCGCGTCCGGGCTTGTCAGAGAGAAAAGCCATCGCGGCACCCAGGCCCGCTTTCTTCGACGCCGGGTAGCGAATGACATCCAACTCCAGCGCGGTCTTGTCGCGCCCGGCGGGATTGAAGAACTCCTGCCACGACTTCGGATCGTCGAGTCCGCTCGTGCCGATGTCACCGGGATTGCCGTAGTGATAAATCTTCCCGACGCGCCCGTAGTAGTAGCCATTCTGTCCGAAACATTGCGAGAGCGTGACCACGTCGGGCAGTCCCTGGCGGAAGCGATACTGCAAATCAAACACGCGCGTCTGGCTCGGGCGCAGCCCGGTCATGAGCGACGAGCGGCTCGGCGAACACAGGGGAAACTGGCAATAGGCGCGCTCGAAACGCACGCCGCGCGCCGCGAGACGGTCGATGTTCGGCGACTTCACCAGCGGATGCCCGTAGCAGCCGAGGTCGTTGTTCATGTCGTCCACGGCGATGAAGAGGACGTTGGGCCGGGCGGGGGCCTTGCCATCAGCGGCGCGAAGCATCGCCTGCGGAATCAGGAGCAAGGCGGCAAGCGCGAGCGCTTTTGCGATGGTGGCTTTCATGTTGCAGTGAGATTCATTGCTTTTGGTTCTGGCGTCGAGCCGCAGCGGCAGGGCGTTGTTTGGCTGGGACAGCGTCGGAGTCATCCTTGAATTTTGTCCGCAGCCGGGTGAGTTCGGCTTTCAGTTCCGTCACCGTCTTCGCGTAGGCCGCGTCGTCGTACACGCTGCGCAGTTGCTGAGGATCTTTTTTCAGATCGAACAGTTCCCATTCATTCGTCCGGTAAAAGTGGGCGAGCGTGTAGCGGTCGGTGCGCAGGCCGTAATGCGGCGCCACGCCGTGGCCGGGGTCGTAGTAATGGTAGTAAAGGCTGGTGCGCCAGTCAGCGGGCGTCTCGCCGCGCAGTATGGGCACGAGCGAGCGGCCATGGAGTCCCTCGGGCGCCTTCCCGCCCACCATGTCCACGAAGGTCGCGGCGTAATCAATGTTCTGCACGAGCGGCGTGAAGCGGCTGCCCGGCTTGACTACGCCGGGCCACTGCACAATGAGCGGCATGCGCAGCGACTCCTCGTAAATCCAGCGCTTGTCGAACCAGCCGTGCTCGCCATTGTAGAAGCCCTGGTCGGACGCGTAGATGACCACGGTGTTTTTCTCGAGGCCCTCGGCCCTCAAGTAATCAACGACGCGGCCGAGGCTGTCGTCCACCGCCTTGATGCAACGGAGATAGTCCTTCATGTATTCCTGGTATTTCCAGCGCGTGAGTTCGCGCCCGGACAGATTGGCCTTGGTGAACGCTTCGTTGCGTGGGCCGAAGACGGCCTGCCATTCCGCGAGCTCCGCGTCCGTCATGCGCTTCATCTCGCCTGGGCGTTTTCCCGGTTCAAACACTTTCAAGTCAATGGGCAGATTCATCTCGCGGGCGATTTCCATTTCCTGCGCGCGCGCCGAGGAAGTCCGTCCAGCGTAGTCGTCGAACAGCGTCTCCGGCTCCGGCACCTGCACGTCGGCCAGCCATTTGTAATAGCGCGGCGGCGGCATCCAGTTCCGGTGCGGCGCCTTGTGCTGCACCATGAGCATGAATGGCTTCGTCTTGTCCCGTTGCCGCAGCCAGTCGAGGCTCATGTCCGTGATGATGTCGGTGGCGTAACCCTGGCGCTGTTCCTTCCCGTCGGGGCCGAGGAAACCGGGATGCCAGTATTCACCCTGGCCGATCAACAGCCGCCAGTAATCGGTCTTGGTGGGTGTGCCGCCGAGATGCCACTTGCCGATCACCGCCGTCTGATAGCCCGCCTCGCGCAAGGTGGTGGGGAAGGTCCACAGACCTTCGCGAATCGGCTTGCTCAGCGTCATCACGCCGTTGGAATGGGAGTGCAGGCCGGTGAGAATCGAAGCGCGACTCGGCGAGCAAAGTGAGTTGCCGCAAAAACTATTCACGAACAGCCCGCCCTGCGCCGCCAGTCGATCCATGTTCGGCGTGACTCCTTGTTGCCGGCAAAATTCCGAGAGCCGCGCGTTGTAGGCGCCGATCGTTTGCAGCGAATGATCGTCGCTGAAGACGAAGACGATATTCGGCCGCTCGGCGGCCCGGAGCATCATCAGCGGGGCGAGCAGCAAGGCGGCAAGGGCAAGAATCTGGACGCGAACAGTCATCATGGTGATGAACGAAGTGTTGTCCGCCGAAGCTGCGGCGCGCAAGCCCGATGCAGTCGGTGCTTTTGAAATTACTGCCACCGGACTCTCTACACTTGTCTTCGCTCCCTCACGGTCGCGGCTCCGTTGGCGGCGCAGGGAGCCGATCTAAACAGAGCCGCGACCGTCAGGGAGCGAGGACGACGCGATGCCTTCAAGATGTGTCCTACTGCCGGGCAGTCCGCCCTCGCCCTGAACCGTGCATCCCATAAGACTACCGTCACACATGAAACGCGCATTCCTCACTCACGTTGGCCTCGCGGCAGTCGCCGGTCTGCTCGTCATGGACGCGCTGGCCGCTGCACCTCAGGCGGGCGGTGCCCGCGTTGGCGCCGTCCCTGTTCTGGAATACCTGAAGAGCATCAGCGGCGAGCTCACGGTTTCCGGAATTCACAATCGCGAACCCAACAGTCAACCGGCGATTCAAACCCAGCGGATTGTCGATCTGGTCGGACGCCACCCCGGACTGTGGAGCGGTGATTTCCTGTTCAGCGCGGCGGATGTCAGCAACCGCTGGACGATGATCCGTGAGTGCAAAAAACAGTGGGACGAGGGATCCATCGTTCAGATCCTGGCGCACGTCGCCCCGCCCAATCAGCCCGAGGTCTGTCGCTGGCCAGGCGGAGTGCAGAGCCGTCTGAGCGACGAAGATTGACAGGACCTCGTCGCCGATGGCGGGGCGCTCACGAACTCAGGTGCTTCGTAGTTCAGCGCAGGGTCAGCCGGTGAGATCGAGTTGAACGCCCCGTCATCAATTTTCACCGAGCGCCGGCCGGCAGTTTCTCGTGGAGGAAGAAGGTCATCAACTCGCGCAGATGCAGCGTCGTGTTCGCGCCTTCGCTGATGCCGTGGGAACGGTTCGGATAGGACATCATGCGGAACGGTTTGTTGTATTTGATGAACTCGTTGACCAGCGTTTCCGCGCCCTGGTAGTGGCAGTTGTCGTCGCCGGTGCCGTGAATCAGGAGGAGGTTTCCCTTCAACTGGCTGGCGAACGTGATGGGCGAACCATTCCGGTAGCCGTCCGCATTGTCCGCAGGCAGGCCCATGTAGCGCTCCTGATAAATCGTGTCGTAGTAACGCATGTTCGGGACGGACGCGATGGAGATGCCGGTGTGATAAAGATCCGGATTCCTCAGCAGGCAGTTCAGCGTCATGGAGCCGCCGCCGCTCCAACCCCAGATGCCCACGCGTTCCGCATCCACGTAAGGCCGCGTCGCAATCACTTTCTTCAAGGCCGCCGCCTGATCCTGCGAGGCGAGAATTCCGACTTGCCGGTAAATCGATTTCCGCCAGGCACGACCGCGCGGAGTGTCGGTGCCGTGATTGTCGAAGCTCATCACGAGGTAACCTTGCTGCGCGAGCATGAGATGCCAGAGATGCGATGAACCGCCCCATGCGTCCTTCACCGTTGACCCAGCCGGCTCACCATATACATAGATGAGCAGCGGATATTTCTTCGTCGCATCGAAGTCCGGTGGCTTGATGCACCACGCGTCCAGCTCGACGCCTTCCGCCACCGGCACGCGGAAAAACTCGGTGCTCGGTTGCTTCAATTCCGCGAGCTTCTCTTTCAGCTTCTTGTTCTCAGCCAGCACGCGCACCTGCTTATGATCCGGAAGCGAGATGAACTCCGTCACGGACGGCTGGTCAAACGTGGACCACGTGTGAAAGGCCCAGCGGCCATCCGGCGAAACCCGATACGAATGCGTGCCGGACTGGCCGACGGGCGTCACGCGCTCGAGCTGACGTCCACTGAAGCGCGCCCGATACAGATAGCGCTGG
>JBBRBM010000159.1:0-14084 GCA_038205745.1 Verrucomicrobiota bacterium | reverse complement strand
TGGCGCATGGCTTTGGTTACACGCGGGTCGCCTGATCCACAAGCCCAGACTCAAACCCACGACGGAAAATCCGTCCCCCATCCCAGCTGGGGCCAACTCGCGCAAGGGAAAAAAGAGGCTAAGGGTTTTTCAGCAGAATCGGTAATGACAAGCGCTCAAAGCATGGGCCGGCAAAACGGAAAATGCTGCCGCCGCGCAACAGGCGCTGCATCACCGCGCCCGTTGCAACAGCGTGGCGCGTTTTGGTCGGTACGCCGAGTAATTCAAACCAGTTTCAAACCTCAATCACATCACCCAGCAATGGACGTTGCGGTTTGAGGTGAAAGCGATTCTCGATCAGCGCGGCCAGTGGTTCGCGGCCGCGTTCTTCGCCGTGAGTCAGGATCACGCGTGGATGTTTGGGGGCGAGGCACGAAAACCATTCGAGCAATTCGCTTTGGCCGGCGTGTGCGCTGAAGCCGCCGAGGCTGTGCGCTTTCGCGCGGACGGGAATCGTCTGGCCGTGGATTCGCACTTCCTGCGCGCCTTCCACGAGCACGCGACCCAATGAACCAGGCACTTGATAGCCCACAATCATGACCACGGTGCCGGGCCGGCTTAGGTTGTGTTTCAAATGATGGATGATGCGCCCGGCGTTGCACATGCCCGCTCCGGCCATAATGAGGCATGGTCCTGCCAAATCATTCAACGCGCGCGAGTCATCAGCAGTGATCGAGTAGCGAAGGGTTGGAAAATCTTTGATGAAATCTTTCTCGCCCGCGAGTTCGCTCATCTCTTCGTCGTAAAGTTCGGGATGACGCGTGTGCAATTTCGTGGCTTCGATCGCCATCGGGCTGTCGAGCACCACGGGGAATGGCGGCACTACTTTTTCCGCGAACATGCCCGCGAGGTGATAGAGCATGGCTTGCGCGCGGCCCACGGCGAAGGTCGGCACGAGAATTTTCCCCTTCTCCGCCACGGCGTCTTTGATCAACTGCCGGAATTCCGCGACGGTTTCCTTAAGCGAACGATGGTTGCGATCGCCGTAGGTGGATTCGAGAAAGACGACGCTGCCACGTTCGAGACACGCGGCGTCGCGCAGGATGGGTGATTGCCGCGGGCCGATGTCGCCGGAGAAGACGACGATTCGTTTCACGCCGGAATCCTCCAGCGTCATCTCGATGCTGGCCGAGCCGAGAATATGTCCCGCCTCGAACATGCGCACACTGACGCCGGGCGCGATCTCGAACGGTGTCGTGTAGGGCACGGTTTGAAACAAGGTCGCCACGACCTCGACATCCGCCGCGGTGTAGAGCGGTTGCAAGGGCGGTTTGCCTTCCTCGGCGCGTTTGCGGTTGTCGCGCTCGGTGTCCTGTTCCTGCAATTTGGCGGCGTCTTTGAGAATGAGATGCGCCACTTCGATGGAAGCGGGCGTCGCGAAGATCGGTCCCTTGTAGCCGCGTTTGATCAGCAGGGGCAACCGGCCCACGTGATCGAGATGCGCGTGCGTGAGAATGACGGCGTTGAGTTTCTCCACGTCGAGCTTGCGCGGCACATGATTCACCTCGTGCGCCATTTCGCGTCCCTGGAACAAACCGAAATCGACCATCACGGAAGCGCGCGAGGTCTGGACGTGATATGCGGAGCCGGTGACTTCACCAGCCGCGCCGTAGAGCGTGACAGTCATTTTCATTGTGAACGGGAGTGGTGAACGGCGGAACTCAGTTTAAGGAATGAAGGGCGTGTTCTTCGGGAGTTTGTTCAACACCGAGCGTTTCCGGCGCGGTTTGGTGGGAGGCGCCGGGCGAGCCGGGCGAGCTTTCTTTCCCGGCGCAGTTTTGGCGCGCGGGCCGCGCTTCACGCCGCCGGCGGCAATCGCGCCTGCCACCGTGCCCACTGGTCCGGCAATCACGCTGCCGATCACGGCACCGGCCGCCACGCGGATGACGCGGCGGCGCTGCCGTCGTTGGAGACGTCGTTCGACATCGGACGGATTCGTCGTCGAAGTTTTGGCTTTCATGCAGCGAGGCTAACCGCGTGGACGATTGGGGCAAGGCTCACTTTACGAACGGCGCGAAAATGAAAGAACGCGGCCTGGACTGCGGAGGCACTGACTCCGCTTTTCCTGCAGGGCGAAATGGGCCAACGGTCTTGTTTTACGATGATGATGCTAAAGCGGAGTCATGCCTCCGCAGTCCGCCGCGTGTTCAGTGCCTTCTCTGCTGCGGAACGCAAACGCTCGGCGAGGTTCGCAAGCTTTGTTTCTATTCTTGCGCAGGCGCTTCGAGCCGGCCTGAGCGCAAATGCAGATCGCGTTGAGGGAACGGAATCTCGATTTTGTTTTCGCGCAGCTTCTTCTCGATCGCGAAGTAAAGCTCGCTGCGGAAGCGGCGCGGCGAATGCACCATGTCCTGCGTCCAGACGCCCAGTTCGAAATCCAGCGAACTCTCGCCAAAGCCTGTAAAGAAAACGGAAGGCGCCGGGTCTTTCATCACGTGCGGATTGTCGCGCGCGACTTCGAGCAACACGCGTTGCAGCTTGTCCAGGTCGCTGCCGTAAGCAACACCGAGCGGCAATCGCATCTGCACGCGCGGATCGCCGTGGCTCCAGTTGGTCACGGGATGTGTGATGAAGTCGGCATTGGG
The DNA here is from genome assembly GCA_038205745.1 of Verrucomicrobiota bacterium. Lineage (GTDB taxonomy): Bacteria > Verrucomicrobiota > Verrucomicrobiia > Limisphaerales > SIBH01 > JANNGC01. The sequence continues at coordinate 11,460 of JBBRBM010000159.1, read as the reverse complement.
CACAATGATGGAGATGTTGTCGTTCGTGACCACGGTCGTGCTGCGCAGGGCCATTCGCGTCACGCGCCCGGCGACGCCGCCCACTTCGATGCGGTCGCCGATGGCGATGGGCCGCTCGGCGAGGATGATGATTCCGCTGACGAAATTATTGACCACGTTCTGCAATCCGAACCCGATGCCCACCCCCACCGCGCCGGCGATGAAGGCGAGCGACGTGAGGTTGATGCCGACCACTTGCAGCGCGATGTAAAGGCCCAGCGCGATGAAAACGTAACCGGCGATGCGGGCGATGGCGTATTGCAGCGAAGAATCAAGGCGCGTCCGGCGCAGGACGCGCGTCGTCAATTGCCGGCGAATGAGACGTTCCACGAAAAAAACGCCGACGACGAGCAACAGGAACGTGGTGATGCCGGCGAGCGTGACCGTGCCCTCGCCCACTTTGACCAAAGGATAGTTCAGCGCCTCGCGCAGTCGTTGCATCAATTCGGTGAAAGTCATAAGCCCCCGGCGATTAAACGCGGTGCGGCGCCGTCGCGCAACGCCGCCGATTGAAATCAGGCTCACCCATGGGAAGGGCTTTCAAACAAAGTTGCCCGCGCGGCGTGTCGTGGCACGTTCTGGCATGGAGGCGGGGATGTTCAGGGACTGGTTCGGCATTGGAATAAGTCCGGGCGAACTGTCCGTTCTGCAAATTAGCCTCCGCGCGGCGCTCACGTTCTTTGTCGCCTTGTTCATAGTGCGCGTGGGAGCGAAGCGATTTCTGGCGCGGAACACGGCCTTCGACATCATTCTTGCGTTCATTCTCGGCTCCACGCTTTCGCGCGCCATCAACAGTTCCGCGCCGCTGTTCCCAACCTTCGCCGGTTGCTTCGGGCTGGTTTTATTGCATCGCTTGACCGCCGCGCTGCCTTATCAGTTTCACCCCATCGGGTCCGTGGTCAAAGGCCACGCCGACGAATTGATCACGCGTGGAAGGGTGAATCAAAAAGTGATGCGCCAGCATTATCTCAGTGACAAGGACCTGATGGAGGCTCTGCGCCTGAAAGCGGTGAGCGATCCAAGCGACGTCGAGGCCGCATACATCGAGCGCAATGGCGACATCAGCGTCGTGAAGGCAATTAAACGTTATGAGCAGTGAGATACAAAACCGCGTGGCTGAGAGACAGCAACGCAAACCGCGACTTTCAACAAAGGCTTCCCCGGCGCCGACGCCATCGGAAGGCATGATTCTGCGCGAGCAGAAGCCCGAAAACCTGGAGTTCCCATTCCCGTCACTGAGTGGAGTCATCACACCCAACGAATCGTTCTTCGTGCGCAGTCATTTTCCCACGCCCGAAGCGAATCTGCGGAAATGGCGGTTGAGCATCGATGGAGACTCGGTAGAACGGCCGTGCGAAATCAATTATGAGGAACTGGAAGAGTTGCCCACCGCGCAGGCCACGGTGACGCTGGAGTGCGCAGGCAACGGCCGCGCGTTCATCCCGTCGAAACAGGACGGTGTGCAATGGGGATCCGGCGCGGTGGGGACGTCCGAATGGAGCGGGGTCTGGCTGCGGGATGTCGTTGCGCGCTCCGGCCTGAAATCCAACGCCCGGGAGGTGGTGTTCGTGGGCGCGGACCGGGGCCAGCTTGACGACGCGCCGAAGACGCCGGGCACAATCCAGTTCTCGCACAGCATCCCGATCGAGAAGGCGCGTGCTGATGTTTTGTTGGCGCTGAAAATGAACGGTGAGGTTTTGCCTCTCGCACATGGATTTCCCCTCCGCGCCATCGTGCCCGGCTGGTATGGAATGGCTTCGGTGAAGTGGATCACACGCATCGCGGTCATCAGCCATCCGTTCCACGGCTACTTCCAGACGGTGGACTACAGTTACTGGGCGGAGGCGAATGGATTACCGCCGCAGATGCGGCCCATTACTGAAATGGAAGTGAAGGCGCAAATCGCGCGGCCCGCGTTGCACGAAGTCGTTCCGGCAAACTCCACCTATCGCGTCCACGGCGCCGCGTGGAGCGGTGAGGTCGCGATCCGCAAAGTGGAGGTGAGCGTGGATGGGGGCGTGACCTGGGCCAACGCGCGCCTCGCTGCCAAAGCCGTCCCGCACATCTGGACGCTTTGGGAATGGCAATGGCGCACTCCTCGCGGGCCGGGTGAATGTGTTCTCCAGGCACGCGCCACGGATGAACGCGGTCGAACGCAGCCCTTGGAGCAGGTGCCTCAGCGCGGCGGTTACCTGGTGAACTTCATCACCTCCGTGCCGGTGAAGATCAGGTGAGCTGACCGCGCGCGAATTCCTGTTCAGAAAAGTTGTAATCCGGATGTTCACTGCGATGGTGAAGCACTCGCGATGGCGACAAAGGATGGACCGAGGAGGATGGAAAGAGAATCGATCGAGGGAAAAAAGGGAAAATTATGTCGATGGTCTTTGAACAAATTCACACGCCGGGCATTGCGCAGCTTTCTTATTTGCTCGGCGATGATTCAAAGGGCGTCGCGTGCATCATCGATCCGAGGCCGGATGTGGATTGTTATCTGGAACTGGCGCGCAAACATGCCCTGTCCATCACGCACGTTTTCGAGACGCATATTCACGCGGATTTCCTGAGCGGCGCGTCGGAGTTGAAACGGCGTCTGCCTTCAGCGAAGATTTTTTCCAGCCATGAAGGCGGCGCACGCTATGGCTTCGAAAACGAGAAGGTAAAGGACGGCGACGGCTTCGAGTTCGGCGATTTGATTCTCACCGTGAAACACACGCCGGGCCACACGCCCGAGCACATTTCTTTCGTGGCGGCGGAAAAGAAACGGCCCAAATCTCCGTGGGGCATTTTCAGTGGCGACAGCCTGTTCGCGGATTCTGCGGGACGTCCCGACATCAAAGGCGGCGAGCGCGAAACGCAGAAGCTGGCCAAACAGCTTTTCACTACCATGACCGAGTTCTACGCGAAGCTCGATGACGGCGTGACCGTTTATCCGGGACACGGCGCGGGTTCATCGTGCGGGCCCGATATCGGCGACCGGCGCAGCACCACCATCGGCTACGAGAAAAAGCACAACGCGTTTCTCCAGTTTCATAACGAGAAGGAGTTTGTGGAATACACAACTTCGACGGCCACGCCCGTGCCGACCTACTAGTGCCGATGAAGAAGCTGAACCAGAAAGGCCCGCCGACGTTCGGGAACATGCCGCCTGTGCCATCTCTGCCTGCAAAAAGTTTCAAGGAAGCAATCGGGCAGCGCGGCACGGTGCTCGTGGATACGCGGTTGATGCTGGGGTTCGGCGGCGGTCACATCAAAGGCGCGCTGAACATCGGCGCGCGCGCGGAGTTGTCGCCGTGGGCGGGATGGATGTTGAAGTTCGATGACCCGCTGCTGCTCGTGCTGGAGACGGATGAGAACCTGGAGAAGGTGGTGCGTTATTTGTGGCGCGTGGGCATGACGAAGTTTGCCGGTTATCTCGTGGGCGGAATGAAGGCGTGGGACAATGCGGGGTTCGAGCTGGAGGAAGTTCCGCAAATCACTGTCCACGATTTGAAGAAGGCGGGCAGCAGGATTCAAGTTCTCGATGTGCGCGCGCCCGACGAATGGAAGTGCGGGCACATTCCCGGCGCGAAACATTACTTCGTGCCTGACGTCCGTGAGAATGTGGATCAGTTCGACAAAACGAAACCGCTCGCCGTGTATTGCGACAGCGGCTACCGCGCAAGCCTGGCGGCGAGCATTCTGAAGCAGGAGGGATTCACCAAAGTTCACAACGTTCCCGGGAGTTGGCAGGCGTGGAAAAAAGCGGGCTACCCCATCGAAGGAGAGATTACGAAATGAGAAAACCGCGCGGCGCGTTTTTAATCATCACTGTCATTACGCTGGCGCCAATGGCTTTGGCTAACGCCGCGGAGATGGCCGTCGATGCGCGCAATTATCCAGGCCCGGCTTGGTCCCCGTACCTCGTTGGAGCGGCTATCGGCGTGCTTTCGTGGCTCACCTTTTATTTCTCGGACAAGCCCATTGGCGCTTCATCCTTTTACGCACAACTGTCCGGTTTCATCGGTAAACTGTTTTCCAAACGCCGCACGGAATCGCTGCCCTACTTCAAAGAGAACCCTCCGAAGGTCGGATGGGAGTTTGTCTTCGTCATCACGACCATCATCGGCGGAGCCATCGCGGCCGTCACCGGCGGCGAGTTCACCGGTCAGTGGCTGCCCGCGATGTGGGTGGACCGTTTTGGGGAAGGCACGCTGGTGTTGCGCGGCGTCGTGGGATTTGCCGGCGGCATGCTGCTCGCCATCGGTGCGCGCATGGCGGGTGGATGCACCAGCGGGCATGGCATCAGCGGCGCGCTGCAACTGAACGTGGCGTCGTGGATCGCCGTGATTTGTTTTTTCATCGGCGGCGTCGCCGCGGCGATGCTCCTTTACCGCGCCTGAGTTATGGTCGATCCCAGCAAAATCGTAAAAACCAGCGAGGCACCCGAGAAACCCGTGGCTTCACCGAAGAAGCTGGTGGCTGGCGCACTCTTTGGATTGATCTTCGGCTTCCTCTTGCAAAAGGGCGGCGTTGGCAAATTCCACATTCTGATCGGCCAACTGCTTTTGCAGGATTGGACAGTGGTGAAAATCATGTTGACCGCGATCGTCGTGGGCATGCCCGGAATTTTTCTCCTGCACCATTTCGCCAAAGTGAACTTGCACATCAAGCCGACCAAAATTGCCGCCAATGTGATCGGCGGGCTTATCTTCGGTGTCGGTTTCGCGCTCATTGGCTACTGTCCGGGCACGGCCGCGGCGGCGCTGGGTCAGGGCAATTGGGACGCGCTCTTCGGCATGGCCGGGCTGGTCGCCGGCTCATGGGTCTTCGCCGAGATGTCGGGCTTCTTGAAGAAGACCGTCGATAAGTGGGGCGCCAAAGGAAAAATCCTGTTGCCTGACCTAGTCCACGTCTCACGCGGGGCATTCGTCGTGGGCTTCGTCTTGGTCGTGACCACGGGACTGTTCCTTCTCCAGCGGGCCTTCCCACGCTGAATCAGAGTCCGAAGGCGGTGGCATGAGCTGCTCCGGTTGGATTGTCCGCCAACAACTCCGCGGTTATTCCCTGGAAAGCACGGCATTAAAACCCTTGTCATTACCCACATCTTTTGGCTGGCCTTCTTGGAATCCTGAAAGGATTGGATCACTCAGCCCAGCGTTGCGCCGCCGGGGCGCTACGCTGGGGGAACCGCCCGCATATTCATCAACCCGGAAGGGGTTGCACGGCGTGACGGCGATTGGTCGGAAAATGCTGCAACCCTTTCAGGGTTGAGGCCACGCTCGGGTGCGACCCAGGGTAGCCTCGCGGACTCGGCAACCCTGGGCTGAGGGCTCCAATCCTTTCAGGATTGAGCAATGACTCGCCGAATTGTGGGTACTGACAAGCATTAAAACCGTGGGCTACTGGACTGCGCCCGGCACGACCAACGGTGGGACGTTCGCGCATCTGATGGCGGCGGTCGGCAAGGATGGAATCCTGTGCCGAGCGAGGACGTTCGAAAATTCGAAAATCTGTACGGTAGCGTCGGACGAAAGATGAAGCGGCGTAAACGCCGCGATCCGTCACACTTCAGCGGATCGTTCGCCAAGATGGTTCCGTGGGTTATGGTGCGCGAGAAAGGTGGTGATGAGGAAGGGAACAAAACGAACGATGGCGGGACTCGGCGTGATTTTAGTCGCGCTGGCCATCGTGGTGGCGCTTCTGCCGGTCTGGCTGCCGTGGGTGCTGCGTCCTACCGCCTCGCACTTCGGCGCGTACTTCGGGAGTTACGAGCGCGAAGGCTACGGCGCATTCGCTCTCCGTGGCGTCTCGTTCACGAATGCCAGCGTCCGTATCGAGGCGGCGCGCGTGGAGGCCGCGATTCCCACGGTCCTACTTTGGAACCATCTGCGCGGAGATGGCTCGGCGTTGAGCGTGCAGGACTGGTCCCTCGTGCTCGCGCCGACAGAAGAATCATCCGCATCGCAAAACACCCACACGCCCGTCGTCGTGGTAGAGCAAACTCAATCCGTGCTCGCGCGGATCGGCGACTGGATTTCCCACGCCGCCCTGAGCAATGGCGTTGTCACATTCCAGCAGCGCACCAGTGCCGTCCCGTGGTTGGTGTGGGATGCGGGCAAGGTTCGCGCCGGAGTGGTAACGGTTGTTCCAAAGATTGGTGAATTGCCGGTGGAACTGTCGCTGGACACGACTCGCTCCAATCCGTTCCACGCCGAACTCTTGATTCCGAAACTTGAATTGCAATCAGACATCTTGCTGTGGGCGTCGAATCCTTTTCTGAAAATCTCTCTCACGAATGTTTGGATTACGAATCGGGTTTTTGCTCAAGCGCAATTTCGCGACGAGTGGATGCCGGAGTCCGCGCAGATTCAAGCGCCGGCCTTGCACATCAGCGAAACGAATCTGCCCCTGGCTGGCTACGCGGCCGTGGACGCGATGGCGAGTGGAACTTACACGAATGGCGCGTTCGAACTCGCGCTTCGGTTCGCGGCCGTGAGCGGTAAGACGAATCTCCCGGCGTTCAATGGCTCGCTCGTGGCGCGCGGTGACACCAATGCGGCCACGCTCCAGGCGTTAAATCTTCAGAGCGAGAGCCTGCGCGCGGAACTTTCCAGTCCAGTGCGTTTCAACTACGGCGGCGAACTGTTGAGCGGCCCCGCGAGTCTGTCGCTTACGGGTGATTTGAGCGGCCTGCCTTTGATCGAGCTTCAAGGCTCCGCGCGGGGCGATCTCGAATTGCGCCCGCGCACCGGCACCTACCCGGACGCGACGCTGCTCCTCGAACTTACCAACGTGGTCGCGCGCGAAGTCCGGGTGACGAGTGCGACGCTGCGCAGTGAATTGCGTTGGCCGGAGTTCAACGTCATTGACTTGAAAGGTTCGCTCGCTTCCGGCGCGGAGATTCATGCCAGCGGATTGATGAACGTGACGAACAGAGTTCTGTCGAACGTAGTTGTTCAACTCAGCGGCGTGTTGCCGACCCATCTCGTTCCCGCGGCGTTGCTCTACTCGAATCTCAATCTTATCGTGAAAGCCAGCGGCCCGCTGACGAACCTCAGTCATCAAGTGGACGCGCGTATTGATTTCCTGCAACTCCCATCGCTGGTGCCCCTGACGGTCAAAATCCAAGAACACGGCCAGCAATTCCAAATCGCGGAACTGCGCGCCGCCGCGTCTGCCAATGAAACCACGCTCGAACTTTCCGCTTCCGGGAACTGGAACGGAACAAACGCCACCGCCTCGTTGAAGACGCTCGATCTGAAACGCGGCGGCGCTGCTCTGTCGATCTATTCGCTGGCCGACCCGGTGACCATTGAGTTGCAGCGCGCGACAAATGCGCAGCCCCGCCTCGCCCTTTCGCCGCTCGTTTGGCGCGGAGAAAACCGCCGCGTCGAATTGTCGGGCGACGTCTCCTGGCCATCGGCCGGAGACGCGCGCATATCGGTCTCGGGACTGCGCACTTCAGATTTCACAAATTTGTTGGTGGCGGGAATTGGGTTTGAAACATCGCTGCAAAACCTGGAAGCAAACACTCATTGGTCCAATGGCCCCGTCACGCTCGTGCTGAAGGGCGCCGCGCGGTTCACGATGACGAATGCGCTGCCGGTGGTCCTGTCGCTTGAAGTCACGAACACGCCGCAAGCCATTCACGTCGCTCAATTTCACGCGGCGGTTGCGGGCGAGAACGCCACGACCAATTCGGTCACGCGCAACAATGCCGTCATTCACGGCGAGGCGGTTCTTCCGCTGGCGGCAATTGGTTCAAGCAACGGCTTCGTGCTTCAGATTCACAGCAACGCGCCGCTCCGCGTCGATTTGCACACGAGCACCAACGGCGTGCTCGCGCGTCTTGTCGAACAGTTCGCAAAGCTGCGCGTCACGACTCCCGCGCTGAATGTCGCGCTGGGCGGCACGCTCGAACGGCCGCAAGGCACGATGCATTTCTCGGCGGATTCCGTGGCGCCGCTCACGATGACGAATCGGCCGCTGCCGGAGCTGAAGGCCGTGCGGGCCGAGGTGGAGTTCAATCTTCAATCGGTTCGGCTCAAGAAATTGCGGGCGACCATCGCCGGCCAGTCGATGGAGGCGCACGCCGAAATTCCCATCGCGGCAAAAGGCGATCTGAAAACCCGGCTGCAAATCGACAAGGCGCAGGGGCAACTCCGAATGCCCTCGGCGGACCTCGCCGCGTTCGTGCCGTTCGCCACCAATCTGCTCGCGCCGCGCGGCACACTCGACGTGACCGTCGCGTTGCAACCCGGCATGCAGTTGAGCGGGAACATTCTCATCAGCAACGCCGCCACCGTGCCATTTCCGAGCATCGGCTCGATTCACGACATCGATGCGCGCATCCAGATGCGGGACCGCTCCGTGTTCATCGAACCGCTTCGCGCGCAAGTGGGCGGCGCCCCCGTCTTCATCTCGGGCGCGGTCGATTTCACCAGGTGGACGGCGGCGGCGAAGCGCTGGCCGGCGATTCAATAGCGCATGGCCGGCACAAATCTCGCGCTGGTTCGCGAGGCGCAGAAAATCATCCGCACGGATTTCGCACTGCAAATCACGAACACCGCGGGCGGAACGCCGGCCATCGGCGGCGACGTGCATCTGCGCGACAGTTTATTCCTCGCGAACCTCACCGATCTGGTGCGCAGCGGCGTGCGGAAGCCGAGCCAGCGTCCGCCTTACTTCAGCGTCGATGCGCCGTTGATGCGCGACTGGCCGTTGAATGTTCGCGTGCAGGGCGATCGGTTCCTGACCGTGCGCACGCCATTTTTTCGCGGCGAAGTTTCGGCGAGCCTCGACCTGCGCGGCGATTTGGGCGAACCACTCGCCCTTGGCGATGTCCGCATCGCGTCCGGCAACATCACGTTTCCGTTCGCCACGCTCGCCGTGAAGCAGGGTTTCGTGACACTCGGCAGCGCGAATCCTTACGCCCCGCAGTTGTTCATCACCGCCGCCGGAAGGGCCTACGCTTACGATCTGCGCGTCGAGGTGAGCGGCAGCGCGGAATCGCCGGTTCTCGAATTCACCTCGGTGCCGCCGCTGACTTCCGAGCAGATTTTGCTGATGGTCACAACGGGCCAGGTTCCGCGGAATGATTTTTCTCTCTCGACCCAGCAGCGCGCGCAGGGCCTCGGCGTGTTCGTCGGGAAAAGTGTTTTGTCGCAACTGGGCTATGGCGGCGGTGACAAGCTTACGATTCATTCCGGCGAAAACATTTCCGAGAGCGGACGCACCACGTATTCGGTCGAATATAAGCTGACGGAGGATGTGTCGCTCGTGGGCGAATACGATCGCTTCGACAAATACAACGCGGGCGTGAAGTGGAGGGTGTTCTCAAAGTGATCGCGACGAAGGAAGGGGAGCGCGACCGTCCCGGTCGCACCAGTCGGCGTCTCGCCGACTGGTCGGGGGCGTTCCGGTGTTTATTGAAACGTGTATTCATTTCGGGCGGGGAAGTTTTCGGCGGGACGCCGAAAACGGCGACCGCGACGGTCGCGCTCCCCATGATGGCGCGAGTTCTCCGTTGGTCGCTCGTCATTGTCTATTTGTTAGTCGCCTCTGCTCCGGCGATTGCGGATTCCGATCCACCGAAACCAAAGCTCAAAGTCTCCGGCTACGGCTTCATGGGTGACTTGAAGTTGAAGAACCTGCTCAAGCTGATCAAGGGCGACAAAACTAATGAGTTCTTCAACGCGAACTTCATCGAAGACAGCGTGGTGGTGATTTTCTCCGGCCTTCAGCGCGACGGATATTTGCGCCCGGAAATCATCGCGCGCGTGACGATGCACGATGGCGAACGACAGACCTTTCGCTGGCACACGACGCTCGGTGAGCCGCTGCCGAGGCCGTTGCGCGCGCGGAGCGTTCACTTCCGCATTCACGAAGGCGCGCGCTATCACTATCGCGAAATCCACTTCGAAGGACTGGAAAGCATTGAGCCGGACGCTGCGCTCGGCTACTTCGTGGACACGCGGGGATTGCTGAAGCTCAACGCGAACCGCATTTACACTCCGTCCAAGGCCAGATCGTCGGTCGATGGTTTGCAGCAGGCGCTGGAACGCGATGGCTATCGCGACACGACCGTAACGCTGACGAACGTGGCGCGCGACGACGTCACCGGCGATGTCGATGTGAGGGTGCGCGTGCATCAAGGCCCGCGCCATTTGGTGCGCTCCGTGCAAGTGGAAGAGGTGAGTGATTTGGCGACGAATGTTTTGCGCACGCGGCAATTCACGACCAACCAGCCTTACTCGCGTTTATGGCTCCAGGATTTCGAGCAGCAACTGGTGTTGCGCCGATTGAAGCAAGGTTATCCCGATTCCAGGGCGATTGTAACCACGCAACGCGCTGTGACCAACGAGCAGGTGAACCTCGACCTGCTCGCGCAAGTGCAGCCCGGCCCGAAAGTGAACGTGGGCCAGATTCGGTTCCTCGGCGAAAAAGAAACAAAAGAGTCGGCCATGCGCGCGCGCATTCCGCTCAAACCGGGTGCGCCACTCGACCGCACCGCCGCCGAGCAGGGTCGCTTCCGGCTGGCGCGCCTCGGCGTTTTTGATTCCGTCGAGATGCGCTATGACGTGGTGAATGACCACACGCGCGACGTGGTTTACGAAGTGGAAGAGGGCAAGTCGCTCGACTTCAGTCTGCTCGCGGGCTTCGGCAGCTACGAACTGCTGCGCGGTGGAATTATTCTCGATCAATACAATCTCTGGGGACTCGCGCACCACTCGCAAGTGAAGCTGGTGCAATCCTTCAAATCGAGCAGTGGCGATTACACTTACACCGTGCCGCAATTCCGCTGGGGATCGGATTTGTTCTTCACGGCGTCGGGATTGCGCCGCGATGAAGTGGATTTCACGCGCGAAGAAGTGGCCGCGAGCATAGGCGCGCGCCGCCGGTTCGAGCCCATCGCGACGGATGCCAGCCTGCGCTACAGCTACCAATATTTGAGCGCCGCGGACGCTGATTTCGTGAGCGGCGTCGGCGTGGCCAACGCGCGCGTGGCGTCGGCGATTCTGGATTTGCGCCACGACCGGCGCGACAGCCCCATCACGCCGCGCAGTGGCTACAAACTCTACAGCAATCTTGAAGTCGCCTCCACGGCCTTGGGCGGCGAAGTGGATTACGAGCGTGTGGAATTGCACGGCTCCTACCATTGGCCGGTTGCCAAAGATCGCTGGCTCCATCTGGGCGCGTCGCACGGCGCGGTGTTTGTGGTGGGGCCGTCGGCCGAGAATCTACCCTTCAACAAACGCTTTTTTCCCGGCGGCGAGAATTCCATTCGTGGCTATCAACAAGGCGAGGCCTCGCCCCGCAATGCCGCCGGAAAGGTGATTGGCGCCGAATCCTATCTCGGCGCGAACATCGAGTTTGAACAGGCCCTCACGCCCACATGGTCCATCGTTGGCTTCTTCGATGTGATGGGCGTGGCGCGGGACA
>JBBRBM010000158.1:0-14084 GCA_038205745.1 Verrucomicrobiota bacterium | reverse complement strand
AGGGTTGAACAATCCTTTGCGCCCCTGACCCAGCGTAGCGACTCGGCGTCGCAACGCTGGGCTGAATGATGGAATCCCGTTGGGATTCTCGGTAGGGCGCACTCTTCAATCGCCACGCGATTGCATCACTCAGCCCAGGATCCTTGCGGACGGCCACCCTACTGGGTGCCGCACCCACAAACCGAATGGGGATCACACGCGCCCTCGCGTGTTGTGTTCGGCGCCCTCGCCGAACACGGGAGGCACAGGATTTCGCGTGACGCTCGATCATTTGCACGCGCTCCGATTGTCCGCGCCCTTCGCCATCCGCGATGGCGCGGATGGCAACACCCGAGGGCGGGTGTGCTCCCCAGCACATCCCGCGCGCGCTACCCTGGGTAGGCATCCACAAAACCTCCTCGACCCTGAATGGGTTGCATCACCGCCCCGCGACTCAACCCATTCAGGGTTGAACAATTCTCCGCGCCCTTGACCCAGCGTAGCGACTCGGCGTCGCAACGCTGGGCTGAATGCCGGAATCCCTTTGGGATTTTTCCGAAATGCGCCTGCCGGAGCCCCGGAGGGGCGGCCTGCGAGTAGCCACGGGTGCCAACCCGTGGTAACCCGTCGCGAATTTCAATCCGCCCCGGATGGGGCGGCGGATTCCGGCGCATTCGTCCGTCGCTCCTGCGGGGCGAATGATTTGTTGGTGATCCGTGTCCACGGGTTGCGCTGCGCTTCCCCCGTGGCTACTCGCCGGTCGCCCCGTTGGGGCTCACCCAAACGCCACGTCATCCCACCGCCCATCCTCATCGTATCCATTTGCTTTCCCGCCCGTCCGCACCACCTTTCGGCATGAAGGAGGGAGCAACGGTCCTGTTGGTGGATGACAACGAGTCAGACGTTTTTCTTTTCAAGCGGGCGCTCCAGGCGGCCGGGCTGCACTTCGACGTGCATGTGGCGCACAACGGCCTGGAGGCAGTCCAATACCTGACGCTCGCGTGCGAGAGCGATGACCGCGAGGCGTTTCCATTTCCGAAATTCATCCTCACGGATAATCGCATGCCCATCATGACCGGGCGCGAACTCCTGGTCTGGCTCAAGGAGCATCCGCGCTGCCGCGTCATCCCCACGGTGGTCCTCGGCGGGTCGGCGTCGCCGGCGGAGGTGAAGGAATCCTATGAGCTGGGCGCCCACTCCTATTTCGTGAAGCCGATGGCGCCTGCCGAATTACAGCAACTGGTGAAGCTGATCTTCGATTACTGGGCGAACGCAGTGGTGCCGGTTCACCGCGGAAAGAATTAGCGCGCCGCCTCAGGGCACCCGCGGCACGAACTTGTTATCCAAGAGCACGGTGTCAGTGCCCACGTCGAAGATGGCGTTGGGGCGGTTACGAATGAGGCGGTTGAATTGCACCGTGGTGCTGACGCCGCTCACGCTGATGGGATGCGATGCCGGGTTATCCACAGCGCCGTTGCGCGTGATCAAATTGTTCTCCACCAACACGTCCGAGGAGTCCTGATCGACGCTCACTCCGATGACGCTGTTGCGCGAAATGGTGCAACGCCGCACCACGCATCCCGAGCCATCTTCCACCGAAATGCCGAAGATCGTGTTGTTGCGGGACACACAACGTTCCATGTCATTGCCCACTTCGAGTTCGAACCCGACGAAATTTCCGCTGGCGGTGCAACGGGTGAAGACATTCGTCGCCCCGCCGTGAAAGCCCGTTTCATTGTCCCGGCTCACGCACGATGTGAGTTGCGAAGCCGTCACCACGAATCCATCCCGCTCCGAGTCCCGCACCAGACAGCGGCGCAACCGACCTCCCGCCGCCGCAATGCCCACGCCGCATTCACTGACGCCGACATTGTCAATCGAGCCTCCGCCACCCACAGGCTGGAAATCCTCAAAGCCCGCCAGGATGATGCCGGTGTTGCTCCAGCCACGCACCCTGCCATTGCGGACCACGGAATTGAACGGCGCCTCGATCCCATTGCGCAGAACAAAGACCGGATCCGCCGGCCCGATATAGCGAACGATGTAACCGTTCAGGTTCAAGGTCACGTTGCTCACCGCGATGCGGATCGCCACCACCGGAGCGGGATTGGTGATGATCAAATCGCGCGTGAGAAAATAATCCCCCGCATTGGTGATCACGATCGGTGCGTTTGCAGGGACGATAGGGCTCGCCGCAAATAGGACCGGCGACAACGCAGTTGCAACGAGCAGGCTGAGCAAGGCTTTCATGATGACGCCACTTTAGCCATCGGTGGAGCAGCGCGCAAGCGATGGAACGAGGGCATTCAAGCAAAGAGATGAGCGCCGCGAACCACTCTCTGCTCGTTCGTTCGCGGCGCCCGCCTTGGTCACGCTCGCGGGGTCACTGGCGCAACGCAGTGGTGCGATGGGCCTGACCTTTTTCGACGGGCAGATCGTGTTCCTCCCACGATTCCCATCCACCGTCCATTTCGAGAACGGGAAATCCTGCCTTGGCGAATTCCATTCCGGCCTTCGCCCCGAGATGGCAGACGGATGAGTAGCAAAGCAGAACGTTGGGCACGTCCTCACGCAAACCTTCATGCGTTGACCAGCGCGAATGCGGCAGATTGATGGAGCCGGGAATGTGGCCCTTGTCGTAGTCCTCCGCCTCGCGCACGTCGACGACCACGAGATCCTCGTGAGCTTCGAGAGCGTGGCTGAGTTCAACCGGGCCGGTGCTGTAGGAGACTTTGCGGCGGAAATAATCCTGCGCGCCCTCTGGATCGGGTGTGTGTATCTGGTGCATAAGCATCTCCTTTTGCCAGCGACATGCCGGCGCAAAAACCTCGACCGGCATTCGAGGTTTGCCAAGAGACAATTATTCTTCACCCTTCGTGTTCGGCGTTGGCGTCGGCATGGGAGGCGGCGTGCTGGGCGTGGGCTCGGCTTTGCCCGCAAGGACTTGTTCGAAGTAAACGCTCTTGGCGAGATACATGAACAGGAGGACCACGCTGAGCAGCGCAATGGCGAGGCCGATGACGTTGCCGGAAAAGAAATCGTAGAAGCCGTGCAACACCGCGGGCACACCGATCGCCACGACCAGCAGGCCGTATTTGCGCACCGGATATTGATGGGCGAAGCCAATGAAGTAACCGGCCATGCCCGTCCAGATCGCGTGAAGAAATGGCAGCGACGTGAGCCGCAGCACGTTCGCGAGATAATACTCCGGGCCCGAACGCAGATGCGCGAGGTTCCAGCCTGTTTGATAGCGAATGCCTTCGTAGATGCCGAAGCCGAGTCCCGACATCAATCCATAGAAGAGCATGTCTTGTGGCGGAAGCAGACCGCCACGGCGAACGAGGAAAAACAGGACGGCAGCTTTACAGAGTTCCTCGGGTATGCCGACGCCGATCAAATATCCCAGCAGGCGCATCACCGGGTTCCGTGAGTCCGCCCATTGCGCCATCCAACTCAGCGGCGGCACGGTGTAGATCATCAACAACACGGCGATGGAAATCACACCGGTGACGAAGAAGCAGATCGCTGAGTTCTGGAGCGTGACCTGCGGCGCGGGAAAAATGTAGTAGAAGAAAATCGCCCACAGCACCGACACGTAGAGGGCGAGTCCCCAATACGCCGCCTTCATCTCGCCGGATTGCGCGAAGGCGATGCGCAAGAACAGCGGCAACAAACCAATCGCCGCGATGGCCAGGAGCTTGCGGTTCTCCATCCACTTCAGGCTGCGAATTTCCTGGAACGGCACGAGCAGGTGCGGGATGAGTGCGCGCAAATCCGCCGTGGTGCGTTGCGTGAAATCGCCGAATGGATTCCACGCACTGGGTCCGGGCGGACTGCCGCTGGAAGCCGCCGCTCCACTGGCAATGGTCTTCGCCCAGAATTCGCCGAACGGAATCGTGACATCGCTTCCCTCGGCGACAATCTGCGTGTCCGACTTCACCACGCCGTTGAGGTGCAATTGCCGAAGTTCTTCCACCGTGTAAGGACCGACCCGCTGATGATTCGCGTCGCAGCAGAAGTACCTCATGCGGCCTCCTAATTGCCGGACGGATCAATGCACACGAGATCGCCCTTTGCGTTGCGGCAGAAGATTTTTCCGTTCGAAAGCACAGGCATGGTCCAGCACTTGCCACCGAGCACTTGCGCGCGGGCGATGGTTTTGAAGGCCTGCGGCGTTGGCTCGACGATGACGAGTTCTCCTTTTTCGGAAATCACGATCAACTTGTTGTCCGCCGCCATCAACGCGCCGTTGCCGATGCTCGCCTCGCTCCACTTGAGATCGCCCGTCGCGAGGTCGATGCAGCGGAGCGTGCCGTTTGGTTTTCCGGCATAAGCGTCGATGCCGTAAATGAAACCGTTCAGCAGCACGGAACTGGCGAACGGATTCTTCAGGTTCTTGTTCTCCCAAAGCGCTTTCGCCTTGTCGCCCTTCACTTCGAGCAACGCCCCGCCGTGGTTGTAATCCGACGAGATGAACACGCGATCGTCGCTCACCACGACGGGATCGGCGGCGTTCACGTCGTAGGTGGTGGGCCATGGAAAACTCCAGCGGAGCTTGCCGCTCTTCGGCTCGACGCAAGCGAGCGCCTTGGTGCCGAAGATCAAAATGTTTTCGCGAAACGGGACCGGAGTCGCGTAGCCGCCTTCGCCGGTGGAACTCCAAACGACTTTGCCCGTGGCCTTCTCGACCGCACTGCCAGCGGTGCCGGCGTTCAGGATCAACAAATCGCCGAGCACGAAAGGCGCGCCGGTGAGGCCCCACGTGGGAATCTTGGTGTCCGTGGCTTGCGCGACGTTGTTCGACCAAATGACTTTGCCACTCGCGGCTTCGAGGCAAAACAGCTCGCCCATTTGTCCGAGATGAAACACGCGATCCCCATCAACGGTCGGCGTGCCGCTCGATCCACCTTCGTAGTACTGCGGCACGAACGTGGTCGTGAACGTAAGTGTCCAAATGACTTTGCCGGTTTTCTCGTCGAGACAGGCGATGGTTTCTTTTTTGCCGGTGGCGCCCGCGGTGAAGACCCGCCCTTTGGCGACCGAGACCGTTGAGTAGCCCGATCCCACGCTGGCCTTCCAAATTTGCTTCGGTCCTTCCTTCGGCCAGGGCTTAAACCAGCCCGTCTCGCGCGAGATGCCGTTCACGTCCGGCCCGCGCCAGCGATACCAATCATCCGCGGAGACGTTGAAGATGGAAAATGCGGCAAACGAAAACGTTAAGAAAATCCAGCGGCCAACCCGAGCGTTCATGCGCGTGAGTTAAAGGAGTGGCTGTGAAGTGTCAACGATGCTTGCTGCCTGAACTTTCCCCTTCTGTGAGGTGACATGCGTTGTATAATCGGCGCGTGAACTCATCGCTGATTACTGCGGACCCAAAGGTGATGCTGGGCAAACCAGTCATTGCCGGCACGAGGATCACCGTCGAACTCGTCCTCGAAAAGATCGCGGCAGGGGAATCAGTGCAACAGATTCTTCAGAGCTATCCACACCTGACGCGTGAAGGAATTCTTGCCGCGGTCGAATATGCTCTCCGCGTTCTGCGCATGGATGTTGTTTATCCCGTGTCCGCGAACGCCGCATGAAGTGGGTTGCGGACGAGGGTGTTGAAACGGAAGTCGTGGCGCGCCTTCGAATCAGCACGCGGCGCTTCCGATGAAGCGATCCTTCTCCGGCTCTCAAAGCCGAACAAGTCACGAACGCGATGCTCTCGCACGGTGACGAGATGAAGGCGAAATTTACCGTGCTTTCTCCCGGCAATCTTCGTATTCGAGCAACCCTCGAATGAACCAAATCGGCGTTGCCATTGTCGGCTGCGGCGGGATCACGCTGCAAAATCATCTGCCCGGACTCGCGCATTGCCCCGGCGTGAAAGTCGTCGCGCTCTGCGACACGAACGCGGAAGGCCTCGAGCGTGCGCGCCAGCAAACCGGCGTCAGCGTCACCTCAACCGACTACAACGAAATCGTGAAGCGCGACGACGTTCACGCGGTGATCATCGCCACGCCGAACTTCACACATCCACCGATTGCCCACGCAGCAATCGCCGCCGGCAAACATGTGATGTCTGAGAAACCGCTCGCGCTCAATTACGCCGACGCGAAAGCGATGGGCGACGCCGCGGACAAAGCCGGCGTGCGCCACATGACGGCGTTCACGTATCGATTCGTTCCCGCAATGCGTTATCTCGCGCACGCCATCCAACGCGGTGATCTCGGGCAGCCGTATCATTATCGCTCGTGCCGTCTTCAAGATTGGGGCACGCGCAACCTCGGCTGGCGACAGGTGAAGAAACTCGCCGGCACCGGCGAACTCGGCGACATGCTGTCGCATCGCATCGACTTCGCGCACCTGCTCATCGGCCCGATGCGCCGCCTCGTTGCAAACACGCGCAACCTCACGCCAATGCGCGGCGGCCAACCGAACGACACGGACGATTGGGTCGCAATTCTCGCTGAGTTCAAAAATGACGCGAGCGGCGTGCTGGAAAGTTCGAAGCTCGCAAGCGGTCGCAATGAAAGCTGGCGCAGCCTCGACTACGTGGAGATCAACGGCAGCGAGCGCACGTTCGTCTTCACCACCGGTTCATGGAACACGCTTCAGACCGGCAAGGCCGGCGGCCCCGGCTTGGAGACGATCGAGATTCCGCGCGAGTTCTGGAAAACTCCCGGCTCACCGCGCGACCCAGCGCAAGGCGATCCGCTCGTCACGTTTCGTTACGATCAGGCGTGGGAATTCATCGACGCCATCCGCAATCAGCGCCCGTGTTCGCCCAACTTCCACGACGGCGCCAACGCGCAGAAAGTGATGGATGCCGCAGTGAAGTCGGCGGAGATCAGGCAGTGGGTGGACTTGTAAACGGCAATCTCATGGCGCGCAGTTTGGCGACAAGTCGCCAAACGAAAAAGCGATGACAAGTCAACGCACTCCAAGAGGCCCGCGTCTTCGCTACTTCGCCGCCGGCCCGGCCTTCCAACCGTCCACGGTGAATTCTCCGTGGACACCGCATTCGAACTTCAGCGGTGTTTCGAGTCCCGCGTGCTTATCGGTCTTCGCGTTGTCGTAGCGGTTGGTGTCGGAAACATTGGTCAGTGCGTTGTTGCGGATCACCGCTCCGTAACTCTCCTTGCTGCGCAGCAACGGGCGAGGCTGCCCCTGACACTCGATGATGTTGTCGCGAAGGGTGATGGTCTGAAAATCGCAGCCAGGATTGAAGCCAAACAGTCCGTCCTTGCGCGGCGTGGCGGTGGTGCGGGTGACGATGTGGTTGTTGCGCACTTCCATGTTGTTGAAAATTTCGTTCATCCACATCACGCCGCGACCGGGATTGTTCACGAGGTTGTTGTGAAAGCTGGCGGGGCCTTTGGCCGCAGCATTACCGAAGGCGGAGATGAGGTTCCCGCCGTCCTTCCGCACGTCGAAGTCGAAGAGGTTGTGGTCGATCTCGACGCCATTGCGGACGAACTCGATCGAGTAGCTGTCGAGCATCCAGTTGTGGTGAATGTGGAAGGTGCGGCCGCTCTTGGGCACCGGGCCGCCGGCGTGCTTCGGAATCGAGATGGTGCCGTGACAGACGTTGTGATCGATCTCCATGTCCTCGTCGTTCTCGAAAGGAAACTCCATCGAGAAGTTCACCTCGACGGTGTTGTGGTGAATGTGGCTGCGTTTTCCCTGGCGGCCCTTGATACCGTAGAACTCATCGGCTTTTCCCATTTGCGTGCGCGTGAAACGGTTGTGGGAAATTTCGGAATCGGCCATCCATATCGGGAAGATCGCGCCGCCGGTGATGCCGCCTTTGATTCCCGGCTCGCCCTTGTCCCAACGTCCGCCGGCGTCGATGAATTCGCAGTCGTGGATCTTCGCGCCCTTCATCGAGAAGGTCCGGATGCCGGTCCACAGCGTGTCTTGAATGCGCAGGTGATGCAGATGCAACTTGTCATTTTCCCAACCGAAGATCGCCCCATGCAGTTGCGGACCGCGCAAGGTCAGATCCGAAATCGTGACGCCCGCCGCCTTGTCCTGGAGCCGAATGAGATAGGCCCGCGTGTCCATGTTCTTCGTCGTCATCTCCGGATCAGGCAGCGTCTTGGTCGAGGGCTTCCAACTCGCGACGTGAGTGATGATCGTCTTGTCCATTCCCGCGCCCTTGAGCGTCATCCCGGTCTTGGGTTCCAGGGGCGCTTCGAGTTCGAAAGTGCCTGTAGCGATTTCGATCGTGCTGCCGTCCGCTCCGTCGCGCACGGCGGCGACGAGCGCGGCCGTGTTCGTGATGATTTCGCCAGCGCAAGCGACGCTGGTGACGATTGCGCAGAGAACCGAGACGACGGGCATCTTGAAAGTGTGCATGAATTACCTGGTTAAAGTGTGGGTCGATCATGGTTGCTGCCACGGATTGGAAGCAAAGACATTAACGCCACCACGATGAAACATTTTGGCTTGGGCAACCACGGTGCCGCTTTCGAAAATCGCCAGCGAGACTGGGCCGACTTCCGGATTTGCAGCGATGGCACGCACGACCTGACCGTTCGCTTCGTGCGCGTGATCAAACAATCCTGGCCATGAAAAAACACCTCATTTTCTTTTTCGCCCTGACCTTCGTGGCCACCGCGCGTCCGCCGCTCATCGTCACCGGTTGGGATTCGCCGAGTCCTTCGCAGTTCCGGAAGCACGTCGCGGAGTTTGAAAAGTGGGGCGTGTTCGACGGCACCACGATTAGTCCGACCCGTCGCGCGGCCAACGGCGTCGAGGTGGACGTGAAGAACGCCTTTTCGCGCGAGCCGTGGAAATGGGAGGAATTCACCGATGCGCTGGCAGACTTGCGCGCCGCGAAACCGACGACGTGCCGCGAGACGTTCCTCATGCTCTACGCGAATCCCGGCGATGTGGACTGGTTCGATGATGCCGGCTGGCGCGAAGTGGTGAATCACTGGCGGTTGCTCGCGCGGTTGGCGAAGCAGGGCGGGCTGCGCGGACTGCTCTACGATGCGGAACCGTACGTGAAACCCTTCTCGCAGTTTCGCTACGCCGCGCAACCGGAGTTCGCCAAACACACCTTCGCCGAGTATCGCGCCAAGGCCCGCCAGCGCGGTCGCGAAGTGATGCGTGCGGTCGCCAAAGAATTTCCCGACGCGACATTTTTCACCTACCGACTTTTCTCGGACATGCTGCCGTTGCTGGACTCCGGCGACCTCGCGCGGGCGCTGGAGCCGGACACCTACGGCTTGCAACCCGCGTTCGTGGACGGCTGGATGGATGTCGCGCCCGGCAGGTTGATCGTCATCGAAGGCACGGAAGACATCGGCTACCGGGCGAACGCGCCGGACGCCTACAACGCCGCCTACACGCGCCAGCGGCTGCGGTTGCCGGAATTTATCGCGCCGGAAAACCGCGGGAAATTTTCCCGCCAGCTTCGCATCGGCCAGAGCCTTTATCTCGACGCGCACGTGAATCCGCCGGGCCATCCGTGGACGATCGACCGCACCGGTTCTTCCCCCGCGCGACGGCTGGCGGCGAATATTTCTTCCGCGCTCGCCGCGAGCGACGGCCTGGTGTGGCTCTACGGCGAGCAGGCCCGCTGGTGGCCGGGCGGCGATGCGAAAGCGCAGACGTGGGCGCAGAAACTTCCCGGAGCCGTGAACGCCATCCGCCGCGCGAAAGACCCGGCCGGATTCGCGCGCAGCCTCTTCGCCGAGGGAAAGGTGACGACGAATTTGCTGACCAACGCCGATTTTTCCAAGACCGACGGCAAGTCGCCCGCCGGCTGGTTCACCTGGCAGTCCGACGATTCGCACGGCGCGTTCGCCTGCACGAACGGGCGCGCGGAAATTCGCGGCGCGAAGGAAGCCGTGGTGGGCTTCACCGCCAGGACCGGGCCGGGCGCGGTGCTCGCGGTGCGGTTGCGCGTGAAGTCCGAAGGCCGCGGCCTCGGAGCGTTGAGCATCGGTTGGAAAACGCCGGACGGAAAATGGACCGCCCACGCCCACAACGCGCGTTTTCTCCCCAGCGCCCCGTCCGCCGCGGATGGCTGGCAGGAAATCACCGGCCTCGTCGAAGTGCCACGCGACGCGGGCCAAATCGTCTTCATGGCCGCCGCCAGCGCCCAGACTGGCGCAAGCGACCGCTGTTCATTCAAGGACGCCGTGCTCACCGTCGTGCCCACGGACGAATAGCGCGCTCGACGCGCAAGCAGGCCCTCAGAGCCTGTCTGAAAAGTCAGGCGAGGGTAGCACAGGCCACTGGCCTGTGCCGTCTGGCGACTCGCCGGACGGAATGGAAGGAACGCCTCGGAGCAATGAAAATGGCCTTTACTGGACGGGCGTCACGCCCTTCCGTCCGGCAAGTTGCCGGACGGAACAGGCGGGTCGCCTGTTCCACCCATTTTTCAAACAGGCTCTTTGCGCGTCCGAGTATTCCGAGAGAACCCAACACACGGACAGGCCTCGTCTGGATTTCCTCAAAACGCCGGGTCTGCTCAGTTGGGTCGTTGCGACGGCACTGCGGGCACGCGCCGAATTCGCGTCCGATAATAGTCGAGCACGACAGCCGCGACGATGACGCATCCGGTCACGAGCCGCTTCGTCGGCTCTTGCGCGCCCATTTGCGCGAGGCCGTTTTCGAGCACGGCGATGATGAGCACGCCAAAGAGACTGTTGATCACCGAACCGCGTCCGCCCATCAGGCTCGTGCCGCCGATGACCACGGCGGCGATGGCATTGAGTTCGAAACCAATGCCCGCATTCGGGTCCGCGGCGCCAAGGCGCGAGACATTGCTGACGGCCGCGCAGGCCGCGAGCGCGCCGCTGATGATGTACACCGCGATCTTGATCGGGCGCGGATTGATGCCGGAGAGACGCACCGCTTCTTCGTTCGTTCCCACCGCAACCATGTAGCGGCCAAACACCGTGCGCGTGAGAACGAGATGCGCGACGACGACCACCGCGATGGCCGCGATGAACAAGAGCGAAATGCCGCCAAGTTGAATCTCCGCGATGCGCTCCACGCGCGCGCCGATGTAAGCGGTCTTGGACTGCGACACGAGATACGTTCCGCCACGCGCCGCCTCGAGCATCCCGAGCGTCACGATGAACGCCGGCAACGACCATCGCACGATGATCGCCCCGCTCAACGCGCCGCACGCGACGCCGATCAGCACACCGAGCGCGATCGCGACCGGCATGGGCAGGTGCCATCGCGTGAGCGCCAGTCCGATCACGGCGCCGCACAACCCAAGCACCGAGCCGACGGAGAGGTCGATGCCCGCGATGATCAACACGAACGTCATGCCGACCGCGATGAAGATCGCGTCGGGCACCTGATTGGCGATGGTGCGGAACGTCGTGGCGGTGAAGAAGTGTCCGCCCGAGAAACTGAAGAACGCGATCAACACGCCGAGCACGAGCGTGAGTCCGAAATACTCGCCGAGATGGGTGCGCAGGGATGAGCCTTTCATTTCAATAGTTCGTGAGCGCGGCGCGCATGATTTCGTTCTGGTCGAATTCCTGTTCCTCGAAAATCCGGACGAGCGATCCCGCCGACAGCACCGCGATGCGATTGCAGATGGCGAACAGCTCCGGCAACTCGGACGAGACGACGATGATGGCCTTGCCGCGCCCGGCGAGATCGCGCAGCAGTTCGTAGATTTCAAACTTCGCGCCGACATCGATGCCGCGCGTCGGCTCGTCGAAGATTAAAACGTCGCAATCGCGTTCGAGCCATTTCGCGATGACGACTTTCTGCTGGTTGCCGCCGCTCAACTCGCGCACCGGCTGCTCGACGGAGGAGCAGCGCACGCGCAATTGCGAGACGAGCCGGCTCGCCGTCGCGCTCTCCCGGACGCGATCGATCCATCCAAGCGGCGAGCGCACGCTGCGCATCGTGGGCAGCGTGACGTTCGAGCGCACCGCCCACGGCAACAGCAGTCCCTCGCCCTTGCGATCCTCGGTGAGCAGCGCGATGCCCGCGCGCACGGCGTCTTGCGGTGATGCAATCTCAGCCGGCGTGGCGCTGGCCCCGACGTACATCGTGCCGGCGTCGCGGCGATCCGCGCCGAAGATCGCGCGCATCGTCTCCGTGCGCCCGGAACCCATCAGCCCGGCGAAGCCAAGAATCTCGCCACGGCGCAAATCGAAGCTGACATCCTTCACCGCGCTCCCAGCGCGCAAGCCGCTCACGCGCAAAGCCATTTCAGCGCGCGCCACCTTCGGACGAAACTGCGCCGCGCCGAGATCGCGCCCGACCATCAGGTGAATGATTTCCTGGAGCAGGGTTGCGTCCTGTTGCTTCCCGCGCTGAAGGTTCGACCGCGCTCCCACCACGCGCCCGTCGCGCAGCACGGTGACGCGGTCGGCGATGCGCAGGATTTCCTCCATGCGATGCGAGATGTAGATGACGCCGGCCCCGGCGCTGCGCAGCTTTTCGATCTGCGCGAAGAGCAATTCCGTTTCCTTGTTCGTCAGCGCGGCCGTGGGTTCATCGAGAATCAACACGCGGCAGGTGGTCGCGAGACCGGCGGCGATTTCGACGAGCTGTTGCTGGCCGATGCCAAGGCTGCCGATGAGCGTCGCCGGATCGAGTTCGCCCAACCCAACACGCGCCAGCACTGCACGCGCATCGCGATGAAGCTGTTTGCGATCCACCCATCCGAGGCGATTCGGCAACCGGTCGATGAAGATGCTTTCGGCAACGGTGAGCGTCGGGATGAGATTCAACTCCTGCATCACCATGCGCACGCCGAGATGCTCGGCGACGCGGCGTGACGCGGGTGAATACGACGCTTCACTCAAGCGCATCGCGCCCGCGTCCGGCGTCGTGAGGCCGGCGATGATGCGAGAGAGCGTGCTCTTGCCCGCGCCGTTCTCGCCGACGAGCGCGTGGACTTCGCCGGGGCGCAATTCGAAATCCGCCTCCGCCAGCGCCTGCACCGCGCCGTAGCATTTGCCGAGTGCGCGGACTTCGAGGAGCGGCGATGGTTCCGTGGCCACGGCGCTATTTCAACTTGTCCGCCGTAATCAAGTCCACCGGCGTCTCGCGATCTTTCGGCGCGGCCTTCGTGCGCAACATGTCGAGCGCGTATTCGATTCCGAACGCCGCGAGTTGATCGCCGTGTTGATCGACGGTGCAAAGGACTTTGCCCTCCTTGAGCAATTGCTGGATGGCGGAAATGTTGTCGAAGCCAATCACCTGCACCCGCCCCGCCTTGCCGGCGGCCTTCACCGCCGCGACCGCGCCCAGCGCCATGCTGTCGTTGCAGCAAAGAATCGCCTTCAACTCGGGCTGCTCGATCAGCAACGCCGCCACGATGCGGTTCGCCTTGTCGGTCTCCCAATTGCCGGCCTGCGAACTCACGATGTTCATCCCGGCGGACTTCATCGCATCCTCGAAACCGAGCTTGCGCTGGATGCCGTTGATGGCGCCGGGCACGCCTTCGATGATCGCGACCTTGTCGCCACGCTGAAGTTTCGTGCCGAGAAACTCACCGGCGAGCCGCGCGCCCTTGCGATTGTCCGGACCGACGAATGGGATCGTGAGCTTCCGTTCCGTCAGCACGTCCGCGTTGAACTTGTTGTCGATGTTCACCACGGCGATGCCCGCGTCCATCGCGCGCTTGCACACGCCGATGAGCGCCTGCGAATCCGCCGGAGCGATCACAATCGCGTCCACCTTCTGCCCGATCATCTGCTCGACGAGCTGCACCTGGCGCGACACGTCCTGCTCGTCCTTGATGCCGTTGGCGATCAATTCGTAATCCGCCGCGTGCGCCTGTTGATGTTTCTCCGCGCCGCGCTGCATCGTGTCGAAGAACTCGTTCGCGAGCGACTTCATGACGAGTGCGATGCGGGGCTTCGTCGCGCCGGGCGCGGAGGATGGTTTGTCGCCGCAGCCCGCGAGCAGCGCGGCGGCGAGAAGTGAAATGGCGGGAGCGGAGCGGGGCAACATCGTCTTCATGCAATCAGTCACGTAATCGTTTGCGTTGTTTTATCGGAACACCGCGCCCGCGGTCAATGCTGTGCTCGATCGCCCTGCCCGTGGGTGTCTCCCCCCTTTTGCAGGGCTTCCCAAATCATAGAGGACTCTCAAAACCCGAACGCCGAAGTTGGAATGGGTGGCAC
>JBBRBM010000157.1:0-14272 GCA_038205745.1 Verrucomicrobiota bacterium | reverse complement strand
GGAGTGTTCTGCTTCGCCAAAAGACGGGATGACGATTCTCCCTCTCCCCTGGGGAGAGGGGGAAGGGCGCCTTGCCATTCCATCGCTTCACAATCTTGCGCCACGCCATCGTAAAGTTTCCTCAGCTCAATGCGCCGCTCGCGCTGGTTGCCGGGCAGCTTCGTGACTTCACTCCAAGCTCCGTGACACGGCGCATTGAGATCGATCCATGTCACCAGTCGATCCCACGCTTCGGCATCAAGGCGCACATCGTAGTGGCCTTTTTGCAATATTTGAATCAGCTCCGAAGTGTCGGCGTGGAATTCCTTCGCGGGCAATAAGTGCAGATCGCTTTCGAGTCCACCCACGCGCACGAACTGTCGCAGCGCGACGTACGACGGCTCGAACACCGCGCCAAATCTTCCGAGCAATTCGTTCCTCGCGACGCCATGGATGATCTGTCCGTCGATGCGCCCGTTCTCGTAAACGACGAATGCGTTCTGGTCAGCGCGCAGATCCACGATGCTTTGGCCGTCCGTGCGCTGCTCGCCGCTGTGGCAGCGCACGCAATGCTGATCGAGCACGGGCTGCACTTCGCGCGCGAAATTGAACCCACGCGTCGGCCCGCGCCACGGTGTGATTTCCGATGGCGCGCGTTTCAGTGCCGTCGCCTTTTGCGCGGGCGGCGCTGCGCTCGAACGCTCATGACAGCCCACGCACGACAGATTCTCTCCCGGCTGTGCCGTCATCCAACTGCGCATCAGCGCGAGCGCCTTGCCATCGCCGTCGAGGGGTTGCACCGAGATCGGCGTCTTCGCCGGAATGCGAAACAAAGCCGAGCCGTCCGCTTCGACGGGCACTGTGCCGAGCACGCGCTTGGCTTCCCACGGGCCATCGGCGCCGACGCGATGGTCAATGCCCGCGAGCGTTTGGTAACCGAAGTGATACGTGAAGATGCGCAGACTTTTCACCGCGCCGCGCGGCACGCCAGCCAGGCCGGGGCCGAAATAGACATCCTCCATGTAAACGAGCGAGTCGGTGTGATTCGTCTGACGTTTCTCCGGAATGAGCGGGGGCGTTTGACGCGCACGGAACGGAATCGGTTCCAACAACGCCCAGCCTTCCTCCTCTTTCAGCAGCGTCATGTTGTCGAACACATCGACGAGATAAATTCCCCAAAGCGAATCCGGAGACGGTTTGCACGCGATGAGGAAGTATTTTTCGCTGAGCGGCCATGGATGCAGAAATTTCGGCCAACTGTGTTCGGTCAATTTGTCTTCGATGCGCGGTTCAACTTTCTTCCCGCGACCGGGAATGCGCTGCACTACGCCGTCGGTTTCCTGCGTGCCCTTCGACGGATCGAAGATCACCAGTTCGCCGATGCGCCCTTCGTGATGGCCGGTGACGATGCCTGCGAATTTCGTCGCCTGACCCGGAATCGCGCGCGGATAGAAGACGGCGTTCGGCCAGTAAGAATTGCCGCCGTAGTAAGCCGACTGCCCGGTGCCGTCCGGGTTCATCGTGAACAAAATGCGATTCCAGACGTGCGGCGTGTCCGTGTAATCCCAGCGCAGATACAAGACGCGACCATCGTTCATGATGCTCGGGTTGTAATTGTGATCCTGCTCGAAGCAGACCTGCCGGATGTTTTTTCCATCGGCGTCCATCTGATACATCATGCCAACGATGACACTCGCGTTGCACGGCACGCCCTGGAGCGGCGCAGTGGAGACGAAAAGAATTTTTCCGCTCGGCAAGTAGCATGGATCGTAATTGTGAACGTCCGGCTGATCGTTCGGCGTGAGTTGGCGAAGGGAGGGGAATGACGCGCTGGAATCCGCTCCTGCCGAGTTCGTCAGCGACAACTCACAAACCTGCCAATGCTTCTTCTTGTCCGGCATTGCGAAGAGAAGTTTGTCGCCGTCGAAGTGCAAATCCACATCCGTGACGAGGCGCGAATCGTCCGGCTTGAACAGCGTCGTGAGCTTGCCATCGGGCCGCGCGGGCGAAAGCACGGCGATTTCGTTCGTCCATTTATCGACGTTCGGCATTGTTCCATTGGCCCACGAACTCTGGCGTGGCACGCCAAGATATTCGCCGAGTCCAAAACCTTCCCACTGCGAACGGCGCGGATCGCCGAGCGGCTTGCGTTTGATGACGAGCAACTGATCGAAGTCGAGCAGCGGATTCGTGAGCAAGGCGTCGCGTTTGAGTGAATGCAACTCATCGGCAATGTTCGTGACACGTTCGAAGTCGTTGAGCGTTCCACGCTTCTTCGTAGCAGCCGACGTAAGGAAGCTCTGACTTTCTTCGGCCGTCGGCACTCGCTGCAACACCGCCGCAAGCTCCCGTTCAAGTGTCTGCAAACGCGCGCTGAACTTCTTCGGATACTTATCGGAAAAACTTTTCTCCAGATCCTCAATCGCAAGCCGCAGCGCTTTGAAATCAAATGTCCGTGCCTCAGTGAGCGCCGCGTCCAGTTCACGCGAGCGGTAGTAAAGCGCGCGAACTTTGCCGAGGCTTTCGTTGTCCCGTACTTTTGAAACGAGCTGGGATGCGGATTGCGCCAGCGGTGACACGCGACGGCTTGCGGTCGCGTAACGTTCCGCCAACGCGGGAAAATCGCCGGTCTTCCAGTCGCGCTCGTAAATGCGATCCTCGCGTTCCCAATTCATCTGCTGGCGCGGCAGGCCATCGGCAAAATCGCGCGCGACGAATTCCCAAAGTCGCTTGCGCGCCGCGGTTCGCGCGCCCACGACGCTGAATCGCACAGTGCCGTTGGTTCCCGCCCACGCATCAACGCCAATCCACGCCTCGAATTTCTCATACTCGCCATCGATCGGCGCGAGCACCGCGCTGTTCGCCTGCACGTGCAGTCCGCGTTCGAACTCCCGATCACCGAGCCGCATTTTCTGATACAGCCCGGAGCGCAATGTCAGATCGTTTTCGTGCCGGCCCAGGAGGGCCTTGAAATTCTTCTCCGCCGTCAGTGAAACCGCCGAGCCGTCCTTCGCGATCAGCCGTGCATCGGCCCAATCCGCCACGCCCCACTTCACGTCCGGACAGCCCGTGACGAAGAGCCACAACTCTTTCGCACCCGCGACGTCGATGCTGATGTGCTGTGCCGCTTCTCCGCCTCGCAAAGTTTCGCTCTCGAAGCTGGCGAAGCCGTCTCGCAAGTCAGATTTCGCAATCGCGTCGGCGGACGCAATCAACGTGTCCTGCCATGTCGCGCGTTTGAGGTAGAAATTGGGATCGCTCGCTACAGTTGGAAGAGCCAGCGCACCGAGTGTGCTCAGAAGTGCGACGCGCCAAATCAATCTGCACCACGGAAGGCGTTCGCTTGGCAGTGCACCAACGCGTAAGAATCTTGTTCGCACAATAGTTCACGACAAAGCGACGGTGTTCCGCCGCCATGTGGGTTGTGTTCACTGAACCAGTCGGCAACCGATTCGCCATTGACGCGCATCAAGTGTCCTCCCGCCTCGCTCCCGTGTTGCCACGATGTGAAGCGAGTTGGCGCGAACCGTCCGTTGCCTTACCATGCGGCGGTGATGTTGAAGGGAACCGATTTGCCGCCGACCACGGATGAAGCGACGGCGCGCGCGCAGTTCGTGCGGGCGCAGATGCCCAGCGCGGGACTGTTCGCCGGGCAAACGTGGCGGATTTCTCCGGAGCCGTTCGCGCTGTCGCCCGAAGTGGTCGAGCAATTGAATTGGTTGGGCAGGGTGATTCTCCAGTTTTATCGAGCCACGGATTTATTGTACCGACAGAGCGCGGCTGGAAAACAACCGGCGTGGATCGCGGAATTATTGGATCGCGGCAAGCCCGCGGAATTGATCGAGCTGCAAAGGTCGCCGGGTTTCAAGGGACACGTGCCTCGCGTGATTCGGCCGGACGTGTTGCTGACGGAGAATGGATTGAGCATCACGGAACTGGACAGCGTGCCCGGTGGCATCGGGCTCACGGCGTGGCTGAACGAGACTTACACGGCGGCGATGAATTCGAGCGCGAAGGTCATCGGTGGCGCGGACGAAATGGTGCGCGGTTTCGAAAGCATTTTTGGCAACGCGAGCCGGGTGCATCTGATGGTCTCGCAGGAGGCGGAGACTTATCGGCCGGAAATGCAGTGGATGGCGCAGCGGCTCGGGGAACGCTTCAATGTGGTGGACGGGACATTCACGGGCGCGAGGGCAGGGGAGGCAGTGTACCGGTTCTTCGAAATGTTCGATCTGGCGAATGTGCCCGCAGCCCCCGCTCTGTTCGCTGCGGCGCGTGAGGAACAGATTTGCATCACGCCGCCGCCGAAGATGATTTTTGAGGAGAAGTTGTTGTTCGCGTTGTTGTGGAATCGAAACCTGCGCGACTTCTGGCGGCAACAACTCGGTGAAAGTTTTCTGAAACGATTGCTTGGCGTGGTTCCATATAGCTGGGCGGTGGATCCGTCGCCGTTGCCGCCGCACGGGGCGATCCCGGAATTGAACCTGACTGATTGGCAGCAGTTGAAATCCTTGTCGCAGCGGGATCGGGAATTGATTTTGAAGATATCCGGTTTCTCGGCGCAGGCCTGGGGCGCGCGCGGCGTTTATCTTGGGAGCGATTTGTCGCACGCGGAATGGACCGCTGCGGTGGACAAGGCGATCGGGAGTTTTGATTCATCGCCGTATGTGCTGCAGCGTTATCACAAGCCAGCGACCGTGCCGGCGCGATACTTTGATTTCGAGAAAGGCGCGATAATGAACATGGCGGGGCGCGTGCGGTTGTGCCCGTATTATTTCGTGAGCGGGGAAGGGGACCAGAGCAGGGCAACGCTCGGCGGTGTGCTCGCGACGATTTGTCCCGCGGACAAAAAAATCATTCACGGAATGCCGGATGCCATCCTGGCCCCCTGCTCGTTCGGTGCCGCCGATGAAGCTGCTTGAATTCACATTCCTCGCGCTAAGTTCGCTCTTCGTGATCGTGGACCCGATCGCGATCGTGCCGACGTTTCTCGCGATGACGCCGAATGAAACCGCCCGTGAACGGACCCGAATGGCGCGGCTGGCGTGCATTGTGATGGTCGGCGTATTGATGACGTTCGCGACGCTTGGGACGCGCGTGCTGGGGTTCCTCGGGATCACGCTGCCGGCGTTTCAGATCGCTGGCAGCATCGTGTTGCTCTTGATCGCTTTGGACATGCTCCGGGCGCAACGATCGCGCGTGAAGGAAACTCGCGAAGAAAAAGTCGCGGGCACCGCCAAGGACGACATCGCCGTCACACCGCTGGCGGTCCCGATGCTCGCGGGACCCGGTGCGATATCCACGGTGATCCTGTTGCATAATCGCGCAGCGGGATTTGCTGAAGCGGTTGCATTACTGGGCGTCATCGCACTCGTCGGCATTATCAGTTACGCGATTCTGAATTTGTCAGCGCACGGTGCTCGCTGGGTGAACCCAATCGCGATGCGTATCATGGAACGGATCATGGGATTACTGCTCGCGGCGATCGCAGTTCAGTTCATGGTGAACGGGGTGACTGAAATCCTGCATCGGCCTCCGGGCGGATAATAATCACTTAACAAACATTGTGCGAAGTGATTTTCGCGCGCGACGGGGAGAGAAAAGCAGACTGTACCAACCGTGTCAAAGGTTTCATTCGAATCTCACACCACTCGACCACTCGACCATGCGACAAGATGTCCTGTGTTTTGGCAATGTTCCGATATCTGGACAACGCGCCGGTGAAACGCCACGAGACAGGTGCCGCTCAAACTAGCCGGCGCGATCGAGTTGAACGTGTTCAGCGATCACACGCTGACGTTCGATATTTATTTGGGCGGAGTTTTCCTGGAGACCGTCAACGGGACGTGCACGGAGACGCCAAAGTTCATTCTCTTCACCGTTGTGGATTCGGATGGCTGGGTGTGGAAGGGCAAGCTCTCTCAGGCCGGCCAGCTCACAGGCACGTTCTCAAGGCCGACTGGCGCACTGCGTATCTTGCCGCTGAAAAAATCGAAGCAAACCGCCGGGGGCAGAAGTGAAAACCACCGAGCTGCGCGTCACGCTTGTCCAGGGACTTTCGCGCACGGGCAAGACGACGCTGTGTCTGCGCTACATGGTTTCCGATCGCAAGCTCTCCACTCGATTCGTGTTCGATCCGCTGGGCGTCATGGCGTCCACCTGTGGCTTGTTCGCCGCGGAGACGGAGGAGGAGCTCGTGTGCGCCGCAGAGGAGGGATTTTGTTTTTTCGATTCGTCGCACCTGTTCCCTGGTCAACGTGAAGCGGGCTTCGCCTGGTTCGCGGAGAAAACTTACGAGCTGAGCAAAAAGCTCAAGGGCCGCAAGCTCCTGTTCGTGGATGAAGTGTGGAAACATTGTTCGCCGCACTCGATCCCTTTGCCTCTCGCGGAGTGGGTGCAGGACGGCGCGAAGTGGGGTTGCGAATGTCTCTTCGCCACGCAGACGCCGACGAAGCTTAATGGCGCCATCACGGGGCAGCTCACCGAGGCGGTGAGCTTCCGGCTCCAGGAGCGCAACGCACTGGAGTATGCCGAGGGGCTGGGCTTCGACGCGCAAGAATTGAAGGCGCTGCAAATGGGGAAGTTCATCGCGCTGAATTTGTTCAGCGGCGGCGTGCCGCGCGGGAAAGTTTTTTAAGGTTTGCGCACGTCCATGTCAGGCGCGACGTGCTCGAAATTGGAGAGGTTGAAGGTGAGGATGCGATCGGCTTTGAGCCGGCGCGCTACCTGAGCGTGGAGTGCGTCATAGATCACCCCGCCCTGAATGCCGCGCTCCCGAGCGTGCTCGATCACGCTCAGGTAATCATCCCGCGAAATGGCTTCCACACGCACTAGCGCCGCGGCGCTGCGAATCGCTTCGGACACCAGATCATTCTTGATCCGGTATTGCCCGCTCAATGCGGCGAAGGCCTCAGCCAGAGCGTGCGTGCTCGTGACAGCATCCTTTGTGAGCAATGCCTGGCAATCAGCCTGCCGATCGTCCCGCGCGAAGAGCGCGGAGATGATGATGCCCGTGTCGAGATAGATCATCGCGTGTAGTGGCGCGCTTTGTTCACAGCCTCCTCGACGGTGAAGTCTGGCTTGGGCGCATCGATGACTTTGAGTTTGCCGCGCTTCAAGAGCCTGGCCGGCACGTGCGGAGTGGAGATGATGATATAGCCAGGAGACGCCTGCACCGTGAGTTTCTGGCCCGACTTGATGCCCGCCGCAAGGCGCATCGGCTTCGTGAGGACGAAGCGTTGCGACGCGTCCAGGGTGACTTCTGCGTTCATGGCGCAACGCTGCCCTTTCGCAGCCGTTAAAACAAGGGCTTCCGCTTCCGTCCCGCTCCGTCCCGCTCCGTCCCGTTCTCCAAACGATCCCGCGCTCCGATGCTCTCACCACGGCGGAAGTTGAATCCTCCGCTGGCAAGCGCCGGACCAAAAAACCGGGGCTTGCTGAATCACTCCAACAAACATTGTGCGAATACACGTTTCAACCACTGCTTGTTTAGAATTGAGGTTGTCGCAGTGCGATTGGTTTGGACTGAACGGGCTAACGCACCCGCCGTCGCCCGGCGCGCGGAATTGCGGAAAAACTTCATGCACTAAGCCCGTGGCAGCCGTTAACGGTGAGAGTTTTAGCAATCAATCTCTATCTCACAAGTCACGGTGGACCGATACGTTCAGCGTGCATCAAAGCTTTCCCACCGTCTTAGTCATCGATGATGACCCCGAAGTCGCTGAATTGGTCGGATGTTTCCTTACAAGAGAAGAATTTCGGCCTGTGCTCGCCTTAAG
Organism: Verrucomicrobiota bacterium; assembly: GCA_038205745.1. Lineage (GTDB taxonomy): Bacteria > Verrucomicrobiota > Verrucomicrobiia > Limisphaerales > SIBH01 > JANNGC01. The sequence continues at coordinate 6,515 of JBBRBM010000157.1, read as the reverse complement.
CGGAAAAGCCGGGGTGCGACTGGCGCGGTCGCTCCTGCCGTCATTGATTCTGTGCGACGTGTCCATGCCCGACACGGATGGACTGAAAGTGATCGAGGCGTTGGGCTGCGATCCAGCGACCGCGCACATTCCCATCGTGCTGATGAGCGGTCACGATGCCGCCAGCCTGGATGGTTCCGGCGCGATCGCTTTCCTGCAAAAGCCGTTCCACATGAGTGAAATGGTCCACGTGGTGCGGCGGCTTCTGAATCCCTGTCCCGCTCTGGAATACGCAACTTAGCCGCGAAAAAGGCGCCAGCAAAAAACCGCCGCGGTTTGCGACGGCTCTTGCCCTGCCCTGCTCCATTTCATCCTACCGGTGTGCCCAGCCGAACCGGCTTGAACGTTCATTGCCCATATATTCTGCGGAGCCAATTGGCCAATACACGAAGAACGATTTGCCGATGACTTTCTCCTGCGGAAACGAACCCCAGGTGCGACCGTCGGAGCTGTTCATGGTGTTGTCGCCCATGGCAATGAAATGCTTGGGCTGCAAAATAAACTCGTTGGTCTCGGCCAGAAAATACGGCGCGAGTGGTTGAAAGCTCCGACGATACCGCTGGGCAACGGTTTCGTTGACGTGGCCGGAGAATTCGCTGTCGCGCGGCGCTTGCTTGGGATCAAACGAATAAACGAACTCGAAATGCGGCGTGCCGGCATCCAGGCGTTTCCCATTGATGATCACGTGCCGGTCATCGCCAATGCGCACGTGCTCGCCGCCCAGACCGATCAGGCGTTTGATGTAATAGGTATCCTGTTGATCGCGTGACAGTGCGGTAATGCCATGCGTCTCGAACACGATGATGTCGCCGCGCGTGGGCTTGCGGAAATTGTAAGTGACGCGATCCACGAACAGATGGTCGCCGGCGATCACGCGCATTTTCAGAAACTCTTCACCGGCATTGATCTGCATGCCTTCGGCGAGGCGCGCGCGCTCGAAAAGCTGGTCGGGTGGAAAATAAACATGTCGCCACGGGCCGTTACCGATCCGGTAATCCTGCTTCCAGTTGAACAGCACGAACTTCTTCGGCGGCTCGTAGCGCAATGTGCCGCTTTCCTGCGCCACGATGCGAATGTAGGACTCGCCGTTGAACCAATATCGCAGGTAGGCGCCGAGGCCCGTTGGCACTTTCACATCCGGCTGCTCGTGAAGATCTTCATACGTCACACCGAACAGCGTCGGCTGCATCGAGCCGGTCGGGATTTTGAACGGCTGGAGATAAAATGTGCGGATGGCCATCGCGACGGCCACGGCTACCAGGAGCACTTCAATATTCTCCCGCCATGCCGCGTGCGGAAACGGCTTGAGCCACTTGTTCGCGGTCTTTTCGAGCTTCGTGATCGCGTCGCGGATTTTCGCGTTGTCGCCCGTCGGGCAAACGCGGTCCACTTCGGCAACGTCGGCCTCCACAGCCTCGATGGCTTGCGGCGCGAGCAGGTCGCGCTGTTGATGCACGAGCTTCTGCACGTGCCGCGCCGCGTGATGCGCCTGGCGAACCGATCGCGAAACAAACCATTTCCAAGTCATACGTGAAAATCGACGCGGCAGTGAAACGTGCGCACGCGGCGAGCGCAAGTCTTCCCCTGCTCCACTGGATAGAAACAACATCCGAACGCGTGCGTTCAATATTCTCGCCAACGCGCGGCGTACTTCGCATCGTGTCGCCTCGATGATTTCAGGAAGATTTTTGAAAACTCTTGTGTGCCTGGCCGCATTTGCCGCCGCCTCGATTCACGTTTCAGCCGCTGGCAAAGCAGAGCATGTGTTGCTTGTGGTGTGGGACGGCATGCGCCCGGACTTCGTCCGGCCGAACTACACGCCAACGCTTTACGCGCTCGCTCAGCAAGGCGTGTTCTTCAAAAATCATCACTCGGTTTACGTCAGCTCGACGGAAGTGAACGGCACGGCTCTCGCGACCGGTGTGTTCCCGAACCGCTCGGGTATAGTTGCCAACAGCGAATATCGACCGGAGATCGGCTGGCTCGGTCCGAACGCGACGGAAGGTCTTGAGATGATTCGGCGCGGTGATCTGCTCACGGGTGGCAACTACATCCGTGTGCGCACCGTCACGGAAATCCTTCACGACCACGACATCACGACAGTCGTGGCGGGAACGAAGCCCGTGGCTTTGCTGCACGACCGTTCCAACAAACGCGCAGGCGCCGCGACGAATTCTCCGGTGCTCTACAACGGCCGTTCCATTCCCATGTCGCTCGCCGAGCAGGTCGAGAAAGTGAACGACAATAAGAAGTTTCCGACCAACGCGACGCCGAACACGGGTCGTGACGAATGGACAGTGAAAGGGCTCACGCAGGTGCTGTGGAAGAAAGGCGTGCCGAAGTTCAGCGTGCTCTGGCTGAGCGAGCCCGACGCGTCGCAGCACGCAAACAGCCCCGGCTCCGATACCGCGATCCAGGCGCTCGAAAGCAGCGACAAACGACTCGCCACCGTGTTGAAGGCGCTTGAGGAGAAAGGGATCCGCGACAAGACCGATATCATGATCGTGTCCGATCACGGCTTCTCATCAATCGCGCGCGGCTTCGATCTAGCCGAGACGCTCAAGAAAGGCGGCTTCAATGCGACGAAGAAATTCGAAGACACCGAACCCGGCGACGTGATGGTGGTCGGACTGGGTGGCAGTGCCATGCTCTACGTCGTCGATCGTGAAGAGGCGGTGATCCGGCGGCTCGCGGAATTTCTGCAAGGCACTGATTTCGCCGGCGTGATTTTTTCGCGACTGCAGATCGAAGGCACGTTTCCGCTGAGCCTCGCTCGCATGGACCCGACGAATACGTCGCCGGACCTCGTGGTGTCGTTTCGCTGGACCGATGAGCGCAACGAATTCGGTGCGCCGGGTTTTGTGCTGAGCGAAGGCGGGAAGCGTGGCGGCGGCACTCACGCATCGCTGAGTCGCTTTGACATGCACAACACACTCATCGCAGAGGGGCCGAACTTCCGCCGCGGCTTCGTCAGTCCCCTGCCCTCCGGCAACACGGACGTAGCGCCGACCATTCTCTCCCTTCTTGGAGTTAAGCCGCCGCAGCCGATGGATGGTCGTGTGCTCACGGAAGCCTTCGTCAACGGCACCGCGCCGACGGGGAAACCCGAATCGAAGACCATCGAAGCAAGCCGCGATCTCGGCCTGCGCGAGTGGAAGCAATACCTCAAGACGACCACTTTCGGCGACGCCTTCTACATCGATGAGGGCAACGGTGAATCCCTCCAGAAGTAACTCCACGTCGTGAACATTTGCAGCGTGAAGAGATTAAATGGCGTGGTAGTGCGAGCGCTGTTCATTGCCGCAATTCTCGTCGCCGCGCCTGCGCTCAACGCGACTTCAGTTCTGCCGCCCGATTTTAATGCGATGGTTCGCCAGGCTGATTTGATTTTCACCGGCCGCATGACCGGACAACGCGCCGAGTGGCGCAAGATCGAAGGCCAACGCAGCATCGTCACGCTCGTCAGGTTTGAAGTGATCGGCGTGCATAAAGGACGGGGCGGGCCGGTTATTGAACTGCAATTCCTCGGCGGGAAAATTGGCCAGGCTTCGCTCGATGTGGACTCGATCCCGAAGTTTCATGTGGACGAGCGCGTGGTCCTCTTCGTTGAACAAAACGGCGTCGCCGCTTCGCCGCTTGTGGGTTTTTTCCACGGTAAGTTTAACGTGCTCACCGATGGCACGGTGACGCACCACGATGGCGCGCCACTCGGCGACGTAGCCGACATCGGCAAGTCGCGCGCGCGACGCGGCTCTACTCCGCGAGCGATGGCGCACGATGAGTTCGCTGGCAAAATCCGCGGCGCGACACAGAAAGCGAACTGAATGCGCAAACTTTTCGTCGTCCTTTCGGTGCTTGGCATCATTGCGAACACGCGCGCTTACAATTTCATCGTTTCGTATCCGCTTCGTTGGGCTGGCGGCGAAGTGCCGCTCGTGCTGCAACTCGACGATACGCGCACGCCAGATTTCCTGAGCGATGGCAATACTTCGTGGGACGACGTGGCGATGGAGGCCGTCGCCATTTGGAATTCCGTTCTGCCGACCATTCAATTCAGCACCACCAGCGGGCCGGGACACGCCAATGGCAACGAGCGCAACGAAATTTTCTTCAGCCCGAGCATCTACGGGCACCGATTCGGCCGTGGCGTCCTTGCGGTAACGACGACATGGCACATTGGTGACGAGCGCGTGGAAGGCGACACGATTTTCAATTCAGCGATCCCGTGGGATTCGTATCGCGGCGAGCTGCAATCAGGCTCGGTGGATTTTCGTCGCGTCGCGATTCATGAGTTCGGTCATATCGTCGGCCTCGGTCATCCCGATCAAGCCAGGCAAGTCATGGTGTCTGTTATGAACAGCATCATCTCCGATCTCGACACGATTGCGAACGACGACGTTTTCGGTGCGCAAGCGCTTTATGCGACGGAAACAAGGCACGTAATCAATGTTGCGGTCGATCCGCCGCAGGCCGGAGTCGTGCTGGTGAAGCCGACTGCTCCCGACGGCAAGATGGCCCGCGGCGCATTGGCGGCGCTGACGCCCAAGCCGAACCGCGGCTTTCGCTTCAACTTCTGGGACGCGCCCGATCCGAGCAGCAGTCGTGTGTTGAAATTCCGCGCTTATGAAGACCGGGACATCACGGCCCACTTCAGCAGCAACACAGCGCCGCGGATTATTTCTCACCCGAAAAGCCAGTTCGCCTCTGTGGAAGACTTCGTCACATTCCGTATCAAGATCGCCAACGCAAGGCAGGCTTCCTTCCAGTGGCAATTCGAGGGAACAGACATTCCGGGCGCAACAGAGTCAGCGCTGACCCTGCAGGGAGCGCAGCACTGGGACTCGGGACTGTATTCCGTCACGGTGCGCACCGCCAAAGGCGAGACGCAAAGCAAACCTGCGCGGTTGGTTGTGGATGATTACTGAAGGGCGAGTTCAATCGCGCGAACACATAGCGAAAGCCCGCGGCCCCGGAGTGTGGCGTTCGACTGGAAGGAGAGCCTCAGCCTTTCCGAAAACTTCGCGCCTTGAACTCCTGAACCGTAGCAGCCGACGTAAGGAGGCTCTGATCATTTTCCCGGAATGTAGATTGAGCCTCCTTACGTCGGCTGCTACGAGGTTCATGGGGATGGAGGCCCGACGGTCGTCCCGCGGATGAATCTTGCGGCACAGAAAACAGCGAGGAACCAAGACACTTCTGCTGGATCATCAGTAAACGGGTCATAAAGGGCGATCCCTTTCCGATAAAATCGGGCGCGACAAATGGCATCGGGGCCGTTGACCTTGCAGGGGAGCGCCGGTAGCGTTGCGAACATGAGCACGGTGGATGTGGCTATTTTCAAAAAGCACGCGGATGAGTTGATCGCGAAAGCCATCGCAGGCGAGGCCACAGTCATCGAGCAAGGCGGCAAGCGGGCCGTGCTCGTGCCCTGCGAAGGAAATCTGCCGGACTTTGCAGAGAATCCAGAGTTGGACATGCTGCTGCGCGAGCGCACGCAGGCATCTGGAGGCGAACCGACATCGGCGGATTGGGAAGCTCTGCGCGCAAACCAGCGCCGCGGATGAGGCTGGTCGTAAAATCTCCCGTTTGGGATGACCTTCGCGAGATTGGCGATTGGATTGCCAAGGATAATGCAGAAGCCGCAGACCGTTTTTTCACCGCAGCGAAGCGCGCATTCGAATCGCTGACGAGACATCCCGCGATTGGACGGTTGCGCAGCTTCTCGGTTCCGGGAATATGATCGTGGGGAGTGCCGACTTTTGAGAATTATCTCGTTTTCTATCTGCCGACAATCACCGAGGTGCAAATTCTCGCGGCCCCGCACGACGCGCGTGATCTGCCCAAGGCATTGGGCGAGCGGAATGGGTAACAACCGATTCAGGAACTCCTGTTCAAGCAGCAGCCGAGGTGAAGAAATGATGCCATTCTGGATTTCAATGAGAGCCTCACGGTTTGACTTCCGCTGTCATCAGGATCTAGTTTCGCCAGCGATTGAATCGTTATGAGCATCACCGTCCAACTCGACTTGCCGGACATGCTGGTCAAAGAAGCCAGAGCCAACGGCTTGCTCGAATCGAAGTCCATGACCGACCTGCTTTCGACCGAATTGCGCCGCCGCAAGGCCGCTGCCGAACTCAAAAAGGTGCTGGATGGAATCCGCGCCCAACCCGGCGAGCCGATGAGCATGGAAGAAATCCAGGCGGAGGTGGACGCGGTCCGGACGGAGAGGCGGGCGCGTGAAGCTGGTCGTTGACACCAACAGAATTATTTCCGGTTCGCTTTGGCAAGGGCCACCCGCCGTCTGATTTCCGCCGCCCTGGGTGGGCGGTCCCGAATGTTTCTCTCCCTTTCCATGCTCCTTGAGTGTATCCGTCCGGCGGAACCAGGTGAGGAGTTGTCAGGCGGCGGGCGATTCGGCCGACGCGCGGGTGCGATGCCAGGCTTGCGGTGTCAGGCGCTTAACTTCTCCAGTAGTC
>JBBRBM010000156.1:0-14279 GCA_038205745.1 Verrucomicrobiota bacterium | reverse complement strand
CGAGGCGTGGCGCCGGGCCGGGAACGGCGAACTGGCCGACGAGGAATTATATCCGGGCGATGCCCAATGGTCGGGACTCTACGACCGCCTGACGAGTCCGACGCCCGAGGAAACCGCCCGCCGCACGGCGTTGAAGGGATGAAGGCGGAGGTGTGAAGGAGCGCCGATTTCCAAATCGGCCCCGGAGCGCGGCGGTGTCCAACGGACCAGCCGCAGCGGTTGGAAGCACGCCAAGGCTCACGGACTTTTCCCGCGTGACCGACTGGCGAAGCTGCTGCGGCTGGTGCTGCGCACCCAGCCGCGCTCCTTTGCATCCGTGTCCATCCGTGGTTAAAAGAATTCCATGCCTGACGTCTTCACCAAGGCCAAGCGTTCGGAAGTGATGTCGCGCATCCGCTCGCGCGGGAACAAGAACACGGAACTGGCGCTCATGCGGGTGTTCCGCGCGCAAGGCGTCACGGGCTGGCGGCGTCATCAAACCGTTTTTGGCAAACCGGATTTCGTTTTCCACAAGCTCAAGCTCGCGTTGTTTGTGGACGGTTGCTTCTGGCACGCGTGCCCCCGGCACACGACAAAGCCACGAAACAATGCGGCGTTCTGGCGGAAGAAATTTGCCGCGAATCAAACCCGTGACCGGCTCGTGACGCGCACTTTGCGCCGGGACGGCTGGCGCGTGTTGCGGATTTGGGAGCACGACCTGGCGCGACGAAACCGGGCGCGGTTGCTGCGAAGAATTCGGAACGCCCTTACTTCATTCTGACGCGCGCTGTGTCGCCCTTTCAGGGCTTGGAGAATCTTATGGAACGCATACCCAGGGCGTCGCTCGCGGACTCGCTTTGCCCTGGGTTATTGTCTGTCGGGCTTTCAGCCCTTGGATATTGGGGCTTTCACCTGCCGCTTCCGCCGGGCTTCAAGTGCTTCGCGAAAAATTCGCGCACCATCGGGTCGAGGTCGGGGCGGTTGCGGAAGCAGTGGCCGGCGCCTTTCACGACGAAGAAAGTGGAATCGACGCCGGCTTTTTTGAACGCCGACTCGCTCGCCGCGGACTCAAGTGACCTTCAGATGCGCAGGAAGATCTTCCGGCGATACATCCAGAAGAGAATCAGCCAGAAGACAAACAGGACGGTGAGCCCTTGGAAAAACGGTTCGTAAGCCGCGCCGGCGAATTTGAACACGTCCGGCCCGAAGTGCGTTTTCAAATCGCGGAAGATGAACGCGTCGAAAAGGTGCGCGATGCAGTAGGCCGCGATCGAGTTCATCCCGATGACGACGAGCGGAAACGCCCATCGCTTCGCGCGCATCACGTCGATCACTCCGTAAAACGCCGCGAGCAGGAGGAAGCACCAGCCGCCGCTGAACAACACCCACGCCGGCGTCCAGATGCGTTTCACTACGGGACAAACACCAAGCGCACCGAACAGCCATCCGCTCGCGAGGCCGATCACTCCAGCAGCGGCGAACCAAAGCAGCTTCCCTCGCGGAGCGCGTTCGCCGCGGATCACTTTTCCGGCGATCAGGCCGAGGATCATCGTGCCGAGCGTGGGAATAAAGCTGAGCGTGGCGTAACCACCGCCGTTGTGAGTGAACACTTTCGCGCGCGGGAACAGGTTGAGGAACCACGTGTCGAACGCCCACGCGGGATTGCTGTTCTTGTTCCAATGCAACGCGAAGCCGGTCTGTCCGAAGTCGCGCAGCCAATCTGCTTTCACACCCACCTTTGCATAGTCGAACTCCGGTCCGGGCAACGGGTACAACGCAAACGCCGCCCAATACCCGACCAGAACCACGCCAAGTGCGATCCACGCAGCACGCATCGAACGGAAGCCGAGGAGAAACAAAAACCCATAACCCAGACCGATCTGCGACAACGTGTCTTCGAACGTCCAGTTCGTCTGCGTTGCGTGGGTCGAGCGGAGCCACACCCCGAGCAAAATCAAAATCAGCGCGCGACCGAAGGCGTGCAGTGTCATGCGACCGAAGGATTGTCCTTTCGCGAGACGGCTCGCGATCGAGAAGGGCAACGCGACACCGACAAGAAACGAGAACGACGGTTGAATGAGGTCGTGGAGCGAACATCCGATCCATTCCACATGTGACTGATGCCAGGTGAGAAATTTCCAGAACGCGCTTTCCGGAAAAACTTTCGAAACCGAACGGAACTGCAGCACTTCACCCATCATCAGCAGCATCACGAAGCCGCGATACGCGTCCATCGACGTGAGTCGTTGCGGTGACGGGACTGTCGCGGACGCGCCGGAGCGCTCGGCAGCTTCAGCGCTTGGGGAGTTCACGGGCCGGAGTGTTGGCCGTGCCTTCCAGCCAGTTCAAATCAAACTTCGCCAGCGTGAGCGCCGCGGTGCGCGAACGGGTGCCGACCTTCACCACGCCGCGTTCGAACAGACAGTAGATCGTGCCATCCGGCGCGACGGCGAGATCGGAGTAAGCCGCCAGATCCGGTTCCAAGACCTTCTGCACCGGCCACGTCTTCCCGTCGTCGTAACTGAGTTTCAACGTGAGATTGCTGCGGCGCGGGCGCTCCTTGCCATCGATCGGCCTGCTGTCCGGATTGCAAAACAGAATGCGATTCCTGTCGGCAGGAGATTGTTTCGGCAGACGAATGATGCTGGCCTCGCACACCGGCTCAAACAGCGATTGATCAAACACCGGCTTGCTCCAACCCGTGGCGCCATCGCGGCTGATGCTCACCGAGCGAAAGTGATTGGTGGTTTCGTGGCGCAGGTTGAACATCACGCTGCCGTCGCTGAGTTGAACCGCACATGTCTCGCTCGGCGTCACCAACTCCGGGGAATGTTTCCCGACCCAAGCACCGATTTTCCACGTGGCGCCGTGATCATCGCTGAACACGACACCGACCTGCGAGGGGCGATGGCCGTTGCCGCGCGGTTGCGTCGAACTCGAAAGCCAAAGCGGCACGAGCAAACGGCCGTTGTCGAGTTGCAGACCGTGACCGCAGCCGTTCCCAACCACGCGCCAGTTCCACCCTTTTTGGCGATAGCCCGCAATCACATCCGTGATTTCAAGCGGCTTGCTCCAAGTCACGCCATCGTCATCGCTGCGCGAATAGAAACTGCGCCAGTAATCGGCGCAGAAGACGGCATGCACCGCACCGTTGCGATCGGGAATCAAAACGAGATTGTGATGCGTGCGGTCATTCGTCGGCCCGAGACGAAGCTCGACGCGCAACGGGTTCATCGGCTGCGGTTCCGGCAGCGTGAACACTTCGCTCTGCTCGCTCCACGTTTTTCCCGCGTCCGTGCTACGGCGCATGACCAGACGTTCATCGCTCCAATCGCTGTCACCACGCCGCGCTTCGCAGTAGGCAAGCAAGGTGCCCTTCGACGTGATCACGATGCCGGGGATGCGATAGAGCGCGAAGCCGTGCGTGCCGGCGGTGAAGAGGTCGAGGCGCACCGGTTCCGCCATGGACGGCCCGGCCCAAAGTAACGAGGCGAGGACAAACAAAATGGTTTTCATGGCACGAGAATTCTTCCGAGCAGCATCCAACCATCCGGCTGCTGTTCGCGATTCGCGAATCGAAGCGACTTTGCACCTGGAACAGACTGCACGCGCAACGCAACGCGATGCTCTCCTGAAATGCCCCGCAGCGAGGTTTGAAATTTCCAGTTTCGCTCCGCATCGTGAGGCAACAACCGCGAGAGTTTCCAATCGGTGCGCCAGCTTCTCTCGACATGCGTCGCGCTCGCGCCGAGCAGCGCGATTTCGATCGGCCATTCGGCGTAGAAAGGCGCAACGCCGGTGTTTGTTACAACTGCACTCACGGTCAGCAAGGTAGCCGAACTCCATGCTGTGCGGAAACGCGCGGGCCTGTCCGGCGTACGGAACGAAACCTTTCAACGGATTGTCGGCAGGAGCGGGCGCATAAACCAATGCCTGCTCGCCCGCAAATAACTGCGAAGCGAGGCAACCCAGGATAAGTGAAATTCGAAACAGCATGAGAATCATTATCGCTGGAGCCATTTGTATGCGGCGCGCGCGTTCCCGGCGAAATACTTCGTGCTCGCCCGCGCGCCGCGTTCCGCGAAGTAACTCTTCACAATCCCAAGCACCGCCGCGAAGTCCGCGAACAATTTGCTCACAGGCCAGTTGCTTCCGTAGATCACGCGATCTTCTCCGTAGCAGTGCCAGACGTGATCCAGCACTGGGCGATAGAAATTCAAATCACGCGGTGCGCTGCGACGTTTCCCGCTGCCTTCAACAAGACCGGAAACTTTGCAGAACGTGTTCGGTTGTGCCGCGACGCGCGTCATTCCTTCCTGCCAGGCGCGCGGCGGTTCCGCGCCGTCAATGCGCACGTTCGCGACGTGGTTCACGATGATGCGCAAGGTGGGAATGGCTCGCGCGACTTCAGCCACCGCCGCGAGTGAATCCGGTCCGCCGTTCACGTCGAGTGACAGATCGTTCTCCGCGAGCAAGCGCAAGTCGCGCACCTTGGCCGGATCATTCAGCTTCGGAACTTCGCCGAAGCTGACACGGATGCCGCGAAAGAGCGGATTGCGCGCGAAACGTTTCACCTGCAACGCGAACTCCGCATCGCCAGGATTCAAGTGACCGACCAGTCCTTTGATGAACGGCTCATCCTTCGCAAGGTCGAGCACCCATTGGTTGTCTTCGATCCACGCGCTCGCCTCGACAACCACCGTGCCGGTAACGCCAAGCGGTTTCGCGAGCGCCATGTAATCACTCGGCAGCACACGGCGATAAAGCTGCGTTTCGTTCTTGTTCGGCCACGGCACGCCTTGCGGTCGCGTCGGATCGTAAAAGTGCGTGTGGCAATCAATCACCTCGTGACCACCGCCGCTCACTGATCTACAGCCGAGCGCCAGCGCCGCTGATGCGAGCACGGCGTCTCGAACAAAGTAGCGCCGCGATTTCATCGCCGCTTCATTGCTTGCTCAATCTCATCCGCTTCGATCGGAATCGCCGCCATGAAATCCACGTTCTTGTCCTCGCCAATGACCACCGTGTTCTCCAGCCGCACGGCCAAACCTTCCTCGCGAATGTAAATGCCCGGCTCCACCGTCATCACCCAACCCGCTTGCATCGGCTCCGTCGTGAACCCGACGTCGTGAACGTCCAGCCCGATCGGATGACCGAGCCCGTGCATGAAATACTTTTTCAACGCCGGCTCGTTCGGGTCCTGGCGCTTGATGTCGCGCATCGAGAGCAAGCCAAGATCGACCAGTTCTTTCTCGATCATCTGCTCGGCGTCCTTCTGCCAATCCTTCCACAGTTTGCCGGGACGCAAGTTGTCGCAACTCTGGCGGAAGACGCGCAGCACGGCGTTGTAAACCTTGCGCTGGCGCGGCGTGAAACGTCCGCTCACCGGGATCGTGCGCGTCAGGTCGGAGTTGTAATTGGCGTAACTCGCGGCGACGTCGAGCAACAACAAATCGCCCGCGCGACACTCGGCGTTGTTCGCGATGTAGTGCAGCGCACACGCATTCGCGCCGCTCGCGATGATCGGCGTGTAAGCGAATCCGCCGCCGCCGCGAATGAACTCGTGCGCCAGCTCCGCTTCGATCTCCACTTCGTTCACCCCCGGCTTCGTGAATTTCAACACGCGCTGAATACCCGCTCCAGTCAGTGCGCTCGCGTGCTTGATCAACTCGACCTCGAACTCCGACTTCACCACACGCAACGAATGCATCAAGCGCGCGAGCCGCTCGTAATCGTGGAGCGGATAGCGCCGCACCACATCCGCCACGAAACGCGACTCGCGCGTCTCCACTTCGATCACCGCGCGCTTGTGCTCGTTCGAGTTCAGGTAAACGTGCTCGCACTCGCACATCAGCCGATGGAACAGCGCAGGAAACTCACTGAGGAAATGCATCCGCTCGACGCCGCTGATCGCCCGCGCTTCGTCCTTCGTGAGCTTGTGGCCTTCCCAGATTTCCAGCTTCGGATGCACGTCGCGGATGAAAAGCATCTCGCGCTGCTTCGCATCGTCTGCATCGGGAAAGAGCAACAAGACCGTCTGCTCCTGTTCGATGCCAGTGAGATAAAACAAATCGCTCTGAGGAATGAGCCGCAACGACCCGTCCGCGTTCGACGGCAACACATCATTCGCATTCACGACCGCGAGCGACTTCGGCTGCATCAGCAATCGCAATCGTTCGCGGTTCGTGATGAACAGTTTCGGATCGATTGCGGCGTATCGCCTGCCGATCGCAACGGAGTTCGCAGACCCAGAGGTTTTCTTCCCGCGCGGCGGCTTTGATTTCATCGCGCGTTAGTAGGACATGCTTCTCACCCGTCTCAACATTCTTTTTCGCCGCATCGATGCAGTTAGTTTCGGGAGCACACGCGCCCTCGCGTGTTCCGACCGGCGCCCTCGCCGGTCGGCGGCAGGATCGAGAACCACACCGATGGTTACCGTGTGACGCCGATCTCCTCGTGTTCCGCGAGGGCGCGGAACACTGCACGCGAGGGCGCGTGCGCTCCCCATCCTGCTGCATCGTTCCGGCTTAGAGTGTGGAACAGGCTGGAAGCGCTGTCCTACTTGTGCCGTGTCGCGCACCGCGTGTCGTTCATGGCAGTAACACGACACGGTAAATGCGGCGCGGGGCAGCGGCAGGATCAGCAAGTGACGCGATCGAACCAGACGCAGTGACAGTTCCGAGTTCCTCCCAGAACTCCTCGCTCAAGTCGTTTTTGAACTCGACTCGATATTTGCGGTCCATCTGCGACTGCCAGAGAACGAGCCGGCTGTTACCGTTTCCAGGTTCGATCGTCAGGGCGCGGAAGATCGATCCGATGTTCGTAGGGTCGGTGCCTGCCTCGAACTCATGACGATCCGTCGCGCCATCAACATCGAAATCGCCGCTGCCATCCCGCGCGAGCGTGTTGAAGTAAGCCATCTCCCAATCATCATCCATTCCGTCCAGGTCCGAATCTTCTCCGCCGAGGCGAAGCACAAAAACGTCCCGGGCATTGTTGAAATCGCCCGCAACCAAATCACTGGCGGAACTCGAAAACACAACGGTGCGTCCGTCCGGCGCGAGCACCGGTGTGGATGAACTGCCCGCACCTACCGCGCCTGCGGCATTGCGCGAAACGAGCATCGTGGTGCGGGTCGTGCGGTCATGAACGAAAACGTCGATCGCATTGTTCGTGTCGCCAAGCACGAGGTTGGTGGCCGCGCTGGCGAACACGATGTATCGGCCATCACCGCTGATCTGTGGCGCGAATGACGGGCTCGATCCGCCGACCAAGCAGCAACCGAGCGCGTTCGTGCTGACGAGCGTTGTTTCACCGCTGCGCACATCGCGCACGTAAATGTTGGTGTCCGAGTCCGCGCGATACGCGATGACGTTACCGTCTTCAGTCACCGAAAATGAGGAGCACCCTGTGCAAGCGAGCAGGTTGGTTCGGCCCTGCGTCTTGAGATCGTGGCGGTAAACGACTTGTGGTGAGCTTTCCAATGCCGATCGAACGAACACGTATCGCGAGTTGCGGCTGATCGCGAAATCGGAGATGCCCCAATTACTGATGAAAAATCCGTTCGCATTAAAACTCACCCAGTGTGTTTTCCCGCTGGTGAGATTTCGCGCAACTCCCTGCGGATTGGTCACCATGCTGATGTTCGTGACCACATCTACTGCCCAGCTTGCGAACACAGCCCGTTTGCCATCCGCGCTCATGGCGGGCGCGGAAGAATCGCCCGTCGCCGGGCCGGTGCCACCATATTTTTGACTCAGCAACTCGTTGGTCGCCGAGTCGGAAAACATGTCGCAGCGAAACACCTGCTTGTACGAATACCCCGGAACCATCGCCGTGAAGAGGAGCCAGCGTCCATCGGGACTTAATGTCGGCGGTGCATTTCGGAACGTGGTTGAACCGCACGAAACCACACGCTCAGCGCCGGTCAGCAGGTCGAGCCAGAAGATGTTGGTCGCGCCAGTCGCGCTGCCAATGAGCGGCACGGGATGTTCCTGCCAAGCCACATACCTGCCGTTCAAACTCAACGTCGGATTGAACGCCAGCCGATTGGTTCCCAGCGCTCGCGATGCGGCAGTAGCCAATACGCGATTCGTCCCGCTCACGCGATCCCGCACGAAGGCGGAGCGCCATGCGTTGTCGTCGTTCGTAGCGAGAGTGTGATCAAAGCTGGTGAATGCAATCACCCGGCCCAATTCGCCCGCTGAACGCGCACCGACGCTGGAGGCAAGTGGGGCTGTCGCTGACGGCACAGCAGCAGCAGACACGACATGCGTGGTGTTGTTGCTGAGATCGCGCACGAAGATGTCGCTCGCCTGGTTCAAGTCACCGGCGACAAGGTTGGCCGCGCGGCTCTCGAAGGCGATCCGCCGTCCATCCCGACTGATCACCGGTTCTGACATGATTGCGATCTCCGCCGGTTCTCCGTTGGCGGTGACACTGACAAGCTGGCGCGTAACGATCTGGCGGTCGTAAACGTAAACCGACGGTGGGCCATCTATGTTTGTTGCGCCGACGAATGCGACGCGCTGGCCGTTCGCGGAAATCACGGGTGACCGCCAGGACTTCAGGTCGGGCATGACACCATCGCCGCACACAATTTCCGCCGTTCCGTTCAACGTATCGAACACGGAAATGGCGTTCGTAGTCGCGGCCGTGACGAAGCGTCCGTCCGCACTGGCGCTGAGGAACGAATCGAGAAGGAGATTGCTGGCGAGCAACGAAGTAGTGCCGGTGAGCACATTGTAGTCGACGAGTTGGTAATTATTCGCCGCATCGCGAGTCGCGCAGAACACATGGCGACTGTCCGCGCTGATGATCGGCTGGATATAAGCCCTGCCCGTGCTAGCGCCGTAGGTCATGCCCGCTTCAACATCGCGGACGAAAATGCCTCCGTAAGGTGGCGAGTCGTGTACAAGATTCGTGGCACTGCTCTCAAAGACTATGTAGCGAGCATCGTCCGACATTGCCGCTTGGTCCGAGCTGGTTACAAAAAGGTACCCTAGTGCGCTGCCTGTCCCACTGGCGTCGATGCTGATCAAAAGATTCGTTCGGGCCAGACGATCGTGAAGAACGATATCGATCCCATACCGATTCGTGTCATTCGGAAAAACATTCCACGCGCCGCTCTCGAACACGATTTGCACTCCGTCCGCCGAGATCAGCGGCGCTCCCGATCCGCCGTTCGCGCCCGCTCCGTTTGTGCTGACGCTTACGAGCACCGTCACTCCCGATACCATGTCGCGCACGAAAACGTCGCCGTAACCATTGGTATCGTTCGCGACGAGGTTCGACGCCCCGCTCCCGAATGCCACGAACAGTCCATTCGAAGAAACACTTGGGTGAAACGAGTTTCCGTTTCCACCACCGACACCATTGGTGTTCACGCTCACCAACTCCGTCCGCCCGGTTTCCAGGTCGTGCAGGAACACGTCCAGCCACGGTGAGGACGCGCCGTTTGTGGTGAGATTTTTCGCCTGGCTGACGAAGACGACAAAGCGTCCATCCGGGCTAAACGTTGGCGCAAATGAGTCGCCATAACCTGTGACTGAACTCTGCGCTGTTTCCGATATGACTTTCGGCGGAGTTGTTGCGTGAGTTCCGAAGCTAAGTGCAAGCAGCAGCAGCGCGACGATGCGAGATGTTTTCATGGAGGCGAAATCAGTTCGGAGCAATGTAATGTAACGCATTGCTCACGCCGGACGGTGAGAGGACAGAACGCAGCCGGGCATTGTCAGTAGCTTCGACACTTCCGTCATTGAAGAGCAAGTGGCCCCGATTCACATGAATCCGCAGATCCCAGGCGTTCGTTGCCGGCCTCGGCAGCCATTGAGCAGAACCGAATTCGGGACAGAATTCCGTTTGCGAAGCGGTTCCGATGTTGCGATCGCCGGAAAGAACCACGCGCCCTTCCGAAAGCGAGGGATGACAGAGCAGGTAACTGACGTTGTTATCTCTGAAATTGGGATATGCGAACGTGTTGGCGCTGGCCTTACTACCATCGCTCGGACAGGCGAGAGCAGAAGGTGTCACCAATTCGTTTGAAAGCGCAGCGAACTGAAAATACGTGTAACGCCCATTGAGACTATCCCCGCGCGTTCCGCCGCCGCTGGGGAAGATCAGCCATGGATAACCCTCATCATGATCGGCAGCCCAGCTCGCCAGCGTTTGACCGATCCGGCTGAGATTGTTCGCGCACACGGCGCGCTGCGTGCGGATGCTGTCGCTGCCCAGCGCAGCAGCACGATCGCCAACAGCAACGCGCACGCGGCGAGCACTGCCGCCAGTTCAACTCTGGTGAATGCATGCGCCGCTCGTTTGTCGGCCGGATGGAAACGTGAGGAACGAGAACCTGGAACAGCAAGAGGCGGAGCGTTCATGCCGCGAAAGTTTAACGCACGCGATCACGCGCAGAACAGTGAGAATGCTTACCACCTCGCTTGGGTGCATTGACAATAAACGGGTGCTGGTCCGGTTCGCAGCCTCTGAACTCTTGTGCCACGCCAAGCGCTGCGGATAATCTCCGCCGCCCAATGAAACGCACGCGCTCGCTGGATTCTGCCTTCAACCTCGCTCGTGAACGTTACGCCGATTTCGGCGTGGATGTGGATCACGCGCTCAAGACGCTCCCGACCATTCCCATCTCGCTTCACTGCTGGCAGGGCGATGATGTCGGTGGCTTTGAAAATTTCGGCGGCACGCTCGGCGGCGGACTTGCCGTGACGGGAAATCATCCCGGCAAAGCCCGCACACCGGATGAATTGCGCGCGGATCTCGATCAGGCGTTTGCGCTGATTCCCGGTAAACACCGATTGAACCTGCACGCCTTCTACGGCGAATTCGGCGACAGGAAAGTCGATCGCGATGCCGTGGCGCCGGAACATTTCCGCAACTGGATCGCTTGGGCGAAGTCCAACGGACTCGGCCTGGACTTCAACCCGACGTATTTCTCGCATCCGAAGGCGGCGGACGGATTCACGTTGTCGCATCGCGACAAAGGCATTCGCCAGTTCTGGATCGAGCACGGGATTCGTTGTCGCGAAATCGGCGCAGCGATGGGCAAGGCGCTCGGCAAGACTTGCATCACGAACGTGTGGATTCCCGATGGTTACAAAGACACGCCCGCCGATCGTGTCGCGCCGCGCGAACGTCTCGCCGATTCACTCGACGCCATCTTCAAGAAAACGATTTCGCCCAAGCTGAATCTCGACGCGGTGGAACCGAAACTCTTCGGCATTGGCAGCGAGAGTTACGTCGTGGGCTCGCATGAGTTTTATCTCGGCTACGCCATCACGCGGAAAAAACTGCTCACGCTCGATGCGGGACATTTTCATCCAACCGAGAGCATCTCCGACAAAATCTCCAGCGTGCTGCAGTTTCTTCCCGAGATCCTGTTGCACGTCAGCCGCGGCGTGCGTTGGGACAGCGATCACGTGGTGGTGCTGAACGATGACCTGCTTGCCATCGCACGCGAGATCGTGGCGTGCCACCGGCATCTTGCCGGGTCGGGATGGAAAGGAAGCCAGCGAGACGCTGGCGGCACGTTGGATCGCGTCCACATCGGGCTCGATTATTTCGACGCGAGCATCAATCGCGTCGCCGCGTGGACCATCGGCACGCGCAACATGCTGCGCGCGCTGTTGATCGCGCTGCTCGAACCGTCCGAGAAGCTCCGCACCGCCGAAGCCGCGGGCGATTACACCACGCGCCTCGCGTTGCAGGAGGAAGCCAAGACGCTGCCGATCGGCGCGGTGTGGGACGCGTATTGCGAACAACAGAATGTGCTGGTCGGCGATGCGTGGTTGGCGGAGGTGAAACGTTATGAACGCGAAGTGCTCAGCAAACGCGATTGACGTCGCCAACAGCCGCACCGCGAAGCGGTGCCAGACGGTAGCCGGAGGTCGAAGCGAAGCGAAGACCTCCGGTATCGATGTGGAGAATCGAATGCATCCCGAAGGGATGCCAGATCGGGCTGCCTGTGCAATGGGGAACTCTAGCACCCCGCTAGACGTGGACACGCAGACGGCCTACGTGCTGGCGCTCTCGTTTGGTTTGCTGCCGGATGAATTGGTTCGCGCCGCGACAGAGCGCCTCGCGGCGAAGATCGAGAAGAATGGTTTTCGCATGGCGACGGGATTTCTTGGCACGAAGCCGTTGCTGCCTGTGTTGAGCGCGAACGGTCAGAACGATCTCGCGATCCGGCTCTTCCAGAGTCGCAAGTTTCCGAGCTGGGGTTACGAAGTGGAGCAGGGGGCGAACACAGTTTGGGAACGCTGGGACAGTTTCACCAAGGAGCACGGCTTCAACGGCGCGGGCGGAAACCAGAACGCGTCGATGAATTCGTTCAGCCATTACTCGTTCGGCGCGGTGATGCAGTGGGCATATCAGACGTTGGCTGGCATCGACACGGACGGGCCGGCTTACAAGCGCGTCATCATTCACACGCATCCGCCGACCTCAGCCGCAACGGCGGACGTGAAGCCCATCGATGGGGTGCGGTCGGAATATGATTCACCGCGCGGCAAAATCGTGAGCGCATGGAAACAAACCGGCGACAAGTTCGAATTGAGCGTCACGATTCCGGCGAACACGACGGCACGGGTCATTTTGCCGAAAGCGGCGAATATCACGGAGCGTGGCCACGCGATCTCGGTTGCCCGTGGTGTGAGAGAATTTGATTCAACAGGAGACAGGATCGAGATCGAAGTCGGTTCCGGCTCGTATCAGTTCGTTTGCAAAAACACGCGATGAAAAAGGTGATAAGGCATTTGTTGTGCAGTTGCGTCCGGCACATCCCCGTTGTTCCTGTTTTCGAGTCGCGTAGCGACCCCTCGAAGGGAGCCGTGGGCTTCAGCCCACGGATTCGCGCTCCCGGCGGTGCGCGTCGCGTAGCGACGCCTGATGATAGACGAGCGTTTGTCGTCGACCGTCGCTACGCGACGGAAGGTTCACTGCCGCAACACCGTGGGCTGAAGCCCACGGCTACCTTCACAACATCGCTACGCGATGTCCGACGGACCTTCGCGTACGTCGTCGTCGGGGTTGCTCTTGTTGTCGCGACAAGTTCCTTCGCGCTCCCGCCCGCCCTTCCGGCGAACGTTCAATCCAACATCACCGCGTCGCCGCTCAGCGAATTCTTCATCGCGCCGACGCGCATCGTTTGGAAGAGCGACTCTGGCGTGAAGAACGCAGAGAGCTTGCTGAAGCCAAAGCCCGGTCAGGCCGTGCTCAAAGAGCCTGCGCCGCCTTGCGTACTGAAGTCCTCCTCGAACAACACCGCAGCAGTGCTGCTGGATTTCGGTGTCGAGTTGCAGGGCTTCGTCGAAATCATCACGCCGATCCTCGGAGACAAAACACCGCGCAAGATCCGCGTGCGTTTTGGTGAATCGGTTTCCGAAGCGATGGCGGAGCTCGGCGGCAAGAAGAACGCGCAGAACGATCACGCCATTCGAGATGAAGTAGTGACGTTGCCATGGCTCGGGAAAATTCGTATCGGGCCGAGCGGCTTTCGCTTCGTGCGCATCGATGCGGAGGGCGGCGATGTTTCGTTGAGCGAGGTGCGCGCGGTATTGCAGATCCGCGACATTCCGCAGATCGGTTCCTTTCGCTGCGACGACGAACGGCTCAACCGCATCTGGCAGGTCGGCGCCTACACCGTTCACTTGAACATGCAGGAGTATCTTTGGGACGGCATCAAGCGCGACCGCCTCGTCTGGATTGGCGACATGCATCCCGAGGTCAGCACCATCAACGCGGTGTTCGGCTTCAATGACGTCATTCCAAAGTCGCTCGACCTCACGCGCAACATCACGCCCGTCACCGAATGGATGAACGGCATCAGCTCGTACTCGATGTGGTGGGTGCTCATCCACGAGGAGATGTGGATGCATCACGGCGACCGCGCTTATCTCGACGCGCAGAAACCTTATCTCACCGCGCTGTTGAAAAAATTCGTGAAGCTCGTCGGGCCCGATGGCCACGAGCGCATCGATGGAATGCGCTTTCTCGATTGGCCGAGCTCGCCCAACAAGCAGGGCGTCACTGCCGGCCTGCAAGGCTTGCTCGTGATGACGCTCGAAAGCGGCGCGCGAATGATGCGCACGCTCGGCGATGAAGACGTCGCGAAGCTCTGCACCGACGCCGCGACGCGCGGACGAAAAGTTGTTCCCGAGGTCAATAGCTCGAAGTCAGGCGCCGCGCTGCTCTCGCTCGCCGGCATGATGGACGCGAAGAAAACATCCGACGAAGTGCTCAAGGTGGGCGGGCCGAAAGATGTCTCGACGTTCTACGGCTTCTACGTG
>JBBRBM010000155.1:0-14314 GCA_038205745.1 Verrucomicrobiota bacterium | reverse complement strand
GTGGCGAGACGCGGCAAGAAGCCCTTCAGGAACCCCAGCATGTCCGCGCAACCCATGAATAGAAGTTTGTATCGCCTGCTGGAGGCCGTTGACCAGAGTCGAACTCTGCAAATGGCCGTCATTTCAGCGATTCTGCTCGTTTCCGGCCTGCCGTTGTTTTCTGTCATTGATGACATGGTTCAGCACGACGTGGTGCTTTACCGAACGGTCGCCAGCGACTTGGCGCGAGGGATAATGCCCTATCGCGATCGGGTTCTGGAATATCCCCCTTACGCAATCCCGGTGTTTGCTTTGCCTTACCTCGCCGGGGAAGCGCACTACGCCGAATCGTTCAAGCTCTGTGCGATCATCGCGGATACGGTGGTCAAATGCCTTCTCTTGGGATTCGGGTTGCGCGAGAATAAAGGAATCCGCTCGCTCATTCCGCTCGCCCTTTATGCGCTGGCGGTTCCGTTCATGCGATATTTCTACTTACAACGCTACGACGTCTTTCCGGCGTTGATCAGCGTGGCGAGTATTTGGTTGTTTGCGCGCGGACGCTATTGCTGGAGTGGTGTCACGCTTGCGGTTGGAATCGGCATGAAATTATACCCGGCGGTATTTCTCCCGATTCTGCTCGTCCTGGCAGTTCAGCGGCGAAAGAGCAGGCCGTTTCTGGTTGGATTAGTCGCCGGGATAGCCCCGCTCGTCCTGTCGAGCCTGTTTGCACCGTGGTGGAGATTTATGAGCTACCATGCGGAGCGTGGCCTTCAGGTCGAATCCTTGTATTCCTCCATACTCTGGATGACACATCACTTCGGAGTCACGAATCCGAAGTGGACCGGTGGACACGGATGCATGGAACTGCATGGTCCGGCGGCTGACGCTTTGCTTCCGTGGGCGAAGCTTTGCTTTGCTGGCACGGTGAGCATTTCAGTTTTCGTGGCATGTCTCGCCGCAAAACGCTCTTGGCAACTGT
The DNA here is from genome assembly GCA_038205745.1 of Verrucomicrobiota bacterium. GTDB lineage: Bacteria > Verrucomicrobiota > Verrucomicrobiia > Limisphaerales > SIBH01 > JANNGC01. The sequence goes on along the minus strand of JBBRBM010000155.1, from coordinate 13,356 downwards.
CCGCCTCGGGCATCGCACGCCTGTTGTTGCTGCCATTACTTGGATTCGTCGCTTTCAACCAGGTGCTGAGTCCACAATATATGATCTGGCTCCTGCCTGTGGCGGCAATGGCCGGTTTCAAAGGCATATACGTGCCGTTGGCGCTTTCGATTGCCGCAATGTTGACCCCGACGTTCTACCCGGTTCCAGACTACATGGAAGGCATCAACTTTTCAGAAACAGCCGGTCTGGTTCTGCGCAACACGATTTTGGTCGTGGCATGGTGTGTTTTAATGCTGCAAACAATACGACTCGCTCGGGAAGCCGGAAAGCAGCAGCTAATTCAGCCCACAGGGGTCCTTTAGCCAGAATTCACCCGGCCCATTGCCCCATGATGTGGCGAATGAAGAAGTAGTTTTGTGCCGCGAAAGAAAGAACAGCGATCGGCCAGAACGATCGCGTTCGTAGCGTGAACTGGCCCCACACGATGAACAGCGGAAAGACCAGCGAGACAAAACGTGTGTAGGACATGAGAATGTTTGAGAGCGCCGGGACAAGTCCCATGAAGACCGAATACACGTAGTAAGTGGTATCTGCTCGAAGCATCCAATAGGCACTGGCCAGAAAAAGAACGAAGAAAAGCCGGTCAACCCACGAATGGAGCATGTCGTGCGACCAGCGAAAGTCCATGAACGCCTGCGCGAACCCGACTGGGTCGGCAATGCGCGTGATGGACGGTTGTGCGGGATAATTCTGCTGCGCGGCGAATCCTTCGAACGGATTGTTCGTAAAAAAGTACATGATTCCGAAGTAGCACGCGTAACCGAGCAACGGCGCGAGCGAAAGGGCGTAGTTCTTGATCGGTGACTTTTTGCGAAACAGTTCCCAAACGAGAACCGGCAAAATGAAAACGCCGACGGCACGAGTCATTGGAAGTAGAAAAGCCATCGCCGCTGCTGCAACCAGAAAACCACGTCGGAGACACACAAGACACGCCATCACGAGCAGGAGAAATAACGACTCGGTGTATGGGAAATTGAAAAAGATCGAGCCCGGAAACACCACCAGCAGAACGGTCGCTCGGTCTGCAATGGCGAGATCGTGATTCTCCCGAACAAACTGGTGAAACAAGAGAAAGGCAACGAACGAGAAAAGATTTGCGAGGAGATACGCGGACACGACGAAGTTCCCGCCGGTCACGAAGGCGCCGATCCTGATACAGAGCGGCCAGAGCGGATAAAATGCGCAGTGCCCCGCCTTCGGCGTGTAGCCATGCGCGGCGATGTGCAGATAATGCTCCGTATCCCAAGTTTGGAACCGCCGCGCGATGGCGGACTCGCTGTGGAACTGAGAAGGGAGCAGGGCGGGACCGGTAAGGAGCAGCGAAACAAGCAGAAGCTTGTGAAGCAGAATGAATCCTCCGATTCGCCATCTCGGGCGTTGAATATGTTCAAGGAGACTGGGCCAGAAAGCTTGCAAAGCGAAAAATAGTTAAGCGAACCGTTTCGATTTCTTCAACGGTTTTCCATCGGCTGTGGGTTTCTATTAAAGTGTCTTTGTTGTCAAACTGCCCGGCGGCGGCAGCGAACCTTGCGTCGTTCTTCCCCGCCCCGGTATCTTCCGCAGCCGTGGTCATGACTGCAACGCGATCCATCCCCGCTGCCGAGCGAAAGCTTTGGCAATACATCAACCTGAAGCTTGCCTCGCTCGGTTGCCCGACGGCGCGCGCGGCGGAAGACGACGAGTTTCAGGAAATGATCCAGGCGCTGTTGCAACATCAGCGCGAGACGGAGCGGTTGCTGGCGGATTATCTTTGCCCGGCGGACTGGCGCGTCCAGCAGTTCCTCGACGACTACCTTTACGAGACCGGACTTTCGCCGAAGTTGCCGTGCCGCACGTTCGTTTTGGATCGATCGGGGCTGGCGCGTGCGCTCTCCCTTCCGCCGGACAAAAACATTTTCGAATCTGAGATCGTTCGGTCGTTCCGTCTGAAGAACGGCGTGTTGCACAACCCGAAGAGTGATCGCCGCACAACGGAAGGCATCTTTCATGTCGCCGAAGGTGGAATGCCGATCCCTGACGACAAACGCGCCGTTCCGAAACGCACCTTTGCCGAGATACTGGAGCGGGCGTTGCGTCCGCCTGCGGAATCAATGCGCCTGCCGTTTACTTCGTCGCAAGCGGACGAGGCGCGATGCTGGGTGTCGTTGATGTTGCGCCCGACCATCTGCCCGGAAGTTCCGAGCTTCATCGCGGAGAAGCGGATGGAGACGCGTTTCTTCGTGCCCGGAAATCTGGTCAGCAATCTGGACTTCGTGGAAAGCATCTTCGGCAACGCGGGCGATCCTTACCTGCCAGAAAATGATTCCGGTCTCGATGTCGATCACTGGAGCGGCCACACGGGCTGTGTGATTCTTGCCCCACATCTCATCAATGTGACCAAACGTGATGTCGGACTGCCAAACTGGGAAGACGCCACGGAACGCCAGCGCCGCGACGGCATGTGTTGGAAAACTCCGGACGAGCGTTACAACAACGGCGTGGCCTTCAAGCTCACGGCGCGCGATGAACGCGGAGTGATCGTGACGATCATCGCGGACAATTATTTCGGCTACTGCAAGAAAGAGGTGAAGACGCAGATCAGCTTCGCCGCGAATCTGTTTGGCCTGGCCGAGGAGGAACACGCCGGCGGCGCACTGGTGTTTCCCAGCTACGAGCTCGGCGAGGATCTGAGTGGACGCAAACACATGCCGCGTCTCGATTATTCTTGGGACGAAGTGGTCCAGCGTTACAGCGCGGCGATGGATATTCATCCGGACGGCTACGGCGTCGATAAAACGTGGCCTGACGTCGTTTACGTTCCCGAGGATGTTCAATTCGATTTGCGCACGCAGTCGGTCAGTTGGTTGCAGAAAGACAAGACGCGCTCGCTCAAGCTGCTGCCGAGCAAAGTTTACATCCGCCCGTCCGGCTACAAAATTTACATGGAGCGCATCAGCGGGACGAAGCAGTGGCGACTCGTCGGCACAGTGGCGGAGGGCGCCGCGTTTCACAAACCATGCACCGTCAGCGGGGGCGGAAAGTCGGAGATTTCAAAAGCGATCAGCGACGCCATCATTCAAGGCCCGGTGTTCGTCGCGGACTTCAAGAAGGATTTTGATTTCGTCGCCGACCTGATGAAGCGCGACTACGGCAACCGGTTCAAAGACGGCCCGCCCAAAAGCAAGGATTCGCGCCCGATCCTAAGCCCGGAGCGCTCGCTCGGCTCTGTCATCAAGCTCCTCACGCCGGCGTCGCGCGAATACAGCGCGGATTACAATCAATGGCTGCGCTCGATTCCGCAGCACATCAAGGAACTCGTCTTCGTGGTGAAGCGCTTCTACAAGCCCGAATGGGGCGTGGACTGGCGCAGCCATTTCTCCGTGGACATCATCAATGGTGTTCCCGGAAACGAGCTGAAGTTTGAGAACCGCAAGATCGTGACGAGCTACGTGCGCGTTGGCTACGAGAAGGATGGCTCCTGGCGCACGTTCGGTTTGCGCAAGGATTTTCACGCCGCTGCGAAGATTGCCACGGAAGACGACATCACCGCTTCCGTCGTAGTGCCCGCGGATCGCGTGAAGGGATTGAACCCGCTCTACACAAATCTCGCGGTGAAGTTCGTAAAGAACTGCGAGGCAAAATTGTTCCAGCGGCCCGACGATGCGATTCACCGGGGCTACGACAAGCAGACCGAGTGGGATTTCTCGCTGGCGGGAAATTTCTTTTCCAATTACGAACCGCTCACGTTCGAGAACGCGAAGCAGATGCTTGATGACGTGATCGAGTTTGGGCAATACAGCGATCCAATTCAGAAACTCGTGCGCGACTTCGTGGCGAAACCGGACGGCACGTTCTTCGTCGTGCCGTCACACCCGCGTGTCGTGGATGGCAAGCCGACGAAGAACCCGCGTTATCTTCAGACACGGCCGGATCTCGTGAAGCCGCGTGATGTTTATGTGGCGGACATGTCGATCCGTTTTCAACGGCGCATTCCGCTTGGTGAACCCGTGCCGAAGCCCGTGAACATTGTCGCGCCCGGACGCCGCAACAATCCGCCAGAGGAAAACATCCGCGCGCTCGCGGTTTACAATCCGATTCACTACATGGAATTGCCGGAGCTCTTCATCGAGTTCATTGCGAGCATGACGGGCAAATCTCCCTCGACGACAGGCGCGGGCAGCGAAGGCGCCATGACCAAGGGTCCGTTCAACGCCTTGCCGCCGATCATTGATCTCAACGACGCTCTCGTGAGTTACCTTCTCACCGGCTACGACGCCTTCGTGACGGCGGCTGGCTACGTTGGCCCGGACGCCCGCGTCGATCACGACGTGAGTTTGCTCGTGCCGGAAATTCTCTGTCGCATGACGATGGAGGAGCGCTCCCCGGAATTTCTGATCCGCAACAACTACCTGGAGAAGTGCCGCGACTTCGACCACAACGGCAAACGGGTCTTCGCCAGCCGGCTCGGCTATCGCATCACGTCGAGGTTCGTGCGCACTTACTTCGGCCGCATGTTCAATCATCCGGACCGCGTCTTCACGGACGGGATGCTCAAGCCGGAGTTGCAAAGCATGGAAGTTTTTGTGGATGGGATCGACAACATCGTCTCGACGCAGAAGCGCGTGGCGCAGCATTACTTCAACGACGGCTCGATCGAAATGGCATGTCCGCCACTCAAGGCGCTGCTCCACATCATGCGCGACGACCAATACGACGGTCACGATCTGGGCCATCCCAAGCTTCGCCAACTCTTCACGCGCGAAAATCTGCTGGCCAGCGACTGGTATCAGGAGCGCCTGCTGGCGAAGCAAGCGGTCGACGTGAAGTTGTGGCAACGGCACGTCAACTATCTCACGAAGTTCATTTCCAAGCCGCACTATGCTGAAGAAGCGGAGCGCCTGAAAATCGAAGATCGGCTCCACCAGGCGCGCCTGGAACTGAAACGCGTCAGCGCCCCGGAATACCTGAAGACGTTACACGGCACCCTCGGCGCAAATCCGATCGTCAGGACCCGTGGACAGGCGGAGTTCGAAATGAAATCCGCGCGCGAGGAAGTCACCGTGCCGGTGTAGGTCGAGGACCGCAGAGCTCCACCTCTGCGTGGATGTTGCGGAACCAGCGCGCAGAGCTGGAGCTTTGCGCTCCGCTGTTACTTCGGCGTGGCTTTGACTTTGAGACGCAACACGACTTCCTTGCGGATCAGGTCGTCGGGCTTGCCGGCATATTCCATTTTGAAGTCGTGCCGGTTGAGAAAGAACTCCGACGTCACATCCACGGAGTCCGCGGCTACTTGAACATTCGCCGGGAATGAAATCTGTTTCGTAATTCCATGCAGCGTGAGGTTGCCGGTCACGATCGCATTGGTCGCGCCGGTCTCGACGCTGATTGTTTCAAAGACTGCGTTCGTAAACTGCTTTGCGTCGAAAAAATCCGGGCTCTTCAGATGCCCCGTGAGCCGGTCGTTGTCCGCGTAGAGCGAGGTGGTATCGATCACCACTTTGTTTCCAGCGCCGGCGAGCTTGCCATCGACGACAGTGAACTCGCCGGAGAATTGGCGGAAGCCTCCGTCATGCTTGCCCGTCACTTTGGACCCGGTAAATCCGATGCTCGAATTCGGAGGACCGAAGACGAAGGTGCGTGCGCTCGACGCCGGAGACGCAGGTGCCGCAGCGGGTGCGTTCGTCGCCGACTGGACGTTTGCCGCCGGAACGTTGGCCGCCGGATTTTTTGAGCAACCGACCAGAGCCAGGCCGAGTGCGATCGAAAGAAGAGAAGTTTGTATTTTCATAGTCCCGGGCGAGACCGTGCCAGTTCGATCGGTGTTTGGGAAGAGCGGGGAAGCCCGGCGTTGTGTCTCCATGGATTCCGCCTCGCCGTAGTTTCTCTTTCGCCCTCGCGTGCCGGCTGTTTACGCTGCCGCCATGGTCAGCGCCATCATTGTTGCAGCGGGGCGGGGCACCCGCATGGGACCAAACATCGACAAGCTCTTCCTCGAAGTCGCGGGGCGGTCGGTCATCGCTCACACATGGGCAAGATTCGAAGCCGCTGAGGATGTTGACGAAATCGTTCTTGTGGTTCGCGCCGGGCTGGAGAGCGAGTTCGATGAAATGCGAGAAAAGTTCGGATTCAAGAAATCATATCGATTCGCTGAAGGAGGCCCGGAACGGCAGGATTCGGTGTGGAACGGGATACAGGCGATCGAGGCCGGTTCACAGATATTGGCCATCCATGACGGCGCGCGTCCGTGTGTTTCTGCGGAGTTGATTTCCGATTGCGTGAAGGCTGCGCGCGATTTCGGCGCTGCCGTTGCCGCTCAACGAGTGACTGATACGATCAAAGAATCCGAGGATGGAATCGCCATCTCCCGAACGGTCGATCGCTTGAAACTGTGGTCGGTGCAAACGCCGCAGGTCTTCCGTGTTGACGTGATCCGTCGCGCCATTGCGACCGCGCGTGAACGCGGGCTGAATCTGACCGACGACACGGCAGCGTGTGAGTTGATCGGTCAGCCGGTGCGCCTTGTTGAAAGCAAACGTCCGAATCCCAAGGTGACGGTTCCTGCGGACCTGCCGTTCATCGAGGCTTTGCTTCGCGCCTGAAGCACCGGGTTTTGGTTCGCCTTGGCGGGAATCGCGTCCGCAAAAACCGCCGTCCACGTACCGCACCTTCCGCGCTGCACGTTTCTTGCCATTCGGAAGACTCACCACTATCTTGCGACCGTCAATTTTATGAAGCGCAAGTTTTTCTACGGCCTTTTGTTTGCCGCACTCGCTTTTAACCTGCTCGTCGGGACGCAGGTTTATTTTCAAACCGTCGGTGCGGCAGAGAAAGACGACCCGTATCCGAACCTCAAACTTTTCTCCGTCGTGCTCGAACGCGTCCGCCAGGATTACGTGGATGGCGACAAGGTCACGTATCAGGATCTCATCCAGGGCGCGATGAAAGGAATGTTGAACACGCTGGATCCGCACAGCGAGTTCATGGAAGCAACGAAGTACGACGAGCTGAAGAAGGATACTTCAGGAGAATTCGGCGGTGTGGGCATCGTGATCTCGTTGAAGGACGGACACGTCACGGTGGTGGCGCCGATGGAGGACACGCCCGGTTTCAAAGCGGGAATCTTGTCCGGCGATCGCATCCTGCGCATCGACGGACGCAGCACGGAAAAACTTTCGATGCAGGACGCGGTGAAGAAACTGCGCGGAGAACCCGGTTCCAAAGTGGAGGTCACAATCCTGCGCCCCACGAGCGGCACCATGACGAATTACACGCTCACGCGCGCGGCGATCAAGGTGGACACCGTCAAGGACATCAACGGCAAGCGTGAGTTCCCGCTGAGCGAAAACAAGATCGGCTATGTGCGCATGACACAGTTTGGCGAAGCGACGCCGGAGGATTTTGAAGACGCGCTGCGCAAACTGGAGAAGAAGGGGATGGAAGCGCTGATCCTCGATCTGCGCAACAACCCGGGCGGTCTGCTCGACGCTGCGGTGAAGGTTGTCGAGAAGTTTGTTCCTCGCGGCACGCTCGTGGTTTCCACAGAAGGCCGCGGACAGACGGCGCGTTCCGAATACCGCGCGACGGGTCGCAACACGCATCCATCCGTGCCGGTAGTCGTGATGGTGAATGGCGGCAGCGCCAGCGCCTCGGAAATTGTTTCCGGCGCGCTTCAGGATCTGACCATGACGGGCAAGTGCAAGGCCGTGGTGCTTGGCGAACAGACATTTGGCAAAGGCTCTGTGCAAAGCATTCTTCCGTTGCAGGACGGCTCCGCTCTTCGGCTGACGACGGCGAAGTATTACACCCCGAGTCACAAGGTCATTCACGAGAAGGGCATCACGCCGGACATCCTCGTGCCGATGAGCGAAGAGGAAGAGCGTGACCTGTTCATCAAGCGCGCGCCGGGCGGCCTCGAATCGCTCGAAGAAAAGGATCGCGAGCGCGTGAAGAACGTTCGAGACATCCAGCTCGATCGCTCAATGGACCTTCTGAAAGGCCTCTCGCTCTACACCAAGCGCAACGGCGAAAAGCTCGCGCCGAAGAACGGCGAGAAAGTCGCCTCGCGTTGAGTGACGCTTCTCGCGCTCGAAACTTCCTGCGATGAAACCAGCGCCGCCGTTGTGCGCGCCGGATGCGTGTTGTCGAATGTCGTTTCGTCCCAAATCAAACTTCACGCTGAGTACGGCGGCGTTGTCCCCGAACTCGCCACACGCGAGCACCTGAAAAATCTTCAGCCCGTCACCGAAGCCGCACTCCGGGAGGCGCACGTGACTGCGGGTGAACTCGACGCCGTCGCCGCAACTCAGGGCCCCGGTTTGCCTGCCGCGCTGATGGTCGGCTTGAAGGCCGCGCAAGCGATGGCGTTCGCGCTGGGCAAACCGTTTCTCGGCGTTCATCACCATGAGGCGCATCTTTACTCACCGTGGATTTGGGGCGAACCGCTCGTGGCGCATTTCGAGGAGTTTCAACCAAATGTTTCGCTCGTGGTCAGCGGGGGCCACACGTTGCTCGTGAACGTCGAGGGCGAATTGAAGCACCGCGTGCTCGGCTCCACGATTGATGACGCTGCCGGCGAGTGTTTTGACAAGACAGCGAAACTCATCGGTCTCGCCTATCCCGGCGGTCCGCTGATCGACAGGCTCGCGGAGAGCGGCGACGCGCGGCGTTTCGATTTTCCCCGCCCCAAACTGCGCGATGCAGACAACGATTTCAGCTTCAGCGGATTGAAAACTTCCGTGCGCTATTTCCTCCGAGACAATCCAAACCTCTTGGATAAGGACCAGGCTGTTCGCGATCTCTGCGCCAGCGTGCAAGCCGCGATCGTGGAAGTGCTGGTGACCAAAACAATTCGTGCAGCGAAGCGCCTGGGCGTTCAATGCGTCACCGCATCCGGTGGTGTGACATGCAATCGAGCGCTTCGTCGCGAACTCGCGAGTACGTGTGAGAGGAATCGTTTTACGCTGCGTGTCGCCGAGCGCGCCCTCTGCACCGACAACGCGGCCATGATTGCCGTCCTCGCAGAGCGCAAGCTGATGCGTGGCTTCGTCACTGAACTCGATGCCGACATCGCGCCGGGGCTTGCGTTAGCCTGAAACCGTTTCGTTTTGTTGACCACGGAAAACACGGAGCACACGGAAGGAGCCAGTCCTCAACTCCGTGTCTTCAGTGTTTTCCGTGGTCAATCTCGGGAAGCGTGCTTCGTTTCTCGTGATTCGTGTGTCCGCTTCTGGCAAGTTCGCGCCGATGCCTGCTGACATTTTCGATATCCGCACCAAAGCCGCCGGACCGAGCGGTGCCCTCCCGCTCACCGAGGAGATGTTACGCGAGCGCCCGAGCGGCGACATCTTCGGCCTGACGCAAAACGCGGGCATGGGATGGAACCCAAGTGAACTTGGGCGGAAACAGTTTTTGATCCTCAGCACTCAAGGTGGAATGCGCGCACCAAACGGCGAGCCCATCGCACTCGGTTTTCACACAGGTCACTGGGAGATTTCCCTGCAAGTCCAGGCGGCGGCGGAAGAATTCCGAAAGCTGAAAGCCATTCCATTCGCCGCGTTTTGCTCCGATCCATGCGATGGGCGAACACAGGGAACGACCGGCATGTTCGACAGCCTGCCGTATCGAAACGATGCAGCGATTTTGTTTCGCCGACTTGCGCGCTCGCTGCCAACGCGCTCCGGCGTGCTTGGTGTCGCGACGTGCGACAAAGGCTTGCCCGCAATGATGATGGCGCTCGCGGGACTGCACGACTTGCCGACGATTCTCGTTCCGGGTGGCGTCACGTTGCCGCCCGAAACCGGCGAAGACGCCGGCGCGATCCAGACGATCGGCGCGCGGTTTTCTCACGGGTTGTTGTCACTGCAAGAAGCCGCTGATCTGGGATGTCGTGCGTGTGCTTCGCCGGGCGGCGGTTGTCAGTTTCTTGGTACGGCGGCGACGTCGCAGGTTGTTGGTGAAGCACTCGGCCTTTCACTTCCGCACTCGGCCCTCGCGCCGTCGGGGCAGCCGGTGTGGAGCGATCTGGCAGTTCAATCCGCGCGCGCGTTACACGAAATGGAAAAGCGCGGCCTGCGCACCCGCGACATCCTTGCCGACGCTTCGATTCACAACGCGATGGTCGTCCACGCCGCGTTCGGTGGATCGACAAACCTCTTGCTTCACATCCCCGCGATTGCACATGCGGCCCGGTTGCGTCGTCCGACTTGTGACGACTGGGTCGCAACGAACTGCAAAGTCCCGCGCCTTGTCTCCGTGTTGCCGAACGGTCCGGTTCATCATCCCACCGTGCGCGTGTTCCTCGCGGGCGGCGTGCCGGAAGTCATGTTGCAATTGCGTGATCTGGGTGTGTTGGAACTTGGCGCGATGACTGTGACGGGCAAAACCGTGGGCGAGAATCTCGCGGCATGGGAAACTTCGGAACGTCGTAGTCGTTTCAAAGAAATCCTGTTGCAACAAGATGGCGTGGAGGCGAGTGACGTCATCATGTCGCCGAGCGAAGCCAAGGCGCGCGGACTCACCAGCACGGTGACTTTTCCGCGTGGCAACCTGGCGCCAGAAGGTTCCGTGGTGAAGAGCACGTCGATCGATCCGTCGGTCGTCGATGCGGATGGCGTGTTCCGACTTGAAGGACCAGCGCGCGTGTTCGTGCGTGAGACAGATGCGATGTCGGCGATCAAGTCCGGCTCAATTAATGCGGGCGACGTAGTCGTGCTATGCGGTTGCGGCCCGATTGGCACCGGGATGGAAGAGACGTATCAAATCACTTCCGCGCTCAAGCACTTGCCGTTTGGGAAACACGTCGCGCTTGTCACGGACGCACGTTTCAGCGGTGTTTCGACTGGCGCATGTATCGGCCATGTCGGACCCGAGGCGCTCGCGGGCGGCCCCATCGGGAAACTGCGAGACGGCGACATCATCAGCATCATCGTCGATCGCGAGAAAATGATCGGCTCGGTGAACTTCGTCGGCGAAGGCGCGCGCAGATTTTCTGGTGAAGACGGCTCAACGGTGCTCGCCGCTCGCACATCGCGCACCGATCTCGCCGCGCATCCGAAGCTGCCGGACGACACAAAGCTTTGGGCGGCGTTGCAGGCGGTCTGTGGCGGTACGTGGGGCGGGTGCGTCTATGATGCAGATGCCGTGGTGGAGGCGCTTCGTCGCGCGTCAGTGGATTAACTTTTAACCGGGCGATGAGTTTCGGACACGGCCCGCACCGGCAGTGGGGCGTGAAGCTTTTTGTAGATCCATGCCTCGACCGGACGTAGCGGTTCGAGCCATCGGTAGAGAGGCGAGTAGTAAAGCCGCAGCCGCAGCACCGAGAGAAACATCACGAGCGAGCTGCGCATCAAAGTCTGTGTGACCTTCGAGCCGACCTTGTCGGTCCATTCGATTGGAATTTCCACGATGCTGAACCCGGCGCGTTTGATCGAGTAGATGAAGTTCACGTCGAACGCCAGGTCAGCAACGCGCAGATGTTCGTGCGATGCTTGCACGGCTTCACGCCGCGCGACTTTCGCCGGGCATTGAGTGTCCGCGATCCCCATCCAGAACATGCTTTCGACGATGTAGTGAAAGCAGCGGCTCACGAAGCGCCTCATCGTGGTCTGGCTTTGATGCAACACAGACTCAGGTTGCCAGCGTGAACCGATCACGCAGTCCGCGCCGGTGTCGTCGAGGCGTTTGACGAGATGATGAAATGCTTCCGGCGACGTCGCACCGTCCGCATCCACGTAGCCCACGAGATCAGCAATCGACGCGAGCTTCAGTCCTTCGATCAGCGCGCCGCCTTTGCCGATTGGTGACGGAAAATTCAGCGCGCTAACGGTTGGAAAATCTTTGGCGACGCCTTGGACCACGCCGAGCGTGTTGTCTCGGCAACCGTTCAACACCACGATGAGCTGGAAACGACCGGGAAACTCGCGCTGAAAATACGTCGCGAACTCGCGCAGCACAGGACCAATGCGTTGCTCTTCGTTATACGCGGGAATCAACAGCAGCAGTCTGTGGGGCGGAGTTGTAGGAGTCGAGGTCACGAGACTCTAACTTGTTTGCACACACGTGAATGCATTTCAGTCAGAGCCTCCTCATGTCGGCTCCTACCAACATTCAGAAGATCGGTTCTCCTGTCGAGTTCACGACATCGCGATACCTGGCGATCAACTTTTTGGTCACAACTCCGGGCTTGCCCGTGCCGATGACGCGGCCGTCCACCTTCGTCACGGGGCAACACTCCGCGCCCGTGCCGGTGAGGAAGCATTCGTCGGCATTGAACACGTCGTAGCGCGTGAGATTCGGCTCGGAAACTTCGAGACCTTCCGCGCGTGCGATGTCCATCACCGTGCCGCGCGTGATGCCATAGAGCGCGCCTGCCGAGAGCGGAGGCGTGAGCAATTGCTTGCCCTTCACGAGAAATAAATTGTCCGCAGTGCATTCCGAGACGTAGCCCTCGGAGTTCAACATGATGGCTTCTTCCACGCCCGCGTTGTTCGCCTCGATCTTGGCAAGAATGTTGTTCAAGTAGTTGAGCGACTTGATGGCCGGATTCAACGCGCTGTGAAGGTTGCGCACCGTCGGCACCGTGACGATGGCCATGCCGTTCTCGTACATCTCCGGCGGATAAACCTGGATCTTATCCGCGATGATGATGACCGAGCCGCGTTTGCAACGATTCGGATTCAACCCCAGCGTGCCGATACCGCGCGTGACCACGAGACGGATGTAACCGTCGCGCAAATTATTTTCGCGGCAGGTATCGACGGTGGCCTTCATGACCTCGGCGTGCGACATCGGGATGTCGAGCAGAATGGCCTTGGCCGAGTAGAAGAGACGATCGATGTGTTCGCGCAGCTTGAAGACGCGGCCGTTGTAGGCGCGAATGCCTTCGAAAACGCCGTCGCCGTAGAGCAAACCGTGATCGAACACGGACACTTTCGCGTCCTGTTCGCTGCAATACTTGCCGTCGATATAAACTTTCATGACAAGGAGCGGGCAAAGTAGGGAAAGGCTGCGGAGCGCGCAACTGGTTTCCCGGTTTCAACAGCAATCCTCATTTTGACTGGTGGTAAGGCGTGGTGAGGCAGGCAAGCGGGAGTTATGAATTGCGCGCTCAGGGGCGAGAGTGAGTGTTCACCTTTTCGTCACCTTTGTCACACGATCGTAACTGGTACTTTTGGTGCGGTACCGGCATTCCTTGTTCCCATGAACGCGCGCCCCTTCGATCACCTCATCGAACGCTGGCGAGCCGTGGCTGCGGAACTCCCCGATCGGCGCACCGGCGATAACACCTCCTACACCATGGCTGACATCGCCTTGTCGGCTTTCGCGGTCTTCTTCACC
>JBBRBM010000154.1:0-14342 GCA_038205745.1 Verrucomicrobiota bacterium | reverse complement strand
GTTCCAACTCCATCTCGCCTTCAAACAACAACCTGTCGTTGAGCTTCCAGAGGAAGATGGGATTAAACTGCGCGCTGAAGGCCTGGTCCTGATGCCTCAGCGAAGTGTAGCCAGCCGTGCCGTAGCCACTCAGCAACATCTTGTCCGTGCCTGGAAAGCTTTTCTTCGCCATTTCGCGGACGGCATCTATCTCGCGGGCCACTTGCGGACTCAGTTCGTTGGTGCCGGTATTCTCAACCCTCGCTTTGAATTCACGAATCTCTTGAAGCGACCGCTTCATCTCTTCGTGCTCTTTCAAAAACTTCTCCCACTCAGCGCGGGGAATGGTGATGGTTTCCTGGGCCATTGCGGCGCCGGTGAAGGCGCACGCTGCCGCGGTGATCACGGCGAATTTTCTAATCATGGTGCGTTGGTAGCTGACGTTGGGACTTTAATTTATGGCTTCTCAAAAGTCCGAATGAAATGGACAAGCTGCCAGCGTTGCTCGTCCGAAAGCTTCCTCTTGTATGCCGGCATGGGACGATGACCTTCGGTGATCTTCCAGAAGAGTTCCCCATCAGTCTGCCTCAGGCTTTTGCCGTCCTTGAAGTTTGTGGGTGCTTTTTCAAGGTCGGATGCGCCGGGGCCATCTCCCTTTCCAGACTTGCCATGACAGTCCGAGCAACGGTCCTCGTAAATAGCACGCCCGCTGCTGACGATTTTGGGTTCGGCCGAAAAGGGCGCCTTTGCTTCCGCAGCTACCGCCGGCGCCTTCCACGTTGCCTCGCCCCGCGCATTCACAACGAGCGCGAGAACCAACAGGCAAAAACTAAAATGCAATTTCATATTATCGTCTTCGTTCCCCGAGAAACTTTCGCGGAGAATAAATGAATCGAACGAAACAAAAAGTTCTTTAGCATGACAGTTCGGTCATCAAACTAGCTCATCTCCTCAACACAAACTCCTTCGCGTTCAGCAAACTCCACGCGACGTCTTCCAACCCCTTGCGCTTGTCTTCGGCGCGGTTCACATACGCCACGGCGGCACTCGATTCAATGACACTGGGCGCACGGCTCAATGCGCTCCAATAAAGTTCCTCGACGATTTGGGCGCTCGTTCTGTTCTCCAACAGCAAAGTAGCAAGACGGTTTTCCGGCGCGCTTAACAACTCGTTGATCTCCGGGCCGCTGATAAGATTGAACGCCTGGTTCATGGTCGTCTCGCTGGAGCGTTCACACTCGCTACTCAACAGACGCATCGGTTTGCCGAAGAGCGTGAGGAAGATGTCGCTGCTCGACTTGCGCTTCTCGCGCAGGCGGACCGCTTCCACGCCGGGTAACTGTCCCGCGCGCATCCCGACCGGGTAGCCACTGAACTTCGTCGGCACACCGAGCACTTGATGCTGCGAGTCGAGCAATTGCTCCGCCGTCAGCCGCCGCGGCAGCACGTGCGAGTAATTCAATTCGTCGTCCTTGTTCGTGTCGTTCGGTTCGGAGGAAAGCTGATACGTGCGCGAGTTCATGATCGTGCGCACCAGCCAGCGGAGATCGAACTTGTGCGCCACGAACTCGTCCGTAAGCGCATCGAGCAACTCGGGATGGCTCGGCGGATTCGTGGGACGAAAGTCATCAATCGGGTCCACGATGCCGCGACCCATCAGGTGATACCAAACGCGATTAACCTGTGACTTTGCGAAGAGCGGATTCGCCGTGACCCAGCGCGCGAGTTCGTTCAACGGATCAGCGTCACGCTGAATTTTTTTCGCCGCGCCAAGGAATCGTGGAGAAGCGAGTTTGCCGTTGCGCGCATTCGTCACCGCGCCGACAGCGTCAGGATTCAGGTAAACAATTTGTTCACCGACGAACTCGTGCGTGTCGAGTTTGTCGCGCCGGTTGTTCTCCAAAACTTTGTAGCTCACGCGCGAAAACACGCTGGCCCAGTCGTAATAATCATCCTGGCTCCAGCGATCGAACGGATGATTGTGGCATTGCGCGCACTGAAGTCGCACGCCGAGGAAGACTTGTGCTGTCGCTTCCGCGCGCGCGATCGGATCGCGCAATGCCCGGTAATAATTCGCCGGGGGATTCTGATAAGTACTGCCGCGCGCCGAGATGATCTCGCGCACGAATTGATCGACCGGCTTGTTCGTCGCGATGCTCTGCGTGACCCAGCGATGCAACGCCTGCACACCTTTACGATCGATGGTCTTCTCCTCGCTGCGCAGCAGGTCGCCCCATTTGATCGCCCAGAATTCCGCGAACTCCGGTCGATCAAGCAATGCATCAATGAGCTTCGTTCGCTTGTCTTTGCGCGTATCGGCAATGAACGCCCGGGCTTCATCCGCAGTAGGCGGAATGCCGAGCAAGTCGAGAAAGGCGCGGCGCGCAAACACCGCATCGTCACCCAAGGCCGAAGGATTGGTGCGCAACGAACGCAGCTTCGCAAAGACATACTTATCGACGAAGTTGTTCTCGCGAGGAGACGACCACTTGAAGTCTTTGCGATCCGGAATGAACGCGAGCCGCACCGGAACTTGCTGATCGAGAAAACGTACCAGCACCGTTGTCTCGCCCGCCGGCAGAGACGGTTGATGAGGTGGAACTCGTCGCGCTGCGACGAGTCGGTCCCCGTTCAGGGGCTCGAGGGAATTTGTCGAAGCGATGGACCTCCCATCCGGCCGCCCGCTGGACGCGGTCGGAATGGTCGCAGCGCGACCATTTCCACCACTCGGGTCGGTGCGCGTGACCAAGCCATCATGTGACACCTTCACCAGATTGTTCGCCGGCTCATACACCGCGATGCGTGAGATGTCGCGCTTGACACCATCCTCGAAGATGACTCGCGCGCTGAACTGGACCGAGTTCGCGGGTTCAACAACGACACGCTCCGCCGGCGACACTTCGATGCGCTTCAATTTCGGCGCTGCATCGCGCTCGTTCGGCAGACGAGCGGCGATCCAGCGCTGCAACGTTTTGTATTCCTCCGAGTCGCGCCCGAAGCGGAGTCCGCCTTCATGCGGCACCTTCGTTGTGGGCTTCAACAGGATGGCAACTGCCCGCGTTACATCCCGCCTTTGCGAGCACAGGCATGACGTCATTGCGGAAGGAAATTCTTTCAGACGTTTCGGCGTTCGACGCTTGGGAAAAGATACAGACAGCGACACACGCGAGCAGAATCTGCGCCCGAGCGTTATCGGCAAAAAGTTTTCTCCAAGCCATCAATGCCGGGGTTGTTCTGGTTTTCTGACGCGTCGCGAGTGGATGCTATTCGGCGACTTAACGAAAGTTTGCCACAGAGGCACAGAGACATTGAGTAGTTATTTCTCTGCGCCTCGGTGTCTCTGTGGCTAATCTCGCGCCATGCCGAACTTCGAGATCGCGCAATTGAACGACGTCACGCCGACGCGTTGCCCATGCGGGTGGGCCAAGCGCGCCTTCGTGGAGGAAGGAAATGCCGCGAGCATGCACGTCGTCCAGATCGAGAGCGACTCGCGCACGCATTATCACAAGAAGATGACGGAGATCTATCTCGTGCTCGAAGGCGAAGGTCAGATGGAACTCGACGGGAAACTTTTTCCGATCAAGCCGATGAGCGCGATTTACATCCGTCCCGGATGCCGTCACCGCGCGATTGGAAAATTGAAAATCATCAACATCCCCGTGCCTGCGTTCGACGAGGACGACGAATGGTTTGATTGAGGAAAGAGTCTCGCGAAGAACGCGAAGGGGACGAAGGGAAGCAGAAGCTAATCAGCTTCGTCTGCTTCGCGTTCTTCGCGAGACTCCCATCTACGGCACGAGCACTCGCAGCGCGTGTGGCTCGATCGAGAATGTCGCCGGCAGGTTCGCCACGTTTTCGCCATCGAGATGGAATGGCGCGGGTGAATCGCAAATCACTTCGATCGAACTGCCCTGCAACTGCACCGTGTTACTCCAAGTGTGGAAGTCATTGCTGATCATGCCGAGACCGACGCGCGCGAGCGCCTGTGGGCTCAGCGTGGGAAACACGGTGACTTCGAGCAGGCCATCGGCGAGTTCGGCGAGCGGGAAGATGTTGAATTTGCCGCCGTAATATTTTCCATTGCCGATGAGCGCGAGCTTGCCGTGTGCGGTTTGCTTCCCATTGCTCACGACGATGTCAGGAAGTTTTCCGCCGAGCGCTCTGAAGCCGGCGACGACGTAGGCGAGATAGCCGACCTTCTTCTTCAATTCCCAATCGACGAGTTCAATCGCGCGTGAATCGAGTCCAGCACCGGCCATTTGAGCGAAGTATCGGCGTCGCGGTTTGTCATCTTCGCTGTAGCTCGCATAGGGTGCGTCGATGGCCAACTCGTTGCCGCGACGAATCACTTCCCACGCGCTGGCGAAATCCGTGGGGATACGCAGCTCCTTGGCGAAGACATTCACGGTGCCAAGCGGCAACACTCCGAATCGCGCGCGCGCAAAACCGTCCGGTGTTTCTCCTATGCCGTTCATGACTTCGTTGACCGTGCCATCGCCACCCGCCGCGACGATCACATCGAATCCCTCGCGGACAGCTTCAGCGGCAAATGCGTGTGCGTCGCCGGCTCGAGTTGTTGGTTGGAGCGCGCAGTCGCAGGCAAGTTCATTGAGCTGCGACTGGAACTGACGCGCCTTGTCGCCGCGCGCGACCGGATTAAAAATAACGCACGTCTTCAAAGCAGTGGAAACGCACGCACGGCCGCGGTGCTAAAGTCGTTCGCGGCCGGCATAGCCCGCGTCGATGTCGTGCCAGAATTCGATGTCGTCCTCGTCCTGTTCCCAGCAGAGAAAGACCTCGCGTCCGCCGATGATCGCCGGGAAATCGAGCAGGCCGCGGTCGATGTCCTTGAGCTGAATTTCACGCGAGCGAAACTCGGCGAGAAGTTCGTTTAACTCCGCGACGAAGCGGACCATCTTGTTGGTGTTCGAGCCGCCGATGTCATCCCCTGCCGCGATGACTTGCGTAAGCCGGGCGTCGATGCTCTCGAGACCGCGTCGAATCTGTTGAAGCTTCGTGAGCCACTGCCGCACTTCGGGCAACAGCGCGCGCGCTTCCTCGATGGAGTAATGCTTTTGAAACTGAAGCTTCATGTCCCGTCGCCCGGTTTCGCGCTCTTCAGTTTCCTCTCGATACCTTTGTTCGGTTCAACCTCGAGTGATTTTTTCCAGGCCTCGCGGGCTTTGTCGTAATGATTCAACGCGGCGTGAATATCGCCAAGATGGTCGAAGAGCGTTGCGTCCGGCTCCTTGTTCAACTGCACGGCTTTTTCGATTTGCGGCAGCGCTTCGCGCGCGTGTCCTTGCTTGAAGAGCACCCAGCCTAGGCTGTCGAGGTACGCGGCGTTCGTCGGCTGGAGCGACACAGCCTGCTCGATCATCTTGCGCGCGCGATCGAGATTGGTGCCGCGCTCGGCCCACATATAGCCGAGATAATTCAGCGCCTCGGCGAAGTGGGGCGACATCTCGATCGAGCGTTCGAAAAGCTTTTCTGCTTCAGGAAGCTTGCCCGCACGCTCACACGCGGAGCCGAATTGGAAATAGAACGTGTGGTTCAACCGATTCGAATCCGTCCCCGTCGCAACAATCTCGGCGGTGTTGAAGTGGTCCACGGCGTTGGTGAATTCCTTCAGTCGCATGTAAGCCACGGCTGTGAAAAACTCGCCGATAAAGCTCTGCTTGAACTGCCGTCGGGCCTGCCGCAGGTAATCCAGCGCGTCGCGCGGTTCGTTCATCGCGATCTGGGCAGCAGCGATGTCGTAATAAATTTGCTCGAAGTCCGGCTTCAGCAGGAGCGCCTTGCGGTAAAACTCCACGGCTTCGGCGTAACGCTGTGCGTCATACGCAATCGCCCCGAGATAATAGTATGCCTGCGGGTTCGTCGGGTTTTCGCGGGTCAGTTTCTCCAGTTCCTCAGCGGCAGCTTTGGGATTATTAGAGCGCAGCAGCATGTCGACGAGTTCCTCACGCAACCCGGGCGCCTCGGGAAATTCCTTCAGGATTTTTGACAGCGTTTCCGATGCCTTGGCATTTTCACCGGCAAGCCGAAGGCCCTGCGCGAGCTTTTGCAGAACGAAAATATTCGTCGGGTTCATGGCAGCGGCGCGGTTAAGAGCGTCGCGCGCGCGAGTGGAGGTGAGGATGTTCGTCGTCGATTTCTTCGGCGCGTCTTCCAGAAAGAGCAACGTCGAAAGATCGACCATGAATGCGGCATCGACCTTCTTCTGCTTCAACGCCTCTTCGAGCACCTGGCGCGACTCGTTGGTCTGGCCGTTCTGCCGGTAAAGCATGTAGAGCGATTGGTACCCGGCCATTGACGTCGGCTGCTTCTTGATCGCGCTGCGGTTCGCGGCGATGGCCTCGTTCGTCTTTCCCATTTGCAGGTAAACGAATCCAAGGCGTGACAACACGCCGGCGGAAGGTTCGGGAACATCGGCGGCTTTCTTCAACGCAGAACCTGCTCGATCGAACTCCTTGCGCTGCATAAAACGCCGCGAGAGGTCGAGCGCCAGCGCTTCGTTGCTGGGGTCGCCGTCGAGCGCTTTCTCGTATTCCTGCTCCGCGCGCTCGTTTTCGTTGCTCAGGTCGGCGCTGAGAGCAGCGAGGAAATGCGCGTGCGCCTCGGCGCGCCGTTCCACTTGCTCGGGAGATTCACGGGGAGGTTCAGTGGTGGCGATAGATTCGGATTTGTTCGTGGCAGCACCCCGTGCCGCGTCCTGCGGGGGCGCGGTGGAACATCCGGCCAGAATAAAAATTCCAGCCAGCGCCGACATGAACCAAACAACGCGAGACGGCATGGCGTCAGAGAATACAGGCAACGAAAACGAACGCAACCGAAGCAATTGGAGGTGAGGAAATTCAAACCATGCGCTTGATGATGCTTTCTTGAGCTTCCGGATTTCTGAAATTTCAGCGATAATCTTCATGAATCCCGCTAAGAAAATATGCAATCCACGTCCTGACGCTCCGGCAGCGCCAGGGCTTTCATTTTGATCGTAGTCAAGAGTTGTGAGTTTTGAATTGGCAAAACCGCAACGGTAACCGCAATTATCGCCGCGTTCCGTTCTGTTCTTTTAACCAAACTAGTTTTGCGAGCAGTGGTCTGCTGAAAACCGCGAATTTTCTCTCCAGGACCGCCAGCCCGCGCCCATCGGCGCGGCTTGGCGTACTCCTGGAAGGGCGCTTCGCGGTGCCTCAGCAGGGTGCGTTAAGTTCGCGCCCTGCTTTTCTGAAACTCCTGCCCGCAAGGACAACAACCAAAACCCTAAAACATGAAAACCAAACTCGGTGTGCTAGTCGGTGTTGGAGTGTTCGCGATCGTCCTCGGTGCAAACGCGATCGAAAACCTTCAAATCTCTGTTGTCGGTAGTAACGCGATTTTGTCGTGGCCCAGCGTTGCGAACGAAAGCTTCATCGTTCAATATCGCGCCACCCTTGCAACGAACGATTCGTGGGTTTCGCTTGCTTCAAATGTTCCGGGAAAGATTGGAACCAAGCCGAACGGCTTTCGTTCACTCTAACAGCGTTACTTATCCGGACTGCCCGACAAACAGCGGTGGGGGATCAGTCGGTGGTCCGCCGGGGCCTGGCTGCGCGATGGCATTTCGAGGGGACAATGGAGGTACATACTATATGACTGAGGAAGGCTCGATATTGACCCCAGATGATTTTATCCCTTACCCTTGGAACCCACGCTTTTTAAGAAAACGCAACACCATCATTGAATCCGCGGTGACAGTTCAAGGCGAAACCAGTGCGGAAAGTAGCTCAACCATTTCGGACAGCGGCGCGTGTTCCCCTACACTTGGGTTCTACCGCGTCGTTCGCAAGGGGCTTTCTCCATATGGGTGGACGACAAACCAACTTCTTAACGGCATTGCCACGATTGTTCTCGAACTCGGAAACGTTGCCACTCCGGCGGATTTCAGTTTTTACGCGGGCGCAACCAATAATGGCGGGCAGCTTGATCCCATTCCCGGCTTTGATATTCTTGCCCCGACAAACGGCACGCTGCGCGCAATATGGAACACTGCTCTTGCGACGAATGGTGTTTATCATCTTGTTTTCGGCGCTAAATTCGGGAATGGAAACATTCTAACAGTAGAAGGAAGGGCATTCACTGTAACAGTCTCCAACCAAATCTGTTTTCCTGACTCGTACAATTGGGCTGGGTATTTCTTGGAAATCCAGGCACAGTCGGTACACGCAAACGCCTCAGCCCATGTCGATATTTACGACGAAAGCGGGTTCGGGTTCGTGTTTCTCGACACAGTCACCGACTCAGAGGGTTTTGTCACCTACGGCGGAATTCGGGGATTTCGGGTCGCCAATTACGATCTCAACGGATTACAGTATCCCGACGATGTTTACACAGTTGTTGTTTCAACGACGGCGGAAGGTTCAGGTGACGCCGGGGCCGGGGCCAGCACTGCTACCGGAACCAATTTTCTGTGGGCTGAGCGAGCATGGCCTTCAACTCCACCACATTTCGACACTCAGTTCTCGATAGCTTATATGCCGGTCTTTGGCGACCCGAGTTATGGCAACGGATCCGCCGTCACGCTGCAAACATTAATTCAAGACATCTACGTGGAAGCACAATACCGAAATCATTTCGACGTTGTACGTGGCCACGACCAGAATCCTTTTGAACTGAACCGCGAAACCGACTGGCTGTTGTTACTTCAGGATCTTTATCAGGATGATGTCCGCAATTTCTATTACTTCGGACATGGTGGACCGGGTTTAATTGGTCGAAGTGATCTAGCGGCTATTCCTCCAGTTCTCACATTTCTTAATACGCTGAATATCACGTCGGCTCTCAACAACACGCCATCGATCACTAGCCGCCCCCGTCACCCGTACCGTTTTGTGTTTCTTGACGGATGTGACACTGCCATTGGCGGAATGTGCCAGACGTTCGGTATCCCCAAGAAGAAAAACATGACAGCAGCAGACTTCACGAAAAAAGGTCTGCGATTGCGAGCGTTCATGGGCTGGGACAATGCAGAGTTTATTGCATTGGCAGGAGCAATCAGCCAGCCTCACGTTAGATTCCTCGGCGACTTTTTTGATGATTGGTTTTATCCTGATGACGAGGGTAACGACACAACATTGCGGCAAGCAATCAACGCAGCTAAAGGCGGATGGGGAGAGGTTGACAATCATTTGATTGTTTACGGTTACGATCGATTATCCTTCTACGACACATTGCCGTGAGAGTGGCATTAGCATTGTTTATAGGAGTGGGGTGTGTTTGGGGTTACACCAACGAAGCCCATCGGGCTGAATTGGTGAGTCGTCCCCAGATGCACCCCGCAGCGACATCTCAGCGTGCCGCGCGGATGGGGTACGTTCCTACTAACACAGTTGCGTTCCAAAATTATGCGCTGGATCTCTTGCTTGCCGAAGCCAATAGAATCAATCGGGATATAGCATTGGGATTGCCTGAGCCACTTACTTCCGATCACGTCACTCGATTGACAGCATATCCGAAAAGATCGGGAGTTGGAGGAGGCATCACGGTTCTTGATCGCTATCGGTTCGCGATCGACGGAGGACACTTCCAAGCTTTTGCTGATAAAGAGGAATGTTGGCGCACTTTGGAATCTGACAACGCGCGACTGGAAAATCTCGTTAAAGTGAAAAGTGGTATCAGCAAAACCGGTGCGGCTCGCATCGCATACAGTGCGATAGCCCAACTTGGCCTCACGAACCAAATGTACATCCGTCACGACCCTGAAATCATTCAACGCCATTACGAGGACGAGAACGGCAAAATACATTTGCTCCCCTTCTTTGTGGTTCGGTGGGGCAAAGCATCCGTTGAGATGGAACTTTCCGGTGTTACCGGAAAGCTTGTCAACTACGAGAATCACGGCGCGCCAGCAAATCTCCCACTGCCGACGAATTACTACAAAATGCTGGGGGTTTCCACCGACCACACCAAGTGGGGACAGCAATTTGGTTACGATTCACATGACACTGATGCGTTCCAATCATTCGCTGCTCACTTCATCACGGATCAAATGAACCGGCTGATCGAGGCGTGGCATCTGCCGTCGAGGCCTCTCAACACAAATGATATTTCATGGTTTTCGGCGAAAGCCCGAACAAATGATTTTGATGTTAGTGCGCGGTTCAATGACCGATTTCAGCTTCAAATCATGCAGCGGCGAGTCCAGCTTTTGTTCGATGAAGCACGAAATCTGAGTGCCTACTCAAGCAATCCAACGCTCGTGCTAGAGGCACTGAAAGAAACCAATATTATCTCACCGGCGGTAGCCGAAGCAGGAGCGCGCAAAGCGTTGGCTGCTCTCGATCTGAATTCAAACCTCCTCGAACTTCGCACCCCCGCGATTGTCAAGCGGCTCACTTCTAACATGGATGGCAAATCTTCTGACCTCCCCTTGTATGAAGTTTCATGGTGGTCAAAAAATGCGAGCCAGGGACACGCGAACGAGAGTGCAACGGTCACAGTTCACCTCTCCGCAACAAGTGGAATCGTCGTCGCATACGGCAACACCAGCGCGCGAACACCGCAGATTTCGTTGCCTACTAATTACCCCAGTCTCATTCATCTGGTTCCACCGCCACTCATTGCGCCGGATTTTCGCTCTGCAAAGTGAGACCTTATCGTGGATGCCTTTCGGACTGAGATAAATGGACAGCGCACTTCACGGGCAGCGAATCGTTCGGAGGCGTTGCGCGCTTCGGTTCTGCATCGATTCGTTACCGGGGTACGCGATGGGCAAGTTGTCGTAAGAGTAAACGGCAAGCGCCCCAGCCTGCTGGCCATCTCCCCATAAACTTGTCCACATGCTTTTCGGAACCGAGAAGTGTTCCTGTCATCCATCAATTGCGGCAGCAGGGCGCCTTAAGAGGCTGCTGGTTCGCTTCCAAATACGCGAACCAGCGGCGAGGAGTTTCAAATGAACATCACGACTGTTTTCCGTTCCCGTTGTCCTTGCGCGTGCGCGACTTTGCCTGACCGACAACGACGTCGAAGCCCCATCCGCTCAAGGCTTCTTCATTGCCTTTGTTGATGGCAGCGAGAAAATCCCTGATTTGCGTAATGCCAAACAGCAAGGTGCCGTTGGTGTTTTGCGTCTGGCCGGGAGCAACACCAATCAGGGTACTGGCTCGGCCGTTGGCTTCCTGGGCTTTGCGCTCAAACTCCTTGGCGGAGCTTCTTTGTTGTTCAGCTTCGCTGACATTTTCAGCAAACGCGTCCAAGTCAAAATCAGGCAATCCCTTCAGCGGCGATTTGTCCTTGAGTTCGGTGTGTTTGGTTTGAATTGATTCCGCCAGGACAACCAGTTCATCCGGGTTGCCAAGCGGTACGTTAATGCGAACAGTTTTGCGTGCCATAAGGTTTACAGTTTAAGTTGTTGTTGTTGTCTTCTGTCATGGGCGGCCGGTCCACCCGGTCGTCTGGCATGTTCAACGGCAACTGTGGCGTGAAACTTGAGAACTTTTTCTTTTCGGAAAGCGCAGGAACGTTACCGGCGGAATCTTGACGCTGAAGGAAGGTTGTCTCGCGTCAAAGTTCCAAACTGGAATGCCAAAGTGCCTTGAGAAAAGATTATAGGGCTATGCACTTTATTCCCCTACCCGCTGCATGTTGTGTCTGGCGGTCCGCCGCCGCACAATCTGTCGGGCCAAATTGCGGCCAAGGGGAATAAAGTGCATAGCCCTAAAAGATTATTACTCGATTCTGTGTCAGTGACGCGCGGCCAGAACGGCGAGACACGGTGAGCGAAACCCAGATGGACGCGAATGACACGGATGCACTGCCAGCCGGAATGGACATTTCACGGCAACGGTACGCGTTCATGGATTCAGGCAGGGAAATAAACACAGCAAACGAACGCAACCGAAGCAAGCTTCGGTTGCGCGTGTCGCTGCAAATTTTTCGGGCGCTGCGGCCACCAGGCCAGAGGCCCAGTGGACGGTGGCAGACGTGACGTCTGCCCCACTAAAATGACCGGCTACTTCTGCCAGGTGCGCTTCTTGTGGCGGTTGGCGCGCATCTTCTTGCGGCGCTTGTGCTTGTTGATCTTCGACTTCCGACGTTTCTTTAGTGAACCCATATTTATTCGATTGCTCGCTCAGTAAACCACTTTGTTCAAAGGATATTCAATGATTCCTTCGGCCCCCGCAGCTTTTAGCTGCGGGATAATTTCACGGACGATGTGTTCGTCAATGATTGTTTCCACCGCGACCCAGCCGGGCTGGCTGAGTTGCGCGATGGTTGGATTGCGGAGCGCGGGCAAAGTCTTGAGCAAGTTCGCGAGGCGCGACTGCTCGATGTTCATCTTCAAGCCAACTTTCGTTTCGGCTTCCAGCGCGCCACGTAATAGCAGCGCGAGCGTCTCGATCTTGGTGCGCTTCCAGGCGTTCTTCCACGACTCGTGATTCACGATCAGTCGCGGCGTGGAAACGAGCAGCGTATCAACGATGCGTAACTTGTTCGCCCGGAGTGAAGAGCCTGTCTCGGTAACTTCCACGATCGCATCCACCAACTCGTGCGCTTTCACTTCGGTGGCGCCCCACGAGAATTCCACTTCGGCCTTCACGCCGTTCTTCTTCAGGTAGCGCTTGGTGAGATTCACGACTTCGGTCGCGATGCGTTTGCCTTGAAGATCTTTCACCGACTGCACTGGTGACTGCTCCGGCACGCACAACACCCAGCGCGCCGGCTGACGCGACACTTTGCTGAAAAGAAACTCGCCGACTTCGTGGACGTCTGAGCCGTTCTCCTGAACCCAGTCGAGTCCCGTGATGCCGCAGTCGAGATAGCCGAGCTCGACGTAGCGCGAAATTTCCTGCGCGCGGATGAGCCGGATCTCCATCTCCGGATCATCGACGTAGGGCACGTACGAGCGGCTGCTCACCTGCACGTTGAAACCGGCCTTGGCCATCTTCTCGATGGTCGCTTCCTGAAGGCTGCCTTTGGGCAGACCAAAACGAAGTTTGGTTTTCTCGTCCGTGGAAACTTTCGTGGCGCTCGTGGCGCGTGACTTTGCTTTCATTAAATTTATTTTCCGAAATTGCTTCTTGTTGTGCCGCGGGAATATTTCCTTCCGACTGTCTCACTTGCGTGAACGGCTGATTCCCCATCACCGGCGCGGCGGCGACAACGTCTTTCTTGGCTTCCTCTTCACACCGCGTGTTCGTCACGACGCCACAGTGTCTGCCGGCCTTTGATCTGAATGCGCCCTTCGGCCATCGCCCGGACCACGGCGGGATAAATCTTCCGCTCCGCCTGCTGAATCCGCTCGTGCAACGTCGCGGCCGTATCGCCATCGAGCACCGGGACGGTTTCCTGCGCGATGATCGGCCCGCTGTCCACACCCTGATCGACGAAGTGGACGGTGCAACCCGTGACCTTCACTCCGTAATCGAGCGCCTGCTTCCACGCCTCCAAACCCGGGAACGACGGCAGCAAAGAGGGGTGGATGTTCACGACGCGCTCCGCAAATGCACGCAAAAAATCTCCCTTCAGGATGCGCATGAACCCCGCGAGGACGATTAAGTCCACGTCCGCGTCGCGCAACTTCTGGATGTAAACGCGCTCCGTTTCCTCATCGAGCTTGGTGCGAAACTTTCCCGGCGCGACGAACTCCGCCGGCATTCTGCGGTCGCGGGCGTGTTGAAGAATTCCCGCATTCTCCACATCGCTGATCACGATCGCAACGTCCGCCGGCACTTCACCGCGTCTGACGGAATCTGCGATGGCCACGAAGTTGGAGCCTTTGCCGGAACCGAGCACGCCAATGCGAAAACGCTTTTGCTTCAACACGCCGACGGCTCTAGCGCGAATTGTCCGACGGAGCAAGAACGCTTGCTCCGCGAGTTCGATTGAAGGTGTTGCGGCACTTTTCTTTCCGCGAGAGCGAGATGTGCGCCTCGCCGGCTCCTTTTTCGGTAGTGGATCAGTTTGGAGCGCCGGTCTCCGACCCGGCGTGTGCGTGCAGGCTCGAATCGCGCCGGGTCGGAGACCGGCGCGCCGGGCGAAAGTCAAACTGACCCACTACCTCTTTTTCGTGTATCGGCCACGATAATTCCAAGGCAGTCGCATGATTTAGATCAAGCTCGCCGCACTTTGCGCCCCCTCATCGGACAGCAATTCTCATTTTATACGCGAAGGCGGAAGGACTGGGGTGGATGGAAGTGGTGCATCGCAGGAAAGAAACGCGAAGGACGAGAGGTGTTGGCACGGGTGGAATGAAACGGCGCAATGCGTGGCCTCACGCGCTGATGGCGTGTGTTCTCCCGCAGAGGCCGCTCTCAGCTTTTTGGAACGGCATAGGGGCCGATTTCCAGCCCCTGCATCATGAAATCCATCAGCCGTTCCCAAGT
>JBBRBM010000153.1:0-14609 GCA_038205745.1 Verrucomicrobiota bacterium | reverse complement strand
ATGTCGGCGTGGCGCCCGAAGCTGCCGCCGAGGCGCTGGCGTCGTTCCAGAACGTCAAGCGGCGCATGGAAGTGCGCGGCGTGGTGCAGCGCGAAGGGGGCGACATCACGGTGTATGACGATTTCGCCCACACCCGACGGCCATTCACACCACGGTCGATGGCCTGCGCCGCCAGTTGAACAGCGCGGGCAAAGGCGAGGAACGCATCCTGGCGATTTTCGAGCCACGCAGCAACACTTCAACACGTTTCGCGAGCGCATGGCCGACTATCCGGTGCGCGTGGAAATCCTTTCACGCTTCCGCACCGAGCGCGAGCAGCGGCGCGTCATCGAACAGCTCGCCACTGGCGGCGTGGACATCGTCATTGGCACGCATCGATTGGTGCAGAAGGACATCGTGTTCAAAGACCTTGGCCTCGTGGTCATCGACGAGGAGCAACGCTTCGGCGTGATGCACAAGGAGAAGTTCAAGATGCTGCGCCAACTGGTTGACGTCCTCACGCTCAGCGCCACGCCGATCCCCCGCACGCTTTATCTCGCGCTCACCGGAGCGCGCGACATGAGCACGATCGAAACGCCGCCGCAGGATCGCCTGCCGGTCGAGACGATCGTCTGCCAATACGACGAGCGGATCATTCGCGACGCGATCCAGCGCGAGATGAATCGGCAGGGGCAAGTGTTCTACCTGCACAACCGCGTCTTCGACATCGATGCGGTGGCGACTCGTTTGAAGGCGCTCGTGCCGCACGCGCGCATTCTTGTCGGCCACGGACAGATGCACGCGGATGACCTGGAACGCGTGATGACTCAGTTCGTAAACGGCGAAGCTGACGTGCTCCTTTCCACGACGATCATCGAGAGCGGCATCGATATTCCAAATGCCAATACGATCATCATCGACCGCGCGGACCGTTTCGGACTGAGCGATCTTTACCAACTCCGCGGCCGCGTCGGGCGCTACAAGCATCAGGCCTTCGCGTATCTGATGTTGCCACGTCACGCGGGTCTGCTGACCGACGCACGCAAACGCATCAGCGCGATCAAGCAATACTCGTCGCTCGGGAGTGGATTCAAAATCGCCATGCGCGATCTGGAGATTCGCGGCGCAGGAAATCTTTTGGGCTCGCAACAGAGTGGACACATCACCGCAGTGGGCTTCGATCTTTATTGCCAGTTGCTCAAGCAAAGCGTCAGCGCGCTCAAGGGCGAGAAGGTGAAGCCGCGGATCGATGTTCAAATGCGCATCGATTTTCTCGCGTTCGATCCGGCGGAAGTGCTGGAGGAGAGTCGTGAGCCAAAGATCGAGCGTCGTGAACCGGAATTTGTGGTGAACATCCCACGCGAGACGGCGGCTTACATCAGCACCGAGGACGGAAAAGCGCAGCCACAATCCATCGCGGTGAAACGCGCCCCGGCTTACATCCCGCTCGATTACATCGGCGACTCGCGCCAGCGCATCGAGATGTATCGCAAGCTCGCGCAAGCGAACACGAAGGCAGCGTTGCAAGCCGTCGCCGCAGAGATGCGCGACCGTTTCGGCCCGATGCCGGCAGCGACGGACACAATGCTCGCCGTGTTCGAACTGAAATTGCTGGCGGCGGAAAAACAGATCAATGCCATCGAAACGAAGGACGATAAATTGATCCTGCTTCACCACAACGAACCCGTGCAGGTCGGCGGTAAATTTCCGCGCCTCACGAAGCGCGATGCGAATGGACGGTTGAAGGAGATTCGTAAGTTGCTCCTCGCGTTGTGAGCGCGCGAGTTTGCCGTTGCCAAAGTGAGAAGCCCGCGCAGGAACCTTGACCGATCCATTCGGCCACACGTGGACGATCGCGACACACGTGGAATTGGAGAAGCGCGCTGCCGCGATGGGCTCCGAGTGCAAGCCGGACTAATGTCTCGCCACGAACGCGATCGGCGCGGACGTATTCATACTGCCGCGCCGATATCCGGCGAGGTCGAGCGTGACGTGCGCGTAGCCGGCTTTCTTGATTTCATCAGCGACGCGCAGGAACGCGCCGTCTTCGAGCAGTCGCGGAATTTCCACAGTCCCGAGTTCAATCCGCGCGAGATGTTGCACGGCATTGTCGATGGCGCTGCGAAGTTCGTGGTGACGCACGCGAACGTCGTAAAAGCCAAGGTCGCGGAGCACGTTCTCAGCGGTTTCGATCATGCGCAGCTTTTCAGTTGTCACGCGTTCGCCGTAGGGAATGCGCGAGCTGAGGCAGGCCATCTGCGGTTTATCAGCCGTCGGCAATCCGAGTTGCGCCGAGAGTTCGCGAATCTCTGACTTCGTGAGACCGACTTCCTTCAACGGCGCACGAACTTGAAATTCCTTCGCGGCTTGAGCGCCCGGTCTGTGATCGCCGATGTCGCTCGCATTTTCGCCGTAGGCGATGACCGCGAACTTCTCTGCGAGTGCGATGGGTTCCAATTCGGTGAAGAGTTCGTGTTTGCAGAAGTAGCAACGGTTCGTCGGGTTGGAGAGATAAGCGTCGTTATCGAACTCAGCGGTCTTCACCACACGAACTGGAATCTCAAATTGCGCTGCGATCTCAAGCGCTTCGTTCAACTCGCGACGCGGGAGACTTGGCGAGTCGGCGATCACCGCCAGCGCCTTGTCGCCGAGAACATCGCGAGCTACACGCGCCAGAAATACCGAGTCCACGCCGCCCGAGTAGGCGACGAGACACGATCCGAACGATCGGATAAGCGCGCGCAATTCCTGGAGTTTTTCCACGGGGCGCAACGTGCCATCGCTCGCGACTGAACGCCAGATGCAAACATTGACGATGGAGAGCAAAATTTTTCCGATGCCGAGCGCCTCGACAATGAACTGAGTCGACTGCACAACCGAGGCGTGAAGGCATTCATGCAACTGGTTGTCGGATTCGTGTTGGCGACATTGCTCTCCGGCTGCACGTATCGGCTTTGGGAGACGGACGGCTTCACTTCTTACCGCTATCCATCGCCCGATCCCAAACTCGTGGTGTTCCATGATCGTGAGCGCAACGATTACGTCACGTGCTACGACGAGTTGAGTGACAAGAAAGGCACGATCGAGCGCCGCGCTTTTTTGGTTCGCGCAAACGGCGACGTAACGGAACGCGGTCGCAAGCCAGCTTACGTTCAGACGATTCCGACAAACCTTGTCACACTTCCGAAAAATCCGCGCCAGCCCGTTCCGCCGTTCGTCACTGAAACCAACGCAGTGTTTACGATTCACGAAACGGATCAGGTCATCGGTCCGATGCCTTTGCCCACGTACCAGGAAAACAGCGGCGTCCCGACGAAGATTGCGCTGACGCCGCTCGCGATCGTGGTGGACGCCACGGTGGTGGGCATCGTCGCGGGACTGATGTTCCCCGGAGCGTGGACCGGCGCCGCCTCGCGTTGATTCGGCGCATTCCTTGACCGCGTCTCGACGCACAGCTAACGATTCGTCCATGAAACTGACGTGGAAGGATCACGAAGAGATCGCCTGGGCACTCGCCGACAAATTTCCCGATCAAGACCCGCTGAAACTCAGCTTTCCCAAGCTGCACAAGATGGTGACCGAACTCGACGACTTCGGCGACAAGCCAGACGGATCGAATGAGAAGATCCTGGAAAACATCCAGATGACGTGGTTCGAAGAGAAGCAGTGACGAAAATCTCCCAGGAATTCGCATGACCAAAACCATCATTAAACCCGCAGGCTCCCCTGCCCCAGTTGGCCCTTACAACCACGCGGTGCGCGCCGGAGATCTTCTGTTTTGCTCCGGACAGATTCCGCTGAAAGCCGACGGCTCGCTCGTGACCGGCGATGTGCGCGCACAAACCGAGCAGGTGCTCGAAAACGTTAAGTCCATTCTCACCGACCAGAAGCTCGCCTTTGAAAACGTGGTGAAGACGACGGTTTTTCTAACGAACCTCGGCGACTTCGCAGCGATGAATGAAGTTTACGCGGGCTTCTTCACGACGAGCCAGCCGGCACGTTCCACGATTCAAGTCGCCGCGCTGCCGCGTGGCGCGAGCGTGGAAATCGAAGTCATCGCTCACTATTGAGTCTCGCGCAGGCGACGAAGAAACGAAGCCCACTCCTTCGTTTCGCTTCGTGATATTAGCGAGACTCCTCACGAAGCTTGGCAGTTCGCCTCGCGCGCGACATCCTCAGAACATGCTGAACCTTTTGCTTGGTTTGGGAATCGGGGTTGTTCTTGGCGCTGTGATCGGATGGCTCTTTGCCGCCCGCAAGGTCACCGTGGCACAGACCGACCTCCAACCCATGGTCGATGAATTGCGCAAGCGCGAGGAGCAAGCCAATGCGGATTTATCCACTACGCGGCAGCAACTCACCGATTCCAAAACCAGGACCGCGTCCGCCGAAGCGGAACGCGACGCGGCAAAGCACATCCTCGAAACACAACGTCAGCTTCACGACAAAGCGCTGATCGAAGCCAGGGAGTCGCAAGCAAAAGCGCTCACAGACTTGCGCGAAGCGTTTCGTGCGTTGAGCGCCGAGGCGTTGCAGAAAACTCAGCCGGAGTTTCTTCGACTCGCAAACGAGACACTCGCGAAATTCCAAGAGTCAGCGAAGGGCGATTTGAAGGAACGTCATCAGGCGATCGCCACGCTGGTGGAGCCGCTGAAGCTGCATCTCGAGACGTATCAGAAGCGTTTACAACAGGCGGAGACCACTCAATCCACAACGCTCGGCGAGGTGAAGAAGCAACTCGAATCATTGGCACTGCAAAGCCAGACGCTTTCGTCCGAAACGTTTCAACTGCGCAAGGTATTGAGCTCAAATCAAGCGCGCGGACGGTGGGGTGAAGAGACGTTGCGCCGCGTCGTCGAGTCGGCGGGCATGAGCAAGCACTGCGACTTCTCCGAACAAACACAAGCCGGCGACGGCAAGCCCGATCTCGTGGTGCATCTTCCCGGCGACCGCGTGATCATCGTCGATTCCAAAGTTCCAGACCTCGATTTTCTCGCCGCTGCCGATGCGGTGGACACGACCAAGCGCGCCGAAGCACTCGCACAGCACGCCGCGAAATTAAAGGCGACGATCAAAGCACTCGCCGAACGCGATTACCCGAGCCAGTTCTCGAACGCGCTGGATTATGTGGTGTTGTTTCTGCCGGCGGAATCGCTCTTCAGTGCCGCGCTCGAAGGTGATCAGGAGTTGATGGTGTGGGCGCAGAACCGTCGCATCCTCATCGCGACGCCCTGCTCTCTCATCGCAATCCTTCGATCCGTGAGCCTGAGCTGGCAACAGCACGCGCAGACGGAAAATGCACGGGCGATTGCCGATGCTGCGCAGGAACTTTTTCAACGCGTGGTGAAATTCACCGAGCACTTCGAGAAAATTCGCGCCGGACTCGAACGCGCGAACTCAGCGTTCAACGATGCGGTGGGCAGCTACGAGCGCATGGTACAGCCGAGTGGCGCACGCTTGCTGGAACTGGGCGGCACCACCGCGGCGCGCGAACTCGCGGAGATCAGACCGCTTGAAACTTCCTTGCGCCTCGCGCCGACGAATGATTGAAGATTATTCGCGAACCAAATGGGCGCGCTTCGCAGCTTCGAGATCAATCCGCGGCAAAGAATTTGTAACCGCCAGTCTTTTGTCCCAATCGGTGCTCTGCAGGAGATCGGGAATCAGGGGCACCGCTGGTTTCGCATTCGTTCCCCACATTGAGAGGTAGTGGACACAATAGGTATCTTGAGGGGAAGGATAACGATGAGCTTTTTCCTTCGCGGGTTCATGTCCGCGCATCTCATCATGCCGGCAGGGCTTTGGCAACTGTGCCTCAAAAATCTTCCCAGGTGTAATCGAGTGGCGAGGAGAGAATCTGTTCGGCATCTCGTTCCAGAACGCGATACTCATCGCGCGACAGATCGGCGGTGTCTCCTTTGAAGTAAGCTTTCAAGAGAACGAGGTGCCACACCTCGTCGATGATCGTCGCCCGATAGATCAAACGGTAGCCGCCGCTCTTGCCCGCATTCAGGCCTGGAACCATAAGCCGCATTTTGCGCAGGCCGCCTTGCCCCGGAATCACAACGCCATAATCGGGATTGAGCGCGAGGACGCGGCAAACCGTTTCGCAACAGGCGAGGAGATGATGCTTCGCCTTTTTCGCGCTGCGGCGCGCCGAGTGAGAGCAGTGGAAGCGAGCGTCCACGGGAGATCAAAGCTCGGTGGGATCTTCTTCGCACCCGTAGAGGATCAATTCCGGCGAAAGTTTTTCGAGATGCGTGGCGTAATGCCAGGCCGGTTCGCGATGGCTCAATTCCGAGAGAAACTTCGCGGTCTTGTTTCCGTATTCGCGGCAAACGCGGCCGATCAATTTCAGTTCGACTTCCGAAAACCCGTCCGACTTCGGTTCCGTTTCCACGACTACCCGGTTCATGCGATAGCCCGGAAACTGTTCCTGCGAAACCTCTACCGCGCCGTCACGGCAAAGTTGCTTCAGACATTTCTCACCGCGGCTTGGCACCGGGCCGTGCTCATACTTGATGAACTCCGAGCCGGTGAGCGTTCGTCCGAGTTCGCGTAAAGCCACGGCGTCGATGAAGTAGATGAGCTTCCACAGCTTCGTCTCGCCGAGATCCTGCACGTGCGGATTGACTCCGATCTGAAGAATAAGATTTTTCAGTTTTGTGAGGTCAGCGGCCATGACACCTTGATAGTTACCCGGGCGTGGTCGGAGGTCAACGCCGTTGAATGGTTGGGGCCAACAACGGACAGCATTTGGGATCGCAATGGGGTTCCCGTCACTTGTTCAACTCGCGAGCAGGCTCTTCACCGAAACATCTTCATCCACCTCTTCCCAGTGGATGCCGACACCGCGGACGATGAGGCGCCACTTGGCACGTTGCGCGGGCTTAGCGCGGAGCAAGCGCGGAAACCATTCGAGCGGTGCGGACACGCGGCGGCCATCCGCAAGCGTAACGATCATTTCACTCGCGTTGAATTCAGCATCCACTGCGTCGGCCACCGGCTTACTGGTTATGGTGCTCATCCCACGCCACGATAAACTGTTCCCTGTGCTGCTCAATCAGATTGTGCAGCTTCCGCAATTCCTGACTGCGGAACCCGCGCGACTCGACGAGTTCAATCGGTTCGAGCCAGAACTTCGCGTAACGTTCCGCCTGCTCCACGTGAATATGGCGCGGCTCCAAACCTTCCCGGCTGAAGAAGAAAAAACGGTAACCGTCCGCTCGAAGAACCACTGGTACGCCGCAATGCCATCGCGCCGACAACAACCGCGCAAACTGGCCGTTCAATGACGCGGTGGGCAGCTACGAGCGCATGGTTCGTCCGAGCGGCGACCGACTGCTGGAATTGGGTGGCACGCCGGCGGGCAAGCAGTTGGCCGAAGTCACGCCGCTCGACACCGCGCTGCGACTGGCACCCACGAGCACCTGAAACCGCGCAGCGAGCTCATCCTTGTCCCAGCGCGAATTTGTTCTATTCTCAGGGCACTATGAAACGGTTTCGTTTGCCCCTGCTTCTGTCGGTTCTCGTTGCCAGCCTCGGTGGTGCCAGTGCGCAAGTCCTCATCCGCGGAGATGCCGACTACCGGGTCGGTTCGCGTTTGCGGGTGGAGACCGACTACCTCGTCAACTACGAATCCAACAAAACGGGTCTTCTGCGATTTCGCATGTGGGCGACCGAGGACTACTTTGGCCACCGGAACGGTGATATTCACGTAATGGGAATCCGCATTGTTGCGCCGCTGCAAGCCGGCCAACGCCGCGCCAACGTTCGTCGCACGATGCATCTTTCAAAACCTGATCCAGGCTGGTGGTTCGTCACGCTCACTTTGGAAGAACGCGTCATCGACGCGGGCGGGAAGAGGCGTTGGGAGATTCGCGACGTATTCCAATTCGACGAAGCGTTCTTCGGCAATCCGTTCTAAAGGGCGATTGCGCTGCTGTTGAACATCCGGCTGGTTACGGAGTCGCGCGCGCTGACATTGTTTTTCCTTTCCACTTCGCCGTTCTGCGCCATCTTTGCGGTCATGGGAATGAGACGAGAGGCGCGCGAACGCGCCGTCCAATTTCTCTTTCAGCACGATTTGAATCCGCCGGAGAACCTCGATGCGGCGCTGGAACAGTTTTGGTATGCACAACGCGTGGCCGCGCATGTCGATGAATCGAAGGCGACGTGGGGCGAACGCTTCGAGTTGCCGCCGCCGACCGCTGATGAAGCGGCATTGCGCGTCTTCGCCGATCCACTGATCCGCGGCACGATTCAAAATCGCGACGCTTGTGACGAAATCATCAAGAAGCATGCGAAGAACTGGGATCTGCATCGCATCGCGACCGTGGACCGAAACGTGATGAGGCTCGCAATTTACGAAATGCTCAATCGCGATGACATCCCGCCCATCGTGAGCATCAACGAAGCGGTGGACATCGCAAAAAAATTCTCCACGGTCGATAGCGGCAAGTTCGTGAATGGAATCCTCGACAAGGTGAAAGGCGATTTGCTTCGGCCCGCGCGAGGGGTGCATTAGTTCGCCAAGTTGCCGCCTTATTGGTTACCCCGATGTTCGCTGATCTCCACCTCCACACAAATTTCTCCGACGGCACTTACACGCCGGAGGAGTTGACGGAGCATGGCCGGCGTCTCGGCTTTCGTACTTTGGCGCTCAGCGATCACGACACAGTGGAAGGTTGCGCGCGCATGGCGGCGGCGTGCGAGGCGAATGGCATCGAGTTCATTCCCGCCGCTGAATTGACCGCGGAACTCGATGGTCACGAGTTGCACATGCTCTCGTACTACGTCGATACCGCGAACGAGAAATTACTCGTCGAGCTCGCGCGCTTCCAGGAAGTGCGACAGGACCGCATTCGCGAAATGGTGGCGAAGATCAACCAACTCAACGTGCCGTTGAGCGAGGAGTCTGTCTTCGCCATCGCGAACTGCCGCGCGCCCGGGCGTCCGCACGTCGCGCGCGCGCTGGTGAAGGGCGGGTTCTGTCACAACCTCGACGAGGCGTTCGATCGCTTTCTGAAAAAGGGAAAGCCCGCCTGGGTGCCGAAGTTCAAGATGTCCGCCGTTCAAGCCGTCGAATTGATCCATCAGGCGGGAGGCGTCGCGGTGATGGCGCATCCCGGCTTGAATCGATGCGATGATCTGATTCCTGCGCTCGCGGACTGCGGACTCGATGGACTCGAGTGTTACCACACGAAGCACGCGTGGGCTGAGTCGGAGCACTATCTAAGAATCGCCGAGCAGGAGAATTTGCTCGTGACCGGCGGCTCGGATTGCCACGGCTTGAGCAAGGGCAAGCCTCTCATCGGCGGCGTCAAACTTCCTTATTGGCGTGTGGAAGAACTCAAGAAACGCGCGGAGCGCAACGCCGCGCGCGCCAAACAATCTCAGTGATCATCTCCAAACTTTTCTGATGCTCGGGTTCTTCAAAAAAATCAAAGACGGGCTGGCGAAGACGCACGACAAGCTCACGTCGGAAATCAAACGCATCGTCACGCGCTCGCCGCAGCTCACGGCCGAGTCGCTTGACGAACTCGAAGCCGCGCTGCTCGGTGCAGATCTCGGCGTGGCAATGACGCAGCAGATTCTCGACGCGGCCAAACGCGCCTTCGAATCGCAAGGGCGGTCCGGTTTGGATTTTCTCGAGGTTGCTTCGCGCGAAGTTGAAAAGAGTCTTTCCGCGAATGACGCGGAACTCAAGAAGCAGCCGAGTGGTCCGACGGTGATCTCCATTGTCGGCGTGAACGGCACCGGGAAGACGACCACGAGCGCGAAGCTGGCGCACCTGGTTCAGCAACGCGGCCAGACAGCGGTGCTGGCTGCTTGCGACACATTTCGCGCCGCCGCCGTGGAGCAGATCAAGATTTGGGGCGAGCGGCTGAAAGTCCCCGTCATCGCGAGCACATACAACGCTGACCCGGCTTCGGTCGCACACGATGCGATCGCCGCCGCGCAATCCCGCAATGCAGACTATCTCTTCGTCGATACCGCTGGCCGCATGCACACGAAGCACAACCTGATGCAGGAGTTGCAGAAAGTTCATCGCGTCATGGATAAGAAACTTCCCGGCGCGCCGCATGAAACCCTGCTCGTGCTCGATGCCACCACCGGCATGAACGCGCTGAATCAAGCGCGCGAATTCAACAAAGCGGTGAAGCTCAGCGGTCTCGTGGTCACAAAGCTCGACGGCACGAGCAAAGGTGGAATGGTGGTGGCGATTCAGAAGGAACTCGGCATCCCGATCAAATTCATCGGGGTCGGCGAGCAGGCGGACGACCTCCAACCGTTCAACGCGAAACAGTTTGCCGACGCGTTGTTCTCGATCAAGGAATGAGCGCGTGAAACGCCTCGCTTTCGCCTCGTTACTTCTCGCTCTCGTCGCGCTTTGCGGTTGCGGGACCACTCAGAACGGCGTGAACAATTCCAGCCCGCGCATTTCCGGCTCAGTCGAGTTCGGCGCGCAACACCAATTCTGATGTGAAGCATGAAGAGTTCATGCGGACCGCGCTGCGCCTGGCTGCGCGAGCTTACGGGCAGACTTCTCCCAATCCGCTCGTCGGCGCGGTGATCGTCAGGCGCGGCGAAATCATCGGCCGCGGTTTTCACAAACGCGCCGGTGAACCTCACGCAGAAATCGAAGCGCTCCGAGACGCCGAGCGCCGCGGCCATTCAGCGAAAGGCGCGACGATCTACGTCACGCTCGAACCTTGCTGCACCCACGGAAGAACACCGCCTTGCACCGACGCGATCGTCGCCGCCGGAATTAAGCGAGCGGTGATTGCCGCCACAGATCCGAATCCGAGCCATGCCGGACGAGGTTTACGAATTCTCCGGAGCGCCGAAATCGATGTGGTGACCGACGTGCTTGCGGAAGCAGCGACAAACCTGAATCAAGCGTTCAATCACTGGATCGTCCACGGCACGCCATTCGTGACGGTGAAAGCGGCGATGTCGCTCGACGGAAAAATTGCCACGCGCACAGGCGAGTCGAAGTGGATCACGAGCGAACACTCACGTGAGTGCGCGATGCGCTTGCGTCAAGGCAGCGATGCCATCCTCGTCGGCATCAACACCGTGCTGGCGGATGATCCGAGTCTCACCGTGAGGAAATGCGGAATGCGGAATGCGGAATGCGGAAAAGTTCTACGGCGGATCGTTCTCGATTCAGAGGCGCGCACGCCGTTGAAGGCGAAGGTGGTTTCAGACGAGTTCGCGCCGCACACCACGATCGTGATCACGAAAGCCGCGGCGATGAAACGGGCGAACGCATTGCGCGAACGCGTCACGGTTTGGGTGGCACCGACTCGTAAAGGAAAGATCGACCTGCAATGGCTGCTTGCGCGACTGGGCGCTGAGAACGCGACGAGCCTGTTGGTGGAGGGCGGCGGCAAAGTGAATGCGTCATTTCTATTCGGCGGCTTCGCTCATCGCGTCGCGTTCTTTTACGCGCCAAAAATCATCGGCGGACGTGACGCACGGAAGGCCGTGGCCGGCGACGGGATTGCCAGACTCGACGAAGCCATCAGGCTCACCGGCGTGGAGTGGCGATGGCTGGGACAAGATTTGTTGATGCAGGCACGCGTCGTTCCGCGTGAATCCACTTGAAACGACGCGGCGGCAACATTCAACTGCGCTCGTGTTCACAGGAATCGTGGAAGAGACCGGGAAAATCCGGCGCATCACCAAAGACGCCAAAGCCATTCACCTTTCTGTCGCGGCGAAACTTTGCGCGCGCGGCACTGGCATCGGCGACAGCATCGCCGTGAATGGTTGCTGCCTCACCGTCGTGCGCAAAAGAGGCAGCGTTTTGGAATTCGATCTCCTGGAGGAGACATGGAATCGGACGAACCTTAACGCCGCAGGCGAAGGGTCACTCGTCAATCTCGAACGATCCCTCGCCGCCAACGGTCGCCTCGGCGGGCATTTCGTCACGGGTCACATTGATGGTGTCGGCACGATCACGCGATGGGAACGCGTGGGTGCGGATCACGTGCTCGACATCGCCGCGCCTGCTGACGTGCGACGGTATGTCGTGTTCAAAGGCTCCATCGCGGTGGACGGCATCAGCCTCACCGTCGCGGGTGTGACGAAGAAGGGCTTTCGCATCTGGATCATTCCACACACGTATGACGTGACTGCGTTGCG
This sequence comes from Verrucomicrobiota bacterium, assembly GCA_038205745.1. Lineage (GTDB taxonomy): Bacteria > Verrucomicrobiota > Verrucomicrobiia > Limisphaerales > SIBH01 > JANNGC01. The sequence continues at coordinate 2,477 of JBBRBM010000153.1, read as the reverse complement.
CGAGCGAAAGATCGGCGATGCGGTAAATCTCGAAGCCGACATGCTGGGCAAATACGTCGAGCAGTTCATCAAAGCGCGCAAAGGCAAAGCTTTGTGACTGCGCGAAATTGAAGACCGTCTGCAATCCTATTCGTAACTTGCCGAATCTCGCACGATTACTCGGCTTTTCCGCCTTTCGATCGCATCCAATCGACGGAAATTCAGATTGAAAGGTTAAGCGACGTCAGAGAGTGCCGAAAAGGAGCAAAAGGCTTTGTCCGAAAATGCCCAGAATAAAAATTGAAGCCCTCAAAGAGGGGATGGTCGTCGCTGCGGATGTGAAGAACATGGACAACATGCTTCTGATTCCCTCGGGCGCGACTCTCAGCGAAAAGCAAATCAACATTCTGGAGGCTTGGGGGGTGACGGAGATCCTCGTGGAGAACAGCCGCGAAACCGAGAGCATGGTGGATCCACTCAGCGCCCTCGGACCGGAGCGAGCGGCCGAGCTCACCGAGCAGACGAAGCTGCGCTTCTGGCATCTGGATCAAACAGATTCGGTTCAGAGCGAGATCTTCCGACTCATCCTCTTAAGAAAGGCACGGCAATGCACACCGGCGTGACCGTGGACTGTGGCGCGGCCATGCCTCCCTCGATCCAGAAACTGATCGCAGACGTTCCCCGTGCGCTGGGATCTTATGGCCCCATTCTCCAAGAGGTGGAAGAGGTGCTTGCCGATCCCCAAAGCAGCTTGATTCATGTGGGGGCAGTGATTGAAAAAGATCCGGACCTGACCGCGCGTCTGCTGCGTCTTGGCAATAGTGCTTTCTATGGATTTCCCTCCCGGCTGGAAACGGTTTCGGAAGCCGTCGGCCTGATCGGCATTCAGCAAGTCCAGGATCTGATATCGGCATCCAATGTGATGGACACATTTTCCGGCGTGAATCCTGACTTCGTGAACATGGAGTCTTTTTGGAGGCACAGCCTGGCGTGTGGCATCGGCGCGCGAATTCTGGCCATCGAGAAACGCATGCCAAAGCCGGAAAAGTTTTTTGTTGCCGGACTGCTTCACGACGCCGGTCGTCTGGTTTTGTTTTCGCAGGCACCGCAACTGGCCGAGGTCATCATGGAACGCGCCCAGCAAAATCGAATGCTCCTGCGCGACGCCGAAACGGAGGTGATGGGATTCGACCACGCTCAAATCGGCGAAGCCTTGCTGCGAAGTTGGGCTTATCCGCCCAATCTGGTTCAGGCTGTGGCCAACCATCATCATCCGCAGAGTGCGGATGCCTACAAGATGGAGGCCGCCATCGTTCATCTTTCCGATTGTCTGGTGAACGCGATGGAACTTGGAAGCTCCGGCGAGCATCACGTCCCACCGCTCCAGGCTCGTGGCTGGCAGCTTTTAAATCTGGAGTTAAACGTTCTGGAGTCGACCATCAACGCCATTGATGAACAAATCGAGGCGGTGCAGGAGGTGTTCCTTAGATCGAAGCGTAATTGATTCATGCCTGCCACCTTTGATTCCATTTATCCCGATTTCCTCCGCTCCGGGCTGGGGAAAATGCACACCTTGGGATTGGGACAGGAATTGTCCGGACTCTTCACCGCCTTGGAGCATTTCCGCAGGGATATGCACGAACAGGACAGTGCCACCGGAATCCTGAAAGTCACCGACCACTATATTGCCGGCCTCCATTTGTTCGCCCGACAGGCCTTCTACCTCGTCAACCCGGAAGACTTCAGCTTCGGGCTCGAACTCTGCACTCCAAAAGAAGATCATCTGGCGGGCAACGCCCATCGAATGAAAAACGCCCCGTGCACAGACATCTTCCGGATCGATGTTTACCAGCACGGGTGAGGTTTTGCGCAAAGCCGGAGGATCGCACCCCGAGCCAGGAAATCTCCTTCAATCTTCTGTCCATGCTCCTCGGCACGTCAGCAGACGCCGTGGCCGCCCTACGCCAGACCACCGCGCTCAAGGCTGAGATTCACACCCTGAGCGGGCTGCTCCCCCTCTGCGCCTGGTGCAAAAAAATTCGCGACGATCAGGGTTATTGGAAGCAGCTCGAAACCTACGTCGAAACTCACACCGAAGCCGTCTTCAGCCACGGAGCCTGCCCGGACTGCCTCAAGAAATTCCTGGAACAACTGCCTCTGATGACTCTGAAGGTGAAATAACGGCGACGACTGAACCCGAACGAAGGATGGAATGTCGGCAACTCCGGGCAGCCCCACACCGATGCGGTGTTTACTTTTGCCAAACCGGACGAGGAACGATTATCGTCACCGCATGAACAGGCCATCCACCCGCCGTTCACGCCGCACTCACCGCCCGGCGCTTAACTGCAATCCACGGTCGATTCTCTGTTCGACATGAAATCCCGCCCATTGAACCTTAAAACGGCAGTAGAGGGCGTGTTGGGCCGGCACGACGGTTTTTTGGCGCGGCGTTGAGGTTAGTAAGAACGGTTGGTTCTGCGCTCGGGCTAACCTTC
>JBBRBM010000152.1:0-14616 GCA_038205745.1 Verrucomicrobiota bacterium | reverse complement strand
GCAGCAATTCCAGCGCTGCGAGCGCCAGGAGGGCTTCGGTCTGTTTGGCGACCGCGGGCACGGGGCGTTTCTGGGTGATTTCCGTGGCCGCGCCCGAGAGCAACGGCGCGATCGGCTTTTGCCGGACGGCCTGAACGGCCTTCTCCAGGGCCGTCTTGCGCACGGTGTCGGTTTCGTTGGTGGCGCTCTCGCGCAGGTGCTCCTGGAAGCGGCCCGTGCGGTCGGCAATCTGTCCCTGGCTCTCCGCCAGCGGTCGGCGCTCGCGCTCCGCGGCGGCGGGCGACTGGTAAATCTGGGCGCCCCACTTCTTCGTGAACTCCAGGACGGCTTTCTCCTCCTTGATGATGCGCCGCAGTTCGCCCAGCAGGTCATCGAGCGACTGTTGCGGGCCGATCTGTTTCAGCAGCCGGTCCAGCTCGCGCAGGATGATGGCGATCTCCCCGTCGGCGGCCTTGAGATTGGGCCGCAGGGCCAGCAATTCCCGGCGCGCGTCTTCGAGGTAGCGGGCCGCATTGGGGACATGCTTCGATCCCAAAAGTTGGAGCACCTGAACCGCCTGCTGCAGCTCCGCGCCCTTGGCCTGGTTCAGGAGTTCGTTTGAAACCAAATCCATGATGATACTGCGGAAGCGCTCCACTACCGCGTCCATCCGCTGATCCACCAAGTGCTGGCGTTCGGCCTCGGTGAAGAGCCGGTCGGCGGCCTCCGGTAAAGTCATCTGGGTTTCTTCCGCGCCGGGCAATGCGCACGGCGCGATGAGCAGCACCGTGAGCAGCACGGCTCGTAGCGCAGGTTTCCAAACCCGCGCGCCTGGCAAGCTCGCGCGCCTTGCCGATTGGGAAATCGGCGAGACAGCAGATTGGAAATCTGCGCTACGGCTCGCGGACGGCGTCAGCGTTTTACTTGTCTGGCTCGTTTTCATTTGTTCCCCTCATTTCTTCCGGGCGTCCCCGGAGTGGAGTTGGTGGAGTTGGCCGCGGGCGGCGGCTCGATGGGAGTTTCCTGCAATCCCTTGACCTCCCGTGAAGCGGTCTGCTCTTCCTTCTGCATGGACTCGATTTCTTTCACCAGCTTCGCCTGTTTTTCGAGAATGTAACTCAGGTATTCATCCGCGCTCACGATGGCGAGTTGCAGGGTGCGGGTGCGGGTAAGATTCGGGCCGGATTTTCCCGCGCGGTTGTCCGCAACTTCAATCGCAAAGGAGACCACGTCCTTTTCCTTCAGCGCCGGCATCGCCTGCTTGAGGTCCCAGACCACGTTGGTCTCGACCGTGGCCTTCGTGAACGCGCCCAAAGGAAGCTTCACTTCCGGGGATTGGTTGAGCGAATAGACAACCCACGCGTTCGCCACCTGATAGTCATCGTTGGCCCGGAACGCCAGGGCGAGTTTCTTGCGCACCGTGGCTTTTTCATTCTCGGTGGGCTGCGTCAATTCCACTTCCGGCGCGGCATCCGGGATGGTGTTGACGAAGAAGTTCACCCCGCCGTCATAGACGTAGCCATGCTCGCGCTCGGTCCACTGGAAGCGATAGACGAACGAATTGGTGGCCGGGAGACTGAGGCTGCATTCGCGCCCGCTGGCGTCCAATTGCAGCGGCACACGCGCGCCGCCCTCGACGACCAACGCCGCCGCGGCCAACCGCTGGTCGCATTGCAATTTCCAATTCAGCGTGGAGCCTTCGGGCACTTCCAGGTTCAGGCTGTCCAGTTCCCTGGCGGCCAGGCCGGTATAGGCCGGATACTCGATGCGCACGCGGTTGCGAATGAGCCGGGGCGCGGGCACCACTTGCAGATGGAATGTTTCCGAGACGGCATCGCCCAGCCGGACCTGATAGGAAAAGCCCTGGAACAGTTCCGCAAACTGGTATTCGAAGCGATCCGCGCCGGTCTTGCGCAGGGGCAGTTGTTCCCACGGGCCTTGGGCCGGCTTCACCATCAGGCGGCCCTGAGCCGGAATCCGGTTGGCGCAGACGGCCTCGATGGTGACTGGCGCCCCCTGGCGCACCACCTGGTTGCCGGTGATCTTCACGATCCGCGTCCGGGTCGGGTAGGCCAGTCCGGAAGCGGGCCGCGTCATGCGATTGAGAAAGACATCCACGTAGGCAGACCAATTGATGCTCGCCGCCGCGCACAGGAGAACCACCGCCGCCGCAAACCCCAGGACGCGCCGCAGCTCGCGGTAATTGACGATCTCGCGGAAATCCATGGGGTCGGTGCAGCGGATGGCCTCGCGCCGAAGGGCCTGGATGAGCATCGGGGAAATGACCTCTCCCGCTCGGGGTTGGTCGCTGATCTGCACATAGGAGATCAGAAGGCTTTTGAGTTCCGGATGACGGCGCTCGACCTGCAAGGCGACGCGCACCGGGTCGTAGCGCCGCCAATGGCGGAGCCACTTGTCATAAGCAACCCAGCCCAGGATGGCCAGGTTGGCCACCGCCAAAATCAGCCGCGCGTAGCCCGGCAGCAGGAACAGCCAGTCCACCAGGAAATCCACTCCGGCCAGCGCCGTGATCCAGAGCGCCAGGTTGCCCCAACCACGGAGATGAATGAAGCGACATTCCTTGCGCCAGGCGCGCCGCAGCTTGGCCTCGACGCTGGGGGGAGCGTCGGTTGCCGTGCGGGAAACTGTTGCTTGATCACGCATGGTGGATTGCTCCCCGGTTGTAGCGCAGGTTTCCAAACCTGCTGTATCGCCGACTTCCAAGTCGGCTGGGCGCTCCCTTACGGTCGCGGCTCTGTTTCGCGGCCAAGGCGTGGCTAGCAACAGAGCCGCGACCGTGAGGGAGCGATTCGAGCATGATGAAATGGTTGGCTTGTTTCATCTCAGATCAAATCGTATTTCCTGCGCAGCAACCATTCCATCCCCAACAGGCCCATGAGGCCGACCAGGATGACGGGCAGGTCCCACAGATCCTTCTCCCGCCGCACGACCGTGGTACGTTCTTCGCCGGCGACTTTTTGCGGCAGCGAAGACACGTCGCTGAGATTGAAGTAACGACCGCCGGACAGCTCGGCCATTTTCTTGAGCAAGTCTTCCTGCAACGCGGGTTCAAGCTGTTCCAGCGGGGCGGCCTCGACGTGGAATTCCACTTCATTGGCGAGCGCGCGATCCGCTTCCACGACCACGAGCTTGTAATCACCGGGCTGGTCGGGGGCGTAGGCGCCTTGGAAGAGGCCCGGCATCTCCGGCACCGGCTCCAACCGCATGGGCGTTTGCTGGCGGTCGGGTTTCACGCGCTGGATTTGCACCTGATAGGCGGGCGCTTTGACCGGCTCGAACGCTTCGTTGAGGACGTTGGCGCTGATTTGAATCCGCTCTCCGGTGCGGTAATCGCGCCGCTCGGTCTCCAGGCGAATCCGTTTGTTCTCTCCCAGCAGGCGCGACAGCGTCAGGAACTGGATGGCCTGGCCCCACATGCGCGCATGGTATTTGTCCCCTTGCTTGAAGCGCAGCCGCCAAAGCTCATCGGTGCCCACGAACAACGATTTGCCGCTGCCATAGCGCTGCCACGCGATAAGCGGATAAGCCTCCCGGCCGCCGCCGGGGCGGGAAATCTCCGCCAGCACCGTCGCGGCGGGCTTGGCTCCGTCAAGCTGCGGCAGCTTGTAGAGCGGGTGGACAACCGACCACAGCCGCTGGCTCTCCTCTTTCGGGCTATCCAGGAGAGTGATCGGGTTGTCCTCGCCGGCAGGCGTCACGACCGGATAAGTCTCGTCGTCCACGTCGCGGTAGCCGTTACCGCGCAATTTCACCGGCAGGAGCGACTCGATGGGCGTGCCCGCGTAACTCCCGGGGGCGTGGCTGCGCCCGGCGATCATCAGGAACGAACCGCCGTGCTCGCGCACCAGTTGTTCGATCCGCGTCAGTTGGGCCAAGGAGAAATAGGAGGCGGGCACGTCGCCCAGGATGACCAGGTCGTAAAGAAAGGCGCGCGAGGCTTCTTCGGGAAAATCGTCGAGGTATTCGTCCGAGCTGGCGGCGAGGTCGCGGTCGCCTTCGGTCAGGAGGAACTTGACCTCGAGCCGGGGATCGCGCAGCAGGACGCGCCGCAGGTAGCGGAATTCCCAGCGCGGCTTGCCTTCCACGTAGAGCACTTTGATTTTCTCGCCGATGACGCGCAGGCTTTTCGCCAGCCGGTTGTTGGCCCCAGTGGCTTCCTCCGGCAGGGGCGTGATCGCCACTTCCAGATTGGCCGCGCCGTTTTCCTTCTCCGGCACAAAGCTGAGTTCCTCGAACTGCGGTCGCCCCGTCAGGCGCACCACCTTGGCGGCCACCTTTCGCCCATCGAGGGTGGCGGTGAGATTGACGGTACGATTGACAAAACCGCTCGAACCGATCTGCACCCGCACCGGCACATGGTCCAGGTGGAAGACCGTGTCCTGCACGATCAAACGCTCCAGCCGCACGTCGTTGGGTGCCGGCAAACCAATGCCCACGGGGAAAATGGGGATGTTCCGATCCTGCAAACTGCGCGCGACGGCCAGCGGTTCCAAGCCTTCATTGGAAGCTCCGTCGGTCAGCAGGACCACGCCCGCGATGGACTGGCCGCTATAGCGGGCGATGGCTTCCTCGATGGCGGAGCCGAGACGGGTGGATTTGGCGGTGGCTTTGGCCTGCCGCAGCGAATCGGGCAGCGCTTCGCCTTGTCCGGACGCCGGGTCCAGACGCTCCCCAAAGCCGAAGTAGCGGAGGGTGCTGCGCTCCGCCAGTTGCGCAAAAACATTTGTCCCCGGCTGGTCCAGGATGGCTTTGGCGAGGTCCAGGCGCGTAGCGGCGGCCACCGCCGTGCGGGCGCTTTCCGGCAGCGGCAACGACGGATTGGCCGAGGGAAGCTTGCCCAGCACCGCAGCAGCGGCGCGGACGTCGGCCTCGCTCGTGCGCGCGTCCGCCAGGTTCATGCTCTCGGAAGTGTCCAGCAGCACCAGCACAGTGCGCGGGAGTTTAAGCACGGTCTCAAAGCCGAGGACCGGCTCGAAGAGCAGCAGAATAATTCCGCTCAGCACGAGCGCGCGCAAAACGCCGAGCACGATCCGGCGGCTCCGCGACAGGGAGGTTTCGCGGCCATACAACAGAACGGCGTACCCGATAGCCGCCAGCAGCAAGGCCAGCACACCCAGCGCCGGCCAGGGATGCCGCAGGAACAAGTGCAGGGCGCTCATTGGGCCGCTGGCATCAAGTTGGAAGAGTCGGTTCAGCATGGCGTCTGGGCGGTGTTCATGGTTCAACGCCACTTTCCTGGGGATGGAACGATTCCTCACCGCGACCGCGCGGAGATTGTTCCACCACGCGCATCCGCCGCGAGAAGTGCCAGGCCAGGAAAACTTCCAGGACCAGCACGGCCAGGGCCGCTCCGAGCAACACCCTCCACCACTCGTGGCCAATGCGGCTCTCGCGAATGACCAGCGCAAGGTCCTCGGCTTCCTTCACCAAGCGCACGCGCAAGCCGGACAGCGCGGTCTGCATGTCCTCGGCCGGCAGCGCCCGCACGTCGCCTTCCGCAGCGTCCACATTGACCGCCACCAGCGCGGTCGCGTTGCTTTCGGCGGAGCGCACCTCATAGAATCCCGGCAGGCCAGCCTGGTCATATTCGGCAACCCGCCGGCCCTGGCGCTCGATCACCTGCACCGGGAATTCGCCTCCGGCTGGATCGCGCAACGTCACGCTGGCCTGCACATCCTTGGCCGGCAACGGCAGGACCAGTTTCCCGCCGACCACCACCGACTGGTCATCGGCCCCGCCGGTCAGGTAAGTGACCATCTCCTGGAGCAGAATGGGAAAGGCCGGGTGGGCCGGCAGATCGTTCCAAGTGCGATCCGCACTGCTGGTGAACAACAGCACTCGTCCCTGGCCCACGCGCTTTTCCAGCAGCAGCGGCGCGGCGGTCCCACCGACTTGCAGGATGCTCTGTGCCCCGGGCAGGAGGGTCACTTTGAAATGCTGCCGCAGGTGGACCTCGCTCATCAACGCCGGTGGCAGAGCGCGCAGGATGCGGCTCAACGGATGGGTCGCGGAGGCCGCCTCAATGGGCCAGCCTTCGGCTAGTTCCTTCGGCGCGGTGACTTTCTCCATCACTTCCGCCGGCAGCAAGAAGGCGGAACCCGTTTGGAGCCGTTCATTGAGCAGCGGCCCGTTGACTTTGTCTCCGAGAAACACGACCAGCCCACCGCCCTGCCGCGTGAAATCATGAAGAGCTTGGGCTTGCTCCGCCCGGAGGTCCGGCACGTTGGCCAGGATGACGAGGTCGTAGTCCCCCAGCCGCGCGACCGAGAATTGCAGCCAGGACACCGTGTCCACAGCGAGCGATGGCGCGACCGCGCTGCGCCCCGGTGCGAGGGCCGTCTTCACAAAATGCGTCGCGCTCTCCCCGGGCCGGTTCGAGGGTGCGCCATCCACGCACAAGACGCGCACCCGCTCGCGCACCGGCGCCACCGCGTAGCGAGTGTTGTCGAGGGCGAGTTCGTCCTGTTCCAGCACGGCTGCCAGCTTCACGTTGCCAGAAGTCTCGAAGCGCGCGAACAACGGCACCGTGGCCGCCTGGTGAGGCTCGATGCGGTCCACCAACCGGCGGTCCACCGGCCGGTCGTTTTGCATCAGCGTCACCGCCACTTTTTCCACCGCGCGCGGCCCGTGGTTGCGAACTTCCGCGAAGTAGCGGGCGGCGGTTCCTTTCCGCAGCGCGCCGGAACCCAGCGTCAAGCTGCTGAGCGTAAGATTGGCCCCGCTCTCAGGCGCGGCGGTCAGGAAGAATACGTTTGCCTGCGTGGTGATCTTGTTGAGCAGCCCGCGCGATTTTTCGGACAGGCTGCCCCAAGAGAGAGCTTGCGCGTCGGTCAGCAGGTAACACTCGCGCACCGCGCCCTTGGACTCTTCGACCAGGGCGGCGACCTGTTCGAGGCAGTTTTCGAGATTCAGTCGTTCCGGCAGTGGCTTGGCCTCTTCGAGGACCTTGGTGAAGCGGTTCTCGTGATACGCGAGGTTGCGGAGGAGAATGTGCGGCTTGTTCCCCAGCAGCACGAGGCTGACCGGGTCGCCTTCGCTCAACGTCTTCTGGATCATCTGCACCGTTTGCCTGGCCCGGTCAAAGCGGCTCTGCACGCCGGGTTTGTGGGCCATGCTGAAGGAGGCATCCACGGCGATCACGGCTGCCACCTGCTGCCCGGTGCCTTGCCCAACCGCGTTCGACGCCCGCGTGCGTGGGCGCGCCAGGGCCAGCGCGATCAGCGCCACCGCCAGACAGCGCAACAGGAGAATGAGCAAGTCCTCCATCTGGATTTGCCGCGAACGCATCACCAGCGCCCGGCGCAGCAGGTCCATGGCGCCCCATTCCACGCGCCGCCGGCGAAACCGGTTCAGCAAATGGATGATGATGGGAATCGCGATTCCCACCAGCCCCCATAGCATCAATGGATTTAGAAACATGGCTGCGGCTTTAGTTGCGGCCCTTTTCCGGCTTGGTCAGGAGAAAGGCATCCGCGAGAAACGCCCCGCACGGAAAACCGATCCGTCCGGCGAACTCAACTTTGATGGCCAGATCGCTTGTGGCTGGGATGGGAACGGACATCTGGGCCAGGGCATCGGTAGCTTTGACTTCCCGTTCCCAAAGCAAGTTGGTCCCCGCCAAGAGCGCGATCCTGGCCGTTCCGCGTGCCTCCGGCACCGGGCTTAACCATGCGTGGAAGAGGCCCCCGGACGCCCCGGCTTCGCCCAACCGATAGACTTGCGTCGTTTGCGCCGGGATTTGCAGAGTGGTCAGGAAGCCTTGGCGAATGGCGGAAGGATGGTCGTGGCGCTGGATTACCAGACGGCTTTGCCCGCCGGTCGCACCAAACAGGCCGCCGGACTTGGCCAACTCGGGCGAGAGATTAGCGAGGAACAAAACGTCAGGCGGACTTTTCGCGATGGACCGAACGGCGGCGGTCGGAATCCGCAACTCGCCGATGGCCGGATGGCGAAGCGTGATCTGATTGGTCCCAACTTGGAGGGAGCCTTGCAAGATCGTGCCGTCAACCAAGCGCACCTCGTCCGACCGACCAGCCGCACGGCTGGCGCGTGCGCCCGCCGGGAACACATAGCGGAGCACGCGCTCGCGCGAGACGGTCAACACGCCGAGCGGGCTTTCCAACGCCAATTGCTGCGGGTCAATCCACAGCAGCGTGCCTGGCAATGGATCGCCGTCGCGAAGGTAGAGCGTGCCCGCGGCTTTGGGCGCCTGCGGCGGAATCTCCGAGCTGAAATCGAGGAAGGCAAGATTGGCGCTGGGCACCTCGCGCGGGCCGAAGAGATCAAACCGGAACGTCAGCTTGCCCGTTGAAAGCGCCGTGATCTCGCCGACCCATTCTTCACCATTGAGGCACCGCACCCGATGCGGCAGCGGCAGAGTGCGGACCGCCGGGTCAAACAGGACATACAGCACCGCATCCCAAGGCACGGTGTTGGTCCCGACCCGGACGGTCGCCGGGTTCATCGTAACATCGCCCTCCAGCCGGGCATCGCGGGTTCGAACAATCCCGGTCTGACCGGCCGCACCAAACGCGGCGAACAGCAGCCCCACGCCAGCGAAACAACTCAGGAAAGTATAATGGCGCCAGTTCATCGCATCATCGTCCCGGGCGCGGAATGGACCCGCCCAATCAAGTAGGCCGAGAGGACCGCCTCGATGGGGCGGGAAGTGTCCACCAGCACATAATCGGCGTGGATGCGCTGGCAACCGCTCTTCACCTGATCAAGAAAACGCTGCAGTTCCTGGAGGTAGGCCGTGCGGATGCGTTTGGGCTGGGTGGTCAAGGCCGGCTCCATTTCCAGGCCCTCGAAACGCCAGGTGCCGTTGAAGGGAAACTCCAGTTCATGAGGATCGAGGAGGTGGAAGACCGTCACGTTGTGCCCGCAATAACGCAGGTGGTTCAGTCCCTTCATGAACTCGTCCACATGGTCGAACAGGTCGGAGAACAGCATCACGAACCCGCGCCGTGGGATGCGCTGGGCGAACTCGTGCAGGAGCGCGCTGACGTTGGTCCGGCCTTCCGGCTGGGCGCGTTCCAGTTCCTCGGCGATGTTGCGCACCACGGACATTGAGCCTCTGGGCGGGATGTAGCTGCGCAGCTTCGCGTCGAACACCCCCAGGCCCACCGAGTCGCGCTGGCTCACGATCAGATGCGCGAGGCTGGCGGCCATGTACTTGGCATACTCGATCTTCGTCAGCGCGCCGGAGCCGTAGTGCATCGAGCGGCTGGCGTCCAGCAGGAGGTTCGCCGTGAAGTTCGTCTCCGCCTCGTAGAGCTTGACGTAATAGCGTTGCGTGCGCCCATAAACCCGCCAGTCCATGTGCCGGGCCGTGTCCCCGGGCACATACGGCCGGTGCTGGGCGAATTCCGTGCTGAAACCCCGCAGCGGGCTTTTATGAACACCAACCCGGATGCCTTCGACCACTTCGCGGGCAACGATGTCCAGCGGGCCGATCTTTTGCAGAATCGCCGGGTCAAGATACCGGAATTTGCGGCTGGCGGCTGGCTCAGGCATGGTCGGCAGAGGGGAAGGATGCGCTCGCGCGCAAGCCCGCCATCATTTCTTGTCGTATAGGCGGTCGTCCGCCGGAACCAACTCCAGGAGTTTCTCGATGATGCGGTCGGGCGTCCAGCCTTCCGACTGCGCCGCAAAATTGGGAATAATCCGGTGCCGCAGAACGGGCCGGGCGACCGCCTGCACGTCCTCAATGGACACGTGATAGCGCCCGCGCAAAATGGCCCGGGCTTTACTGCCGAGAATGAGAAACAGGCTGGCACGCGGCCCCGCCCCGTAGTTCAGCCACTTGCCCGTGAATTCCGGGGTGCCCTCTTCGCCGGGCCGCGTGGCGCGCACCAGCTTGGCCGCGTAATTGAAAATATGGTCGGCCACGGGCAGGCGCCGGACCAGTTCCTGGAGCCGAAGGATTTCCTCCCGGTGCAGCACATGTTCCAGCGTCGTTTTGCCGGAACCGGTCACGCGCCGCATGATCTCGATTTCCTCGTCCCAACTGGGGTACTTCACCACGATGTTGAAGAAGAACCGGTCCAACTGGGCCTCGGGCAGCGGGTAAGTGCCTTCCTGCTCGATTGGATTTTGCGTGGCCAGCACAAAGAACGGCTCTTCCAAATGATGATCCTCGCCGCCGATCGAAACTTTTTTCTCCTGCATGGCTTCCAGCAACGCCGCCTGGGTCTTGGGCGGCGTGCGGTTGATCTCGTCCGCCAGGATGATGTGGGCAAAGACCGGGCCGCGCAGAAACTTGAACTTGCGCTCGCCGGTCTTGGGGTCGTCCTGGAGGATTTCGGTGCCCGTGATGTCCGAAGGCATCAGGTCCGGCGTGAACTGGATGCGCTTGAACGAAAGCGACAGCGTCTCGGCCAGCGAGCTGACCAGCAGGGTCTTGGCCAGACCCGGCACGCCCACCAGCAGGCAGTGGCCGTTGGCAAAAATGGCGATGAGCATTTCATCAATCACCTGCTCCATCCCCACAATGCGTTTGCGGACCTCGCCCACCACGCGGGCGTGGGCCGCTTGCAGTTGGGCCACGGCTTTCTCGTCATCAACGGTTTTCTCCGGGGGTAGTTCAGTGGTTTGCGACATAGGCTTTTGGATGAGTCATGAAGAATGGATATTCAGGCAGAGTGTATTGCGGAACGTCTGTTCCCGATAACTATTGCGTTGCGGGAGTTCCCTTCGTGTCGTCTGTGACTCCGTCGCCCTTGGCCCCGTAATCCTTGACGTTTTTCACCCCGGAATCAGGAGGAAAAACGATGGTCTCGGCCATGGCCATCGCGGCCATGCCCAGCCCCAAAACGAAACCCAGGAAGGTTTTCATAACGCCGCCATTCTGGCAGTCCCAGTTCACAAGACAATGACGCGAAGATGATAATTTTGTTATCTTTGGGCCACGGGTGCTAGTCCTCAGTCATCCGGTAATGGTCATTGTCTTTCCGTCACCGTGGCCTCGGCGCTGGGCGTGGATAAGGCCGACGGGGAGAATCTGGAAAACGATCTTCAGCGAGGCATTCATAGGAAAACAGGGCTTTCACTTTGTCGCTGGCCGCGCCTGCCAGCCGTCCACGGTGAATTCACCATGAACGCCGCACTCGAACTTGAGGTGGGCTTCGAGGCCGATCGGTTTGCCGGTTCCTGGATTGTCGAAGCGGTTGGTGTCGGAAACGTTGACGAGCGTGTTGTTTTGGATGATCGAGCCGTAACTCTCCTTGCAGCGGAGGAGCGGCCGAGACTGCCCCTGGCACTCGATGAGGTTGTCCCGAATGCTGATGGTCTTGAAATCGCAGGCGGGATTCAGTCCGAACAGCCCATCCTGGCGCGGCGTGACGGTGGTTCTGGTGACGATGTGATTGTTGCGGACCTCCAGGTTATTGAAGATCTCATTGATCCAGACGACTCCGCGGCCGGGATTGCTGACGAGATTGTTGTGGAAGCTGGCAGGGCCTTTGGCCGGGGCGTTGCCGAATCCGGAGATGAGGTTGCCGTGGTCCTTCTGCACATCGAAGTCGAAGAGGTTGTGACTGATTTCGACGCCGTTGCGAACGAACTCGATCGAATAGCTGTCGAGCATCCAATTGTGGTGAATGTGGAAGGTGCGACCACTCTTGGGCACCGGTCCGCCGGCGTGTTTGGGGATCGAGATCGTGCCGTGGCAAACGTTGTGATCAATCTCCATGTCTTCGTCGTTTTCAAAGGGGAACTCCATCGAAAAGTTGACCCGGATGGTGTTGTGGTGGATGTGGCAGCGTTTCCCCTGGCGGCCCTTGATGCCGTAGAACTCGTCGGCCTTGCCCGTCTGCGTGCGCACGAAACGGTTGTGCGAAATCTCGCAGTCGGACATCCAGATCGGGAAGATCGCCCCGCCGGTGATGCCGCCCTTGAGTCCCGGCTCGCCCTTGTCCCAGCGTCCGCCGGCATCAATGAATTCACAATCATGGATCTTCGCCCCCTGCATCCCGAAGGTGCGGATGCCCGACCACAGGGTATCCTTGATCTGCAAATGGTGCAGATGCAGCCCTTTGTGAAACCAACTGAAGATCGCCCCATGCAGTTGCGGACCCAGCAGCGTCATGTCCGAGATCGTAACGCCGGAGGTGTCGCGTTTGATCCGGATCAAGTAGGCATTGACATCAAGCCCATCCAGCTTCATCTCCGGATCGGGCAGCGTCTTCGTGGAGGGTTTCCAAGCGGCCACGTGGGTAATGATCGTCTTTCCCATGCCCGCGCCTTTCAGTGTCATCCCGGCTTTCAGTTCGAGGGTTGCCTCCATCTCGTAAGTGCCGGCGGCGATCTCAATGGTAGCACCCTCAGCCCCGTCCCGCACGGCGGCGACGAGCGATTGAGTGCTGTCCACCGCCATTCCGGCGAAAGCGAGACCGGGCATGGAAGCCAGGAGGAATCCGAGCACGATTTGGTTGAGATGGAGCCTGGGGCGATTCAGGTTTGTCATATTCATCTTTCGACGCTTGATCTTGGAAAACTTGGTTCGCAGCATAGTGGCTGGATGATGGTTATCTTGTTAACTGATTATCACTTCCCGGCGCGCAAGAGCGACCAAGTCTGCCAGGCACGCGAAGGCTGGCGGGATTCCTCGCCATCGGCCAATGCCAGCACGGGCACTTTCCACCAGGCGCCGCTAAAGCAGATTTCGCGGTAGCCGGCCACCGACAGCGCGGCGTTCTCCACGCGGAAGAATGGCTCCTCGTCCTTCACCCCCGAGGTGTTGTAATTATGCACCCCCAGCACTTCGGAGCGCCCGCCGTTGAGGGTCGCAAGCTTGATGCTCTTGGCCTCCGTTTTCAGCCCCAAAACCCAGAGCTGGCCGCCGTCGTTGCGGGTGTTGATGCGCACCGCTTTAGGGCCGTTCTCGGTGTTCCATTGCCGGGCCCAAATGACTGAGCCGGGCTCCTGGTAACAATGGCCCACGCAATTGGACATGAACACGCGCGCCTTGCGCCGGGCGATCACCGTGCCGCCAGTCGTGCGGCAAACGACGGTCCGCTCCGGCGCGCGCGCCTCGATGCCAAAACTGGGCACCGGAGCGAACACCTGCAGGTGCTCGAACAACACCGTCTTAGCCCCTTTGGGATCGGAGTCCACCACAAACTTGGCCAGGTTCTCCGGGTAGTTCGTCGCCTGGCTCGACCCGCCGAGGATGCGCACAAATCCAAAGCCCATCACTCGCTCCACCGAGCCATGCACCCGCACGTCCTGCTTCATATGATACCAGTTGGGATCGCCGCCTTTGGCACCGAGCAGATAGACGGTGCTGGCGCCGCGCTGCGCGGCCTCGTCAATGGCCCGCTGAAAGCCGGGCGCGTCATCGCCCTCGTCCCCGGCGACGGCCCCGAAGTCATTGGCACAGACCCAATCGTTGGTCCGCGCCGGCCAGGGTACCACCGGCTCGCGCTCCGGTGTCAACAGCAGCCCGCGCTTGGGCCAGGCGGCGCGCAAGACTTCCGGCGGATGTGAACAATACTCCTCGATTTTCGGGCCGGCGGCGCTGCCGGCGGGCACGTTGGTGGCGGCGGCGATGGCCGGGGAATAGCCGCGCGTCGTCAACCGGGCCGCATACAGGTGGCCTTTGTCCAGTTTGATGGCCGGGCCTTTGGCGCCAGCCGGAGCTTCCAACTGGCAATCCACCAGCGTCAATATGCCATTGCCCCCGCTGTCAATGGCCAGCGGCGCACCGATGATCCGCAGCGCCTCGACAGCCAGCACCTGGCCGCGATGGTGCAGGCCCACGGTGCGCGCGCCACGCACCGTCACTCGCGAGAGCGTCTGGCTGTTGAGCATATTCCCAGTGCGGATGCCCGTGGCGAAGCCCTCGATCTCGACATCCTGGATCAGCAGCGGCCCGTTCTGGTCGTTGAAGCCCAGGTCCAGTCCGCACACGCCGTCGCCGCGGATGAGCACGTCCCGCATCAGGCCGGTGTTGTTGCTGTAATACTTGATGCCCACCGCGCCGGGATTGCGCCCGGTATCAAGTGTCAGATTCACGATCGTCCGGTCAAAAAAATCGGCGTTCATGCGCGCGCCATCCGGCCGGGAAACGCCCCGGACCATCTCGCGCGGGGCGGCCGGGTCGCCGAAGCCTTCCGCGGCGTCGGCCAGCTTGATGACCGTCTTGTCCCGATCCTGGCCATACATCCACGGTCCCACCATGGCGCCTTCCTTGCCGTCGCCGGGTGGTTTGAGCACGAGCGGGCGCGTAATGCGATACGTGCCATTGGGGAGATAAATGAAACGCGAATAGTCCCGCCCGCCGGTGCGCTCGATGGCGGCCTGCAGGGCTGCCGTATCATCGGCGATGCCGTCTCCCTTGGCCGCGCAGTTGCGCTTTACATCAATGACGGCGCGGGGATCGTTGGGGAAAATGATTTCGGCGGCGCTGGCAGTGAGCAGCGCAGCGAAGATTCCGAGAAAGCATACAGTGATTTTCATGTTGGGATTGAAGTGGTTTGAATTGCTGTTTTGAATTCATTGCTTTGCCAAGAGAATCATAAACGGCCAGTGAGACCTTCCCCTTTCGCGGCAGCGTGTAGTCGATAGCTGAAACCGTTTGAGCAGAGACATCCGGACCCTCCGCCAGTAGGCAGA
>JBBRBM010000151.1:0-14652 GCA_038205745.1 Verrucomicrobiota bacterium | reverse complement strand
ATCGGTGCCAACCTCACGCGCCACCCGCGTCACCTCGGAGGCGAACGACCGGAGCTGATCGACCATCATGTTGGTGGCCTCCTTGAGCTGCAAGATCTCGCCGCGCACATCCGCGGTGATTTTCTTCGACAGATCGCCGTTGGCGACCGCGATGGTGACCTCGGCGATGTTGCGCACCTGCGCGGTCAGATTGCCGGCCATCTGGTTGACCGAGTCGGTGAGATCCTTCCAGACGCCCGACACGCCTTTCACCTTCGCCTGGCCGCCGAGTTTGCCCTCGGTGCCGACCTCGCGCGCCACGCGCGTGACCTCCGAGGTGAAAACCGAAAGTTGCTCGATCATCGAGTTGACCAGCTTCGCCGAACGCAGGAACTCGCCCCGGAGAGCGCGACCGTCCACCTCCAACTCCATGGATTGTCCGAGATCGCCCTTGGCGACCGCTCCGATCGTGCGCGCCACTTCGGTGGTCGGCCGCACCAGATCGTCGAGCAGAGTGTTCAACGAATCGACTTTTTGCGCCCACCCGCCGATGGCTCCCGGCACGGACATGCGTTGCTGGAGCCGCCCCTCCTTGCCGACCGTGACGCTCAACCGTTCGATCTCGCGCGCGATGCGATCCTCATGCGCGATGGTTTGATTGAAAGCCTCCGCAATCCGCCCGCTCGTCCCCCCCCAAGCCACCGGCAAGCGCACCGAGAAATTCCCATCGCGAAACGCCGTTACGGCCGCGAGCAACTGGCGCAACCGCGCCTCCGCGGGATCCTCCGCGGGCGGCGGCGCGCCGCCGCCGGTGATTTCGTCGAGACCCTGGATGCCCGTCGGGCACTTGGGTAATTGCCGCGCCGGAGCGGTGGATTTTGGAGCGCTTTTTTTCATCAACGATTTTTCTGTTTCAAATTTTTGGGGAACGGAATCTGCACTTCGATCTTCGTGCCTTTCCCGGGCGCGGAATCGATGGCGAGTTTTCCTCCCACCATCTCCACGCGCTCGCGCATGCCGAGCAGGCCGAGGCGATTGAACTTTTTGTTCTTTAGCTTTTGATCCACTGCAAAGGATTTGCCGTTGTCCTGAATCGTCATGTGAACGGTGTCCTTCAGTTGCTTGATGGACACCTCCACCTGAGTCGCCCTGGCATGTCTGGCCACGTTGGTCAGTGATTCCTGGGCGACGCGGTAGAGGACCGTTCTCTTCTCCGTGTCCAACTGTTCAATCCCGGCGAAGATGCTGATCCGAACCGGGAGACGGGTCCGTTCCGCGAAGGTCTTAATGTAGGTATGGAGAGCGGGGATCAACCCAAGGTCGTCCAACACGCTGGGCCGCAATTCGCGCGCGAACCGATGGACGATCTCCACCGACTTTTCCACGAGCCGCTGTGTGCCGGTGATTTTGTGCTGGAGACTCCTGACGTTGTCCAAGGGCCCGGCTTTCAATCCTGCCAGCCGGACATTGATGCCCGTGAGTGTTTGGGCAATTTCATCATGCAGCTCACGGCTGATGCGCTTTCGCTCTTCTTCCTGAGCGTGGAGAATCTGGTGGGAGAGTTGCCGCAGTTGTTCCTGTAGGAATCGCGATTGCTCCAGCAACTCGCGTTGGTGCTGCTCGCTTTGCTTGAGGGCGGTCTCCACCGCCTGCCGCCGCGTGATTTCCTGTTCCAACTTCAGGTTCGAGGCGGTCAACACGTCGACACGCCGCTGCGCCGCTTCCACCCGTTTCCGCTCGGTGATGTTGGAGAAGAAGCAGACCACGCCATGCTGGCCGGCGGGGAGCATGATGCGTTGAATCTGCCATTCGTAAGATTCCGTCACTCCGGTGTCGCGGCGACGCTCGGTCAGTTCGGACGAGATATGGGGTTTCCCGGTCTTCAACGTGTGCCGGAACTGTTCGACAACTTCATCCGCGGTCTTCTTTGGCCAGAGGATGTGGATGACCTCGGAAAAATCCCGGCCCTGCAACGGCTGGACTTTGCTGAAGACGGGCCGCGCCTTGGGGTTGACCTGCAACATGCGGAACTGGTCATCCACCACATACACGCCGACGGGAGACTGCTCGATGAGGATGGAAAAGAGCGCCTCGTTTTGCCGCAAGATCTTCTCGGCCTGCTTGAGCGCCGTGATGTCCGAAACCGACACCCGGCACCATTTCAGGGAACCGTTCGACGAGACGGCCGCCACGGCTTGAAGGTCCGCCAAAAAAAAGCCGCCACCCTCCATGAACAGCGCCGCCTCGTGACTCTGCTTGCCGGGCCTGGCGAAAACTTTTTCCAGAAAGGCCATGAAGTCCGCGCGGCTTTGCGGGGCCACAAAACTCTGCAAGCGGCGGCGGATCAATCGGGACCGTTCCACGCGGAGCATCGCGGTGCCTGTCAGATTCACCTCGAGGATCTCGCCTTTTTCATCCAGGGAAAAATAACCGACGGGCGCGAAATCGTAGAGGTCGGCATATTTCTCCAGCAACTCCTCCATCCGGTCCCGCGACTCGTGGAGTTCCGTGTTCTGCATCTCCAACTCGATCTGGTGGACCTGCAATTCGTGGAGCGTCCGCTGGATGTCGGCGGCGGGCTTCGGACCGTCGGCCTCTGGCTTCTGTTTCCTCGCCTGCGCTTGCAGTCGGTCTTCGGCCTGGCGGCGCAAGTTGGCGGGGTCGGCGAGCGTGGGTGGCTTGGGTTTCACAGTGCGATCTCGCGCCTTTCCCCGGACCGGCGTGATTTGCCGGCGCGGTTTTTTTTGCCTGGAAGGGTGGGCGCAGGCGTTCGCGCGCTCTTCCGGGACTCCTTCAGGCTCGCGGTCTGGGTGGCGAAGCGCTTCTCCAGGCTGACGTGATGGCCGGCCAATTTCGCTGCCGTCGCCCGGGAGGCGGAGATGTCCGCGAAGGTGATCACCAAACCGTCAATCCGTTCGTCCATCGTACGATAGGGCATGATGCGCACGGTGAACCAGCGGCCATCTTTGCAGCCAATCGGCTTCTCCGCCGCAGCCAGCGTCTTGAGCACCGCGCGCCCATCGTCCGCCAGTTCCGGGTATTGCAGTTCCGAGGCCAGGTCGGTGATGGGCCGGCCCACGTCGCCGGGAATGAGCTTGATGATTTTCGTCGCCTGTTCGGTGAACCGCCGCACGTTGAGTTCCCGGTCCAGAAACAGCGTGGCGATGTCCGTGCTGTTGAGCAGATTTTTCATGTCGTTGCTGGACTGCGACAGCTCGTCCACCTTGGTCTGCAACTCATGGTTGACCGACTGGAGTTCCTCGTTCAGCGATTGCATCTCCTCCTTCGAGGTCATGATCTCCTCGTTGGTGGACTGTAATTCTTCGTTGGTGGATTGCAGTTCTTCGTTGGAGGACTTGAGTTCCTCCTGCGAGGTCTGCATCTCCTCGTGCGTGCTCCGCGCCTCTTCGCGGGCCGCCTGGAGTTCCCGCTCCAGTTCCGCCAGTCGCGGCGAGTGGGCGGGAGTCTTGGGAGAGCGGTCCGCCACCTTGGTTGCCACGGGTGTGGGCAGGTCGGTAAACACGATCATCACCAACCCCTGCAACGGGCCGGCTTCTTCGAGGCGCTGGACGGTCACTTCCACAAACTGCTCTCCGCCATCGGTCCCGATTTTGAGGTTGTGGAGAATCACGGGGCCTTTTTGCCGGAGCGCTTTCTGGAAGGCGGCGGTCAGTTCGTAGCGCAGCCCTTCGCGGGCCATGGCAAAAATGTTCCAGTTGGCTTTGCCGGCGGCGGGTTCGAGGTATTTGCCGGTCCGACCGCTGATGTTGAGGATGTCGCCCTGGTCATTGACAAGCGCAGCCGGCGGCGCGTAACGCTGGAGGATCAACTGTTCCGCCAGCGATTGCAGGCTGGGCGACGGTTTCGGCGACGGTTGCGTCTCCGGCCCACCGGTCGGGAGAGCGCTGAAGCTTGAAGGAAACTCGACCAGTTGCGGTCGCACGACCAAATCCGTCCGCCGAAAGAGCCGCGATTTGCCGCTGAGCGGGACGAACAACTCGGTGAAGCCACCGACCGTTTCCGCGCTGCCGAGAAACAGGATGCCGCCGGGAGTCAGGTTGTAGTGAAACAGCGGCATCAACTTCTTCTGCACCTCCGGGGACAGATAGATCAGCAGGTTGCGGCAGCTCAGGATGTCCAGCTTGGTGAACGGCGGATCCATGATGAGGTTTTGCGGCGCAAAGGTCACCATGTCGCGAATCTCTTTGCGCACCCGGTAGCCGTGATCATCCTTGGCAAAGAACCGGGCCAGCCGCTCCGGCGACACGTCCGCGGTAATATTGGCCGGAAAGACGCCCTGGCGGGCTTTATCAATCGCGTCGTGGTCCAGATCGGTGGCAAAAATCTGCAGGGTGAAATTTCCCTTGGGCTTGACCTCCTCCACCGCCTCCTTAAAGACCATGGCCAGGGAATAAGCTTCCTCGCCGGTGGAGCAGCCGGGCACCCAGGCCCGCAGCGCCTGGCCGGGCAACCGGCTGGCGAGCAGTTCCGGGATGGCTTGAGTGCGCAACTGCTCCCAAGCCGCGGAATCGCGGAAGAAGTTGGTCACGCCGATCAACAGTTCCTTGAAGAGGAAATCCAGCTCCTGCGAATTCTCCTGCAAATACCGGATGTAGGCGGGCATCCTGCCAATCTGGTGAATGCCCATCCGGCGCTCGATCCGGCGATAGAGAGTGTTTCGTTTGTAGTGCGAAAAATCATGGCCCGTGTGGGCGCGCAGCAGGATGACCGCTTTTTCCATGGCGCCATGCCACTTGTCTTCCAAGGCCACTTCGGACTTGGCGAGGAGCGGAGTCCGTTGCAGGTAGGCGAGGATTTTTTGTGGCAGTTCTTCCGCCGGGGCCACGATGTCGGCCAGCCCCGCGTCAATCGCGCTGCGCGGCATGCCGTCGAATTTGGCCGTCGCCGGTTCCTGCACCAGCACCAAGCCGGCCTTCTCCTTGATGGCCCGCAGGCCCAGCCGGCCGTCGGAACCCATGCCGGAAAGAATCACGCCGATGCTGTGCTCGTGCTGATCCTGCGCCAGGGAGCGAAAGAAAAAGTCAATCGGCAGGCGCAGCCCGCGCGGCGCCGTCGGCTCCAACAAATGGAGGACGCCGTGCAGGATGGACATGACCTTGTTCGGCGGGATCACATAGACGCAGCCCGGCCGGACCTTGGTGCGATCCCTGACTTGGAACACTTGCATCACGGTGACGCGCTGGAGCAGTTCGGGCATGATCCCTTTGCGCGTCGGGTCGAGGTGCTGGACAATGACAAACGCCATGCCGCTGCCCGCCGGGACGTGCCCGAGGAATTGCTCCAACGCCTCGAGTCCTCCGGCGGACGCGCCGATGCCGACGATGGGGAAAGAAACGCCTGTGGGCTGGGCGGGTGTTTTCGGGGGCACCACTTTGCCCTGCTTGCTCAATCGGCGTTCTGGTGAAGGGGTTTTTTTCATGCGCCTATTTCTTGCGCTTGAGCATGGCAGCTTTGCTTCCGGCTGAATAGCGCGGCTTCACACCTTTTTCCGGGGTCTTTTTCTTGGCGGGCTCTCTTTGGAGTGCGCCGACTTGTCGGCGCTTTTTCGCCGGGTGACTTGTCACCCGGCCAGGCGCGTCCAGCGCCTGCTCCGTGGCGAGGGCACGCCGTCTGCCCTGAGGCGGCGACAAGTCGCCTTCCGAAAGCGGTGACAAGTCACCGCACTCCAAAGTCCGCCCCACCAGTTCGATCAACTTGGGAGCGATCTTGTCCAGGGGCAGGATGAAATCTACATCGCCGGTCTTGATCGAAGTCTCCGGCATGGAGAAATCCTGGGACGTGGGCCGGTCTTGCGCGATGACCTTGCCGCCTTGCTCCTTGATGATCTGCACCCCGAATGAGCCATCACCATCTCCACCCGTGAGAACGACGGCGATGGCGCTCCGCTTGTAAACATCGGCCACCGAAGCGAACAGCGGCTCGGCGGACGGACGGGCGAAATGAACTTTCTCCGCATCGGAAGAGGACAGCTTGAGACGTCCGTCCTGGGCCACAAACAGGTGGTGATTGGGCGGAGCGATAAAAACACACGAAGGGCAAAGAACATCGCCCGTCTGAGCCTGCCTCACCTCCAGATCCGTGCGTCGGCTCAATATCTCGGCCAGGATGCTTTCATGGTTGGGAGAAAGGTGCATCACGATGGCAATGGCCGCCGGGAAGTCCGCCGGCAAACCGTTCAGGATGACGGACAAGGCATTCAAGCCGCCAACCGAAGCCGCCATGGCAATGACGGGATGGGAAAAATTTGCGGTTGAAACGCGAGCCGCCGGGCGAGCAGCGGGAACGGAGGATTTCGTCCGTCGTTTCGGTTTGGATTTCGCCTTCGTACCTGGCTTGGGAACGCCCGTTGCCGCAGTGATCTTCGCAACACACCGCCTCCGGGCGTCGTAACGTCCGATCGCTTTATGCCGGCTGATGGATGTCGAGCTCATGCGTGAATCGGTTGATCAACTGGACGCATTCTTCCACCACTCGTTGCGTGCTGGCGATTGCCTTGGTCAGCTTTGCCTTATTGCCATTGGCCAACCTTTTCAGGGTCAACAGCCAGACATTAACACCCAGCAATGCCTGGGCGACTTCATCGTGGAGCTCGTGGCTGAACTTCTTCCGTTCCGCTTCCTGCGCCGACAGAAGCTGGTGGGTCAGATGCCGCAGATGCTTCTGGAGTCGATCTGAATCCCGCACCAGTGTCGCGCAGTCCTTTCCGCTTTTTCGAAGAGCCACCGCCACGGACTTGCGCTTGATGATTCCGCGTTTCAACTGCCGATTGACTGCCGTGAGTTGCGTCGTCTGCCGCGTAAGCGTTTTGCTTTGGCGATGAAGGCGGACGGCGGAATCCAATCCACCCCGGCCGTTCCTCTCGCTGGAGGCAAGGGCGTCGGCGAAAAAGGCTGCCGCCCGATTCGCCATGATGACTCTGACCGAGGGCGTGGAACCGGGAGCCACAAGCGCCGTCAGTGCTGCCTTGTGGATGCGAGCCAGGTCCAGCGTCTCCACACCCAGTGTGACCGCCAGTCGTCCCAGCCGAAGAGCCGGACTTGGGCGCGACACAGCATCTTGCTTCAAGTGCTTTTGCAAGGCGCTTTGATACCGTTGCGACAGCGCGGGAAACTGGCGTTTCATCATCTGTTTTTAACTGCGCAAAGCCATCCGAACCCCTCATGGTGCAAGCCGGCCAGCGCGACATACTTGATCCCCTTAAGCGTGGGGTGAACTCGCCCATGGAGCTATGGGGTATAGACCCCACGACCGCCTTGGCTCCCAATTCGTCGCCAGCCAGTAGGGTAATGCCCCATAGCGCAAAGCGTGGGAAGGCTTAGGGTGGCGATCGGAGGCGGAAGCTGAATTTCACAAAAACCTTTCGGGATTAAGCGCACAGTCGCAGAAAACAAATTATGAGAACCAATTTAGTCATTACTTTCATGTCGGTCGCCGCCTTCGTGGTCGGCTGCAAGCCCGCCGCGGAGAAATCACTGACAGACACCAGCATTCAAGCGGCCGCGGATAAGGTCGCAACGAAAAGCAGGGATGCCGAGCAGGCCACGAAGGAACTCACGCAGGCAAAGAAAGAATACGCCTACGCCCAGAAGACGGAATTCGTGAGCGAAAAGCAAACGCAGTTGGCCGAGATCGATCGCGATCTCCTGATTCTCTCCAACAAGGTGGAAGCGGCCAGCGAGGCCACAAAGGCCGATGCCAAGCCCAAACTCCAGGCACTGCGTGACCAATCTTCCAAACTGAACAGGCAGCTCGACGAAGCCAAAGTCGCCACCGAGACGACTTGGGAAAACGTGAAAGCCGGTTCCAGCAAAGCCTACGATGAACTGAAGGAAGGCTTCCAGCACTCGCGCCAATGGGTCAGCGACAAGATCGCGCCCTAGCGCGCAACGCCAGAACTGAAAACACCAAAACCGAAGAACATCATTATGCCGAGAACATCCAAGGCCCACATCAATAGCCTCGCGATCGGGACCGGTCTTGTGTTGTTCGGCGTTCTTCTGGGCGTGACGGGATGCGCCACCCATGTGCAAGAACCGCCACGTCGGGTCGTCTATGAACAGCCCGCGCCACCAGTGGTGTATGTGCAGGCGCCGCCTGTCGCAGCCGCAGTCGTGGTGAGATCACCCGGTGTCGAGATTCGGGTCGAAAGCGACTTCTATGAGCCGCTCACGCCTTACGGTCGATGGGAAATCGTGGGAAGCTACGGTCGCTGCTGGATCCCCGGCCGTGTGGAGGCGGGCTGGCGTCCTTATTCCAACGGTCGCTGGTTGCGCACCGAGGCGGGGTGGTATTGGGAGAGCGACGAGCCGTGGGGCTGGGCCACTTATCATTATGGCAATTGGGATTTAAGCCCGCAGTTCGGCTGGTATTGGGTGCCGCGGACGCAATGGGCTCCGGCATGGGTTTCCTGGCGCGAAGGCGGCGGCTATGTCGGCTGGGCGCCATTGCACCCGTCAGCAAGGATGTCCGCCAGGGGTTCCGTCGAGGTGAACATAGCGGTCGTCGCGCCGCGAGCGTATGTCTTCGTGGAACCACGACACTTTATGCAACCCGTGCGCCCTTCCTCCGTGGCGGTCAACAACACGACGATCATCAACAAGACCGTGAACATCACGAACGTCAAAATCGTGAACAAGACGGTGATCAACGAAGGCCCGCGCACCACCGTCATCGAACAAGCCAGCGGGCAACGGGTCCAGCCGGTCGCCGTCCGCGAACTGCGCCGGAAGGAAGAAGCCCCGGTGGCAACCCGCCAGCGGCGGGCTCCGGCAATTGCTGACCAACAGCCACTTGCAACACCCGTTCGCGATGCCGTCCCGGCCGTCCCGGCCGTCCCGGCCGTCGAGAAGCCGACCCAGGCTGAGCCACCGCGGAACGCCGGAGAATTGCAGAGGAAGGCTCAAGCGGAATCGCGACAGCGCCAGACAGAAGCTGACAACATCGCCAAGGACGCGCTCAGGAAAAGCCAGTTGGAATCCGAACGGCGCGTGCAAGAAACGACGAAAACGCCTCTCAATGAGCCGCTGAAGAACGCCAGGGCATTGGAAAAGAACGCTCCGCCACAGTTGGAACCTCGAACTCGGCAAGCAGAATCCAAGGCCACTGCTCGCGCCCGCCAGGAAAGGAAGGATGCGGTCAGGAAAGGTGCGAAGGAAAAAGACCCAAAGCGGCTCGAAAAAAGACCCGAGCAAACACCGCTGCCGCCGGAGAAACTGGCCGAGCCATCACCTTCAAAGAATTGATCAGACGTCCCGGTTGGATGCCTGATCTCAGAAAGCAAAAAACATAATTATGAAAAACACACTAGTAACCAGAGTCAGGGCCCTAAAACTGTCGGCATTGATCCTCAGTGTCGGAGCATTGGCCATCGTGGGCGGCATTACCGGCTGCGCCGGCGACCGCTACACCCAAAGCACGGGCGAACGCATCGATGACAAAGCCGATTCGTCGCGCGTGAGAGATCGTCTGTCCGAGGACACGCAATACAAATACGATGACGTGAAGGTGCAGACGTTCAAAGGCGTGGTGCAGTTGAGCGGCTTCGTCAATTCACGCGATCAAAAGAGTCGCGCTGGCGACCTCGCCAAGAAAGTCCAGGGCGTCAAAGGGGTTGAGAACAACATCACCGTCAAGGAAACCGCGAATTGATTTGCCATCGCTTTTGGCTGGTGCGGAAACGCACCAGCCCGAATCAAAACTCATACTGAAAGGAAAAAGATATGTTGTGGACCATCTGCGTAGTTCTAATCATCCTCTGGCTGCTCGGTCTCGTCACCGGCACCACCATGGGCGGCCTGATTCACGTTCTTCTGGTCATCGCGATCATCGTGGTGCTGGTTCGAGTGATCTCAGGACGCAAAGCCTTGTGATCGGCACTTTTAACTTATCCAAACAAAGCTTCTCATGAACAAAGCTGTTTCCATTGCACTGCTTGTCGGCGGCATCGTGCTCATCGTCATCGGAGTGAACGCCACGAAATCATTCAGCTCCGATGTCTCCCGGTTCTTCACCGGCTCCCCGACGGATAAAGCCGTCTGGATGCTCATCGGTGGGGCCATCGCCGCGTCGATCGGCCTCTTCGGCACGATGCGCAGCGCGAAGTAACTTCCACGCCCTTGCCAAGAACGCCAAACCCCGGAGGCGGGGTTGCGTTCTCCTTGCCGTTCCCCAGCGCGCGAGAGCCATCATCCCTGTAGGAGACGAGGTGACGAAGCTCTAACTGAAATGAAAACGGTGAAATCGAAAAAGGTTTGAGACGCCTCACGTCGTCTCCTACGAACTCAATCTCACGCCCGAAGAAACGCCGCAGCGCGGCGTTCACCACCCGGATGCACCGTTTCCAAGAGTAATTGCCGAAAATTAATTCCGGTTTCTTCGTCGCGTCCCCCTCACCTTGGGATTGAGGGTGAGGGGTGGTGAGTTCCACCCGTCGCCCCGTTGAGCGGAGAAGGGAACAAGACCCCGCGCTGCTCTCGTTCCCCGGCAGTTCCAATCACACCCGCAATCCGGATTGATTCTTGCACTCGCGGGCGCCGTCGTTACCTTTGCGCGCACCTTGTGGGCGATTGGCGCAGTGGTAGCGCAGCAGCTTTACACGCTGTGGGTCGGGGGTTCGAATCCCTCATCGCCCACCAGCTTCAATCAATCCGCACAAGCGCCTGGCCTTCTTCCACGGCATCGCCGACGCTCGTCTTCACCTCAGTGACTTTGCCGTTCTTCGGCGCCATCACGAAGGTGTTCATCTTCATCGCTTCGAGCGTGACGAGGTGATCGCCTTCCTTCACTGCCTGGCCGGCGGACACGTTGATCGCGATCACGCGGCCAGCGAGCGGGCTCGGAACATCGCCCGGGCCCGACGGCCCGCTGCTGCTGGGTGCTGCCGATGCTGCGACTGGAGCGGCGGCGGGTGTGGGCGCAGCCGGCAAAGGCGGCGGTGCCACTGCCGCAGACGCTGGGACTGGAGCCGGAGTGAAGCCGACGTTTTCGTCCTGAAGCTCGACCGTGACGTCGTAGCTGTTTCCATCAACTGTAACACGAAGTTTCTTGATCATGGTCTTCAGAGGGCTCTAGCGGATTTTATGTGAATGGAAGATTTCGCTCCGGCCTTCCAAAGCCCACACGTTCACGTGCGGCACCGGGATAACAATTTTCTGAACGGACACGAGCCGATACGGCTGTGCGAATAATACTGCGACGGCGGCGGCAATGGCCGCGGCCACCTCGGGCTCCACGCTGGTCGCCACCGGCTGCGGCGCACCAGGAACCACCTGCCGAGGCGGAGCGCTCCCGCCCAGGGCGGTGCGCACGCTCTCGATCAATGACGACACCTTGCTCAGGGACGCCTGCACTTCCGCCGCGCGCGACGGCTCGTCGAGCCGCGGCAGCACGCGATGAATCAACGCGAGGACCGCGCCGAGTTTCTGCTCCTGCTCTTCCACATTCATGGGTTGGCTCATGATGTTTCCTTACAGCGGGATCGTGCCGTGTTTCTTCGGCGGACGCGTCTCGCGTTTCGTCAGCGTATTGCGAAGCGCGAGCGATATCACAGCGCGCGTTTCAGCAGGCGTGATCACATCGGTGATCATTGCCTTCTTTGCCGCCTCGTACGGCGAACAGAAATGCTCGCGATATTCTTTCACGAGTTCCGCTTCCTTTGCCTTCGGATCCTTTGCCGCCGCGATCTCGCGTTTGTAGAGAATCTTCACGGCGCCATCCGCGCCCATGACCGCGATCTCCGACGTTGGCCACGCGTAAACAAAATCCGCGCCCATGTCCGAGCTGCACATGGCGAGATACGCGCCGCCGTAAGCCTTGCGCAGAATGACCGTGATCTTCGGGACCGTCGCCGCGGCGTATGCAAACAGCATTTTCGCACCGTGGCGAATAATTCCGCCGCGCTCCTGGTTCACGCCGGGAAGGAATCCCGGCACGTCCACCAGCGTCACGATCGGAATGTTGAACACGTTGCAGAAACGAATGAATCGCGCCGACTTGTCGGACGCATCGATGTCGAGCGTGCCCGCCTTCTGTCCGGAATTGTTCGCAATGATGCCGACCGACACACCTTGAATACGCGCGAAGCCCACCACGATGTTCTTCGCCCACAATGCGTGAACTTCGAGAAAGTCCGCGTTGTCCACCAGGCGTGCGATGATCTTGTGAATGTTCATCGGCGCCTTCGCATCGTCAGGCACCAATGCATCCATCTCGGGATCTTGACTCAAATCGATATGTTCCGCCGGCTTGTGCGGCGGATCGACGAGGTTGTTCGAGGGGATGAACGACAGCAACTTCTTCGCGATTCGCACCGCATCGGCGTCGTTCTCGGCGAGGAAATGTGCGTTGCCGCTCACGCTGGCGTTGGTCATGGGCGAGCCGATGTCATCCATCGTACACTTCTGCCCCGTGACAGCCTGAATCACTTCCGGCCCGCAGATGAACATGTTCGCGCTGCCCTTCACCATGATGATGAAGTCCATCAACGCCGGCGAATATGCCGCGCCTCCCGCGCACGGGCCTGCGATGATCGCAATCTGCGGAATCACGCCGGACACGAGCACGTTGCGGAAAAACACCTGCCCATAGCCGGAAAGCGAATCGTCACCTTCCTGAATTCGCGCGCCACCCGAATCATTGAACGCGATGATCGGGCAACCGACTTTCAGCGCGTAGTCCATCATGTCGCAGATTTTCTTGGAATGAATGCGACCCAGCGAGCCGCCCGAGATGGTGAAGTCCTGGCTGAACGCGGCCACGAGCCGGCCGTCAACCAATCCGTTGCCGGTCACCACGCCGTCGCCGGGCAATGACTTGTCCTCCATGCCGAAGTTGTGGCAGTCGTGATCGGCGTGCATGCCGGACTCATGGAAAGTTCCCGCCTGAAATAATTCGGCGATCCGATCGCGCGCCGTCATCACGCCCTTGGCGCGGCGCGCTTTCATTTTGTCTTCACCGCCGCCCACTCGGGCTGCGGCGCGTCGTTTTTCGAGTTCGTCGAGGAATGCTTTGGGTGTGGCCATAAAAAATCTTGGATCAGTGTTTGTCTCCGCAGTTGCAACCGCAACAGCCGCTTTTCGGCGCGCAGAATTCAGTGAGCACGCCAAACGTGCTCTTCGGATGCAGGAACGCGACGAGTTTGTTCGCCGCTCCCTCGAACGGTTTCTCGTGAATCAATTTCACGCCCGCGCCGGACGCCTGCTTCAGTTGGTCTTCAACATTGTCCACGCCGAACGCGATGTGGTGGATGCCGCCCGCGGGATTCTTTTCCAGAAACTTCGCGATCGGCGATTCCGGATCGGTCGGCTCGAGCAGTTCGAGATGCACGTCGCCAACGGTGAAGAATGCCGTGCGCACTTTCTGCGACACGACTTCCTCGCGATGTTCACACTTCAGCCCGAGTGCGTTTTCGTAATAAGGCACGGCCTCGTCGAGCGAGCGGACCGCGATTCCGAGATGGTCAATTTTTTGGATCATGGTTTGCGAAATCCTGTTGAGAAAAATTCGTCCTCCCGCTCACGTTGGCTCGTCATCCTTTGGCGAAGGTTGCTCATGCAAGGCAAGCAATTCCTTGGCGGCGTTCACGGCGGTGATGTTTCCGTCCAGCAACGCCTGTTGCATGAGCGGCAATTGCAACTTAACGCGCGGGTCGCTGTGGAACCTGCGGCGAAGTTCTTCGTGAACCAAATCCGTGAGCCAACTCAGCGCCTGATGCTGCCGGCGCTTCTCGATCACGCCTTTCGGTGAAAGCGCGGCGTAAAATTTTTCGATGAGCGCCCACGCTTCGGGAAGCCCTTCGCTGGTCAGCGCGGAACACAGCGCAACTTCGGTCGTCCACCCATGCGTCGCGGGCTGGAGATAATGAATCGCCGCGCCTTGCTCGACGCGCGCCTGCTCAGCCCTCATGCGATTCTCGCCGTCCGCTTTGTTGATCAGCACCGCGTCCGCCATCTCGACGATGCCCTTCTTGATGCCTTGCAACTCATCGCCCGCACCGGGCAACAGCAGCAGAAGAAAAAAATCCACCATCGATCGCAACGCGATCTCGGACTGCCCGACTCCGACGGTCTCGACGAGAATCGTGTCGAAGCCCGCGGCATCGCAGACCAACATTGTCTCGCGTGTGCGTCTCGCGACGCCCCCAAGCGAATCGCCAGATGGCGAAGGACGAATGAACGCATTCGGCTCGGTGCTGAGTTTCTCCATCCGCGTCTTGTCACCGAGAATGCTGCCGCCGGAGCGCGAACTCGTGGGATCGATCGTGAGCACCGCGAGCTTGTGTTCCTGCTTCACCAGCCAGCAACCGAAGCTTTCGATGAACGTGCTCTTCCCCACGCCCGGCACGCCGGTGATGCCGACGCGCTTTGCTTTGCCCGTGTATGGCAGCAGGCGATGAAGAACTTCCTGCGCCTGCGCCTCGTGAAGCCGCGAGTTGCTTTCGATCAACGTGATCGCACGCGCCAACATCACGCGATCACCGACCAGCACGCCCGACACGTAATCTTCCACCGACAACTGTCGGCGACGCGGCGGAGTTGGAATCGCGTCGCTCATTTGGCGGGGAGCGCACGCGCCCTCGCGTGCCGTGTTCCGCGCCCTCGCGGAACACTTGCCGTGCTCGACAAATCCAATGCGTTCGGATACGCGCAAGCCATC
>JBBRBM010000150.1:0-14829 GCA_038205745.1 Verrucomicrobiota bacterium | reverse complement strand
TGGGCGGTCATTGACCCCGGCTTTGGGGGCTGCCCAGTTCGGCTCGTCGTTTTTGTCCCCACACCACCCAACCACAAACACGTTCTAAATCCCCCCCCACTCCAAAGTGTCTCGCTGCTTGCGCTAAGTCACGACGCGAAGAAAACTCCCTCATGCCGAAGACGCTGCTGACTTTCGTGGAGGACATCTACGAGGATTTGGAACTCTGGTATCCGCTGCTGCGATTGCAGGAGGCGGGCTACACGACGCGACTGGCCGCGCCGGAGATTCGCACTTACACGGGCAAGCATGGTTATCCGGCTGCGAGCGATCTCCTGCTGGCGGATGCGAAGAGCGCGGACTTCTGTGGCCTCCTGATCCCCGGCGGTTTCATGCCCGACAAGCTGCGACGGGACGCCAATGTACTTTCCCTCACACGCGAGTTCTTCGAACAGGGCAAGCTGGTCGCCTTCATCTGTCACGGCGGCTGGATACCGATCTCGGCGAGAATTCTCGGCGGCAAACGCGTCACCGGTTCGCGTGGCATCAAGGACGATTTGGAGAATGCCGACGGCATCTGGGTGGACGAGCCCGTCGTCGTGGATGGCAACTTGATTTCCAGCCGCACGCCGCGCGATCTCGCGCCATTCGCCAAGGCCATGGTGGACTTCCTGCGAGCGAAGGAAGCGTAGCGCAACTTTCTCCTTGGCCTCGCTTGACTCGCTGCCATTCGTGACGGAGCCTCACCGCCGCTCCGCACGAAGCGGTGGCAATACAGCTCAAATGATCAAATACATCACCACCGGCGTCGCCGCTGCGGCGCTCTTCACCACCATGTTGAAAGCCGCCGACGACAAGCTCGACCTCAAGGATGCCAAGCAGAAGTCCAGCTACGCCATCGGCATGGACATCGGCGGCAATTTCAAGAAGCAGGAAATCGAGATCGACCCCAAGGCCATGGCCGCGGGTCTCGCTGATGCCTTGAGCGGCAAGACACAGATGACCGAGGCTGAGGCCAAGCAGATTCTCACGGAATTTCGTATGAGCATGATGGCCAAGATGCAGGAGAAGGAAAAAGCCTCCGGCGAAAAGAACGTCAAAGCCGGTGAGGATTTCCTCGCTGCCAACGCCAAGAAGGAAGGCGTCAAGACCACTGCCAGCGGCCTTCAATACAAGGTCATCAAGGCCGGTGATGGCAAAGGCAAGACGCCCAAGTCCACTGACACCGTGAAGGTCCACTACCACGGCACGCTCATCGACGGCACGGTGTTCGACAGCTCAGTCGAGCGTGGCGAACCCGCTGAGTTTCCAGTGAACGGCGTCATCCCCGGCTGGACCGAAGTGCTTCAGCTCATGAAGGAAGGCGACAAGTGGCAGGTTTACATTCCCGCCAAGCTCGCTTACGGCGAACGCGGCGCGGGCGGCAAGATCGGTCCGAACGCAGCGCTGGTTTTCGACGTCGAGTTGCTGAAGGTGCAGTAAGGCACAATTCAATTTCACTCACGGCGTCCCGAGTGGGACGCCTTTTTTCATCTCAACGCTCATGTGCGCGCCGAACGATCTCGGGTACATCACCCTCGCAGACGGTGTGCGCGTGACCTTTCGCCCCATCGCGCCCGACGATGAGTTGCTCGTTGCCGAGGCATTTCGTACCGCGTCGCCCCGCACGTTGTTGCACCGCTTCTTTATTTCGTTGCGCGGTGTCGCGCCCGAGGACCTGCGCCGCTTGCTCACCATTGATCCTGCCCGCGAATTCTGTCTCGTCGGTGAAGCGGGGCAGGGGGCAGAGCGCCGAATCGTTTGCGGGGCGCGCTACGTGCGGCTTGCCGATCCGGCGAAAGCGGAGATCGCGCTCACCGTTCACGACACCGTGCAAGGTCTCGGCCTTGGTCGTCGCATGTTGGAGAAACTCATCGAGGTCGGCCGGGCCGACGGCATTCGCACCTTTGTCGCCCATGTCCTCGCGACGAATGAACCGATGTTGAAACTCGTCCGCCGCATCGCCCCGCAACGCCGCGCGTGTTTCCACTCCGGTGAATGCGAAATCGAGTTCGACCTGTAGTAGCAAAGGGGGATTTGCCACTGAGTCACAGAGACATTGAGATCAGATTTTTGAAAGCCTCAGTGTCTCTGCGAATCTGTGGCTAATGTCTGTCGGGCTCAATGCGCCATGCCGCAGGCGCAAACGCCGGTGGTGTTCACGGCCATGGAACGTTCGGTGGGATTGTAATTCAGCCACGGGCCGAGCCACTTCTCCGCTTCTTCCAGCGCCATACTCTTGCGCACATGGTAGTCGATCATCTGGTCGCGGCCGAGCTTGCCGACGGCAAAATATTTCGACTCAGGATGCGCGAAGTAGAGTCCGCTCACGCTTGAGCCGGGCCACATGGCGAAGCTCTCGGTGAGCTTCATGCCCGTCGCACGTTCCACGTCGAGGAGCTTCCAGAGCGTGCCCTTCTCCGTGTGATCGGGGCAGGCCGGATAGCCCGCCGCGGGACGAATGCCGCGGTATTGCTCCTCGATGAGTTGCTCGCTGGTGAGTTTCTCGGCGCGGCCGTAACCCCACTCGTCGCGCACGCGCTTGTGCAGAAATTCCGCGAACGCTTCCGCGAGCCGATCGGCCAGCGCTTCGGCCATGATGGCGTTGTAATCGTCGTGCTCGGCTTTGAATTGCTTCACCACTTCATCGAGTCCGTGTCCGCTCGTGACCGCAAAGCCGCCGATGAAGTCCGATAGTGGCGCAGGCGTCCCGCCTGCGACCGTCCACTGGGCCTCTGGCCTGGTGTTCGCGCCACCAGACGAGACGTCCAGTGGACGACTGGCAGCCGGGACGGCTGCCCCACTACGCGGCGCGATGAAATCCGCGAGACACCAGTTCGGTGAGCCATCGCCTTTTTCGATTTGCTGGCGGAGGAAGTGGAATTTCGTGAGCACGCCTGTGCGCGCCGCGTCGGCGTAAAGTTCCACGTCATCGCCGACACGATTCGCGGGGAAGAACCCATACACGCCTCGCGGCTGAATGAGTTTCTTGCTCACGATGCGTTCGAGCAATTCCTGCGCGTCCGCAAAAAGTTTGCGGGCTTCCTCGCCGTGCTTCGCGTGTTGAAGGATGGACGGGTAGCGCCCGCGCAATTCCCACGTGTGAAAGAAGGGCGACCAGTCAATGAACGGAACGAGGTCGGCGAGCGACACGTCATTCACCACGCGAGCGCCGGTGAATCCGGGCTGCGGCAAGTCGTCGTGCTTCAGCTTCGGTGCGTTGGCGCGCGCGGCTTCGATCGAAATCAACTTCACTTCCTGCGCGCTGTGCGTCGCGCGCACGCGGTCATACTCAGCCTTCAGGTTCGTTACGAACTGCGCCTTGTTCTCGCGGCTGATCAGGCTGCTCACCACCGGCACCGCGCGGCTCGCGTCGAGCACATGCACGACGGGTTCGCTGTAGTGCTGGGAAATCTTTACAGCCGTATGGGCCTTGCTCGTGGTCGCTCCGCCGATGAGCAGGGGAATCTTGAAACCCTGGCGCTCCATCTCGCGCGCGACGTGTTGCATCTCGTCGAGCGAGGGCGTGATCAATCCGCTCAGGCCGATGACATCGACCTTCTCCTTCTTCGCGATCTCAAGAATCTTGTCGCACGGCACCATCACGCCGAGGTCGATCACCTCGAAGTTGTTACATCCGAGCACCACGCCGACGATGTTCTTGCCGATGTCATGGACATCGCCCTTCACGGTGGCCATCAGAACTTTGCCCTGCGCGCGCACAGCCTGACCGGCGGCGGCCATCGCGGCTTTCTCGGCTTCCATGTAAGGCGTGAGGTAGGCCACGGCTTTTTTCATCACACGCGCGGACTTGACGACTTGCGGCAAAAACATTTTGCCCGCACCGAAGAGATCGCCGACGACGTTCATGCCGTCCATCAACGGGCCTTCGATCACGAGCAGGGGCTTGCCGAGTTTCGCGCGGGCCTCTTCGGTATCTTGATTGATGAACGCGTCGAGACCTTTCACGAGCGCGTGCTTGAGGCGTTCCTCGACGGGCAGGCCGCGCCACGCTTCATCGACCTTGGCTTCCGCCACGCCGCTCGCGCCCGCGGCTTTTTTCTTCAGCTCTTCGCCGAAAGCAACGAGTCGTTCCGTGGCGTCGGGACGGCGGTTGAGCAACACGTCCTCGACGAGTGCGAGCAAGTCTTTTGGGATCTCCTCGTAAACTTCCAACATGCCCGCGTTCACGATTCCCATGTCGAGCCCGGCGCGGATCGCGTGATAGAGGAACGCGCTGTGCATCGCTTCGCGCACCGTGTTGTTGCCGCGGAAGCTGAACGAGATGTTGCTGATGCCGCCGCTGATCTTGGCGTGCGGGAGGTTGTCCTTGATCCACTTTGTCGCGCGGATGAAATCGACGGCGTAGTTGTTGTGCTCCTCCATGCCGGTGGCGACGGTGAGCACATTGGGATCGAAAATGATGTCCTGGGGCGGCACTCCAACTTTTTCGACGAGCAAATCGTAGCTGCGCTTGCATACCTCGATCTTGCGCTCGAACGAATCGGCCTGGCCGCGTTCATCAAACGCCATCACGACGACGGCCGCGCCGTAGCGGCGCACGAGCGTGGCTTGTTCGATAAACTTCGCTTCGCCTTCCTTAAGCGAGATGGAGTTCACGATGCCTTTGCCCTGCGACACGCGCAGGCCCGCTTCCAGCACGCTCCATTTGGATGAATCGACCATGAGCGGCACGCGCGCAATGTCCGGCTCGGACGCGATGAGATTCAGAAAGCGCGTCATCGCCGCCGCGCCGTCGAGCATGCCTTCGTCCATGCAGACATCGATGATCTGCGCACCGTTCTCGACCTGCTGCTTGGCGACGGTGAGCGCTTCCTCGAACTGATTGTTGAGGATGAGTTGCTTGAACTTCGGCGAGCCGGCCACGTTCGTGCGCTCGCCGATGTTGATGAAATTCGTCTGCGGCGTTTGCGTGAACGACTCCATGCCGCTCAGTCGCAGGTAGGGCTCGACGTCAGGCACGCGTCGCGGTGTCAAGCCGCGCACTGTGTCGGCGATGGCTTTGATGTGCGCCGGCGTGGTGCCGCAGCAGCCGCCCACGACATTGAGCCATCCTTTATCCGCCCACTCACGAATCTGTGGCGCGAGCGTCGCGGGAGTTTCTGGGAAGCCAGTCTCCGAAAGCGGATCAGGCAACCCTGCGTTCGGGTAAACACAGATGTGCGTATTCGCGAGGCCGGAAATTTCCTCGACGTATGGCCGCATGAGATCAGGCCCAAGCGCGCAATTGAAACCAATCGTCAGCGGCTGCGCATGTGCCATGGAATTCCAGAACGCCTCGACCGTCTGGCCGCTGAGCGTCCGTCCCGCGCGATCGGTGATCGTGCCGGAGATCATGATCGGCAGCTTGAATCCGCGTGACTCGAAAACTTCCTGCACCGCGAAGAGCGCAGCCTTGGCGTTGAGCGTGTCGAAGATCGTCTCGACGAGAATCAAATCCACGCCGCCATCAACGAGCGTTTCCACTTGCTCGCGATAAGCGCGGCGCAGTTGATCGAAGTTCACCGAGCGAAAGGCGGGATCGCTCACCTCAGGAGAAAGCGAACACGTCACGGGCATTGGGCCGACTGCGCCGGCGACGAACCTCGGCTGGCCGGTCTTGTTCGCGACTTCCACCGCCGCTTTTCGGGCCAGTCGGGCGGCCTCGGTGTTCAGATCGTGCGCGAGTTCGCGCAGGGTTGTGTCGCTGATGACTTCCTCGAAGAACGCCTGATCCTTCCGTCCATCGCGGTGTTTGAAGAAGAAATCGTGCTGGCCAATTGTCGTGGCTGAAAATGTGTTCGTCTCGATGATATCCGCACCCG
Organism: Verrucomicrobiota bacterium; assembly: GCA_038205745.1. Taxonomy (GTDB): domain Bacteria; phylum Verrucomicrobiota; class Verrucomicrobiia; order Limisphaerales; family SIBH01; genus JANNGC01. The sequence goes on along the minus strand of JBBRBM010000150.1, from coordinate 8,986 downwards.
CAAGCAGGTAATCGCGATGAATCTCCTCGATCACCTGTGGACGCGTGAGTTGAAGCAGTTCGTTGTTGCCCTTGAGATCCTTGCCCTGCCAATCGCGAAAGCGCTCCCCGCGGAACGCTCCTTCATCCAGCTTGTATTGCTGGATGACGGTGCCCATTGCGCCGTCGATCACGACAATGCGCTCGGCCAGAAGTCGCAAGAGTTCCGAGGTCTGATTCGTCCGCTTCATGTTCAACACTGCGCCGACTTTGCGGCATGTTTATAAACAAATCAAGAAATCCAGATATGAAGATTTGTTCGTGTGAAGATCATGGCAACGAAGCGATTGGAGCGCCGTTCTCCGATCCGGCGCGTCCTTGCATCTGCGGAAACGCTGACGGTCAGAACGTTCGCGCCGGGTCGGAGACCGGCGCTCCATGCCAGCGGGGTGCTTCCGTTTCGATGTGCAATGGATTTGCATTGGATCAGTGGCATGGGCTCAATCGCGCGGACTGGATGAGAAATCTTGTGTTGATGACCAGCCTGCTGCTCGCGTCGGCTCGTTGTCTGGCGAGCGAGGCGACCTTTGATCACGGTCCTGTGTTCACCTTCATCGAAGAGAACGATTTGTTCGTGAAGACGGACCGGCACTACACGCAAGGCATCAAGCTCTCCTACTTTCATGGTGATGACGTGCTGCCGCTTGGCAGTCGCCGATTGTATGAAGCGCTGCCGCAACTTGGACTGACTTCAAAAGTGGGCCGGCTCGGTTATGCGGTCGGGCAAAACATTTACACGCCTGCCGACATCACGAATCGCATGTCAATGCCTGATGATCGGCCGTACGCCGGCTGGTTGTATGTCGGCGGAATTCTGCAACGGCGCGGGTGGAGCTTCGATGAACGATTGACCCAGGACGATCTGGCGCTCGAACTGGGCGTCATCGGTCCCTGGGCTCTTGGCGGCGAAGCGCAAACGTGGGTGCATCAGTTCCGCAGTTTCGACCTGCCGCGCGGCTGGAAATACCAGATCAAGAATGAGCCTGGCATCCGCGTAAAGATGTCGCGCGCCGTGCGCTTGTTCGAATTTGAACAAGACGATTTCGGCTTCGATTTCACACCCCGAGTGGGTACGAGCCTCGGCAACGTCGAAACCTCCTTTCGCGCCGGGGGCATGGTGCGCGTGGGCTACCATTTGCCGGATGACTTTGGCTATCACACGATCGATTCGCTGGCGACCACGTCCGGGGGAGTGTCGAAATCGCGGCGGACGGGATTGAGCGCCTACGTTTTCGCCGGTGCTGAGGGGCGCGCCGTGGTTTACAACGAGACGCTCGACGGAGATCTTTATCACGACAGCCATTCCGTGCAGCGGGAGTGGTTCGTGGCCGATACGTTGATCGGTTTTGCCGTGGGCCTGGATTGGCTGGAGATCGGATATTCGCACACCTTTCGTTCGCCGGAATACCGCAGGCAGGGCCAGCACGACTCTTACGGGTCGGTCTTTTTCAAAGCGCGGTTTTGAAGCCGCAGTCAGGCCGATCACGTCAGTCTTCCCAATGTGCGCGGCGCTCCACTGAAGATTTCCGCCCGTTCACCCGATAAAACAGGGAGCACGAATGAGCAGCAGCTATTTACAGTATTACAACTTGAAAGAGGCGCCGTTCACGATCACGCCGAACCCGCGCTTTCTTTATTTCAGCACGAAGCATCGCGAGGCGATGAACCATTTGCTTTACGGAATCCAAGAGCGCAAAGGATTCGTCCAATTCACCGGCGAAGTGGGTTCCGGCAAGACGACGCTGTGCCGCGCGCTGTTGGAACATCTGCCGCCCGAGCGTTACTCGACCGCGCTCATCCTGAATCCCGTGCTGAACCCGGACGCCATGATGGCGGCCATCGCCACGGAGTTCGGCCTCGACGTGCGCAACAAGGACCGCTTCCAAGTTCTGCAAATCCTGAACTATTTCCTCCTCGATGAAATGGCCAAGGGCCGGGACGTGGTCCTGATCATCGACGAAGCGCAAAATCTCACGAACGAGTTGCTCGAACAGGTGCGCCTCATCTCGAACCTCGAGACCGACGATCGAAAACTTCTTCAGATCGTGCTGATGGGCCAGCCCGAGTTGCGTGATCGATTGAACGAACATTCGCTGCGGCAACTTCGCCAGCGCATCACGGTGCGCTACCATCTCAGTCCGCTGCGGCTTGCAGAGGTGAAGGAATACATCCGGCATCGGTTGCACGTGTCCGGCGCGAATGGCTCGCCTTACTTCAGCGGCGCGGCGATTTGGCGCGTCTTCAATTACAGCAAGGGCATTCCCCGCCTCGTGAACGCCGTGTGTGACAAATGTCTGCTCGCCGGATTCGTGCTCCAACGCGAGCGCATCAATTTCGGTACCGCGGGCCGTGCGATCCGTGAACTCGAGGGAGCCTTCGCGGCATGAGCGCCATCAACGATGCATTGCGTCGGGCGAGCGGTGCCGCAGCCGGCACTGCGGAGCCGCCGCCATTGCCGACCGAACTGCCGCACTCGCCCAACGACTTGCCTCCGTTGAGGGTGGACCATTCCATCTTTGTCCCGGCGGGTGATGCAGGATTGCCGCCGTTGTTGCAACCGCCACCAGCGAAGAAGGGTTTCGCATGGATTGTAGTGGTGATTGTTCTCTTGTTTTGCGCGGGCGGGGCGGCGGGTTTCTTTTTGTGGCAGCGGAACCGAACTCGAGCCGCAACGGTGAATCCGAGTACGTCAGGTGAAGCAACCGTTCGCACGGACGTTCAAAAACAACCGGTCGTTGCGAACACAAAACTGCCCGAGAAGGCGAACACTCCAGAGCGCCCGGCGACTGCCGCGGTGAGCGAAACTCGTGCGGTTACAAGTGCGGCGCCCGTGACCGTGGCGACTCCAGTTGTTCCCGCATTGCCGCCACGGAATGTCCAGTTCCCGCAACTTCGCCTGCAAGGGATCTATTTTCGCCCGTCCAATCCATCCGTGATGATCAACAACCGCACGCTCTTCCTGGGCGATCAGGTGCAGGGAGTGACCATCGCCGCCATTGACGCATCCAGTGTCACACTGGTGTTGAGCGGACAGACGAATGTTCTTACGCTGCGCTGAACGCAGCATGTTTCAACGCATCATTCAATCACCTGCGCTTGTGCGCGCAATCCCGTTCGGCGTTTTCGTCGCGCTCACGTTCCTTCAGGAACAATGCGGCGAAACCTCGCGCTACTGGATCTATTTCGCCAAAACGGTCGTTGGCGCCGCCATGCTTTTCGTCGTGTGGCGCCACATCGCTGAACTCAAGTGGAAGTTCAGCCTGTGGGCGGTGATGGCAGGCGTCGGTGTGTTCGCGTTGTGGGTGGGACTCGACGCCTACTATCCACATACAAATGAAATTCAGTCGCGATTCATTTGTCCGCTTCTCAAGAGCGTGGGGCTTACGGATTCCTGCGCGGAGCCCGTTGCGCCAACGCCTTGGAATCCCAACACAGCGTTCGGCTCCGGCTCGGCGCTCGCCATCTTCTTCATCTGCGTGCGCATCCTCGGATCATCGCTCGTGGTGCCGCCACTCGAGGAGGTTTTCTGGCGCTCGTTCATCTACCGCTACGTTGCGCGCCGCGAGTTCGATCGTGAACCGCTCGGGAAATGGTTCCCGCTTTCCTTTCTCCTCACCTCCGTTTTCTTTGGCTTCGCACATCATCAGTGGCTCGCGGGAATTCTTTGCGGCTTCGTTTATCAAGGTCTCGTCGTGTGGAAGAACCGTCTCGGTGACGCCATGACGGCACACGCGATCACAAACTGTCTCCTCGGCCTTTGGATCGTCTGGAAAGGCCAGTGGCAATTCTGGTGATGCCTGGTTCGGGACGAGAGAGGCCAATCAATTTTCGACAATTTCTTTCGTCAGTGACGGGCGTGTTTGCAGGACGAGGGACTCAGTTTGATGCCTTGCGAAGAGAAGCATGGTGAGTATGGTGGTTTCAGGAGTTACCAGAATCATCGCTATGAAAACGAACGTTCTTCTTATCGCATTCCTTGTTTCCATTTCCGCTCTCACGGCTGCGCCTTCGAGCGGGATCGAACGCGTCCAGTTCACAAAACACAAAGTTGTGTCGTGGCCCGGTGGGGAAGTCTTGAACGCACCCAATCAAATCGCTTTGCCGTTCAACATTGTCGTGCTGACCAATGGCACGTTCATGGTGAACGGCGGCAGGAGGCGTGCGTTGCAGGAGGGGGAAATCCTCGGCGCTGACGGCATGCTCATCAAACCCGACGGCAGCATCACGCCAGTGATTGATCATGTGACCCTGAACCGTGGCCATGTGATTCTGTTCAAAGACGGAGAGCCCATTGAGCTGAACCAGACGGTGCAGCTCGGCGATGGCACCACGGTGGCACCGGACTGGAAGATCACTCCCCGGGTCGGTTCGCCGCGACGATTGCTGGATGGCGAACTGTTTCAACTCGAAGGCAACTCATTGCCCGCGCGCGACACCATCACGAAGCAAAACGGCCGGGTGATGGTGCAAAAGGACGGTTCCATGCTGGCACTGGATCCGGCACGAAGCATCATGATGAACGACGGCACGAAAGTGTTTGGCGACGGAACGTTCATTACATTCCACGGGGGGCGTTCGACATTGGGCGAAGGGCAGATTTATATCGTGCAAGGCGTGGTGACGCGCCCGCGCTAGCCGCGCGACGTTTCAGCCGTTTTGCCTGCGCGTCTTTGAGATCTCTTGATGCGGAACGAGGAGATGAGTTACTGGGAAGAATCCGTCTCCCGTCTGACCATGAGGGCTCGCGCTTTATCCAACTCGTCGCGCTGGCCCAGCAAGAGCACTTGATCGCCTTCCATCAGCTCCTCGTCTGGTCCTGGGTTTACTGTCGTGGTACCGGCGCGATCGATGCCCACGATGCTCGCGCCCGTTTCGCTGCGCAGTTGCAGCTCGCGGATCAATTTTCCGCTCGCACTCGATCCTTGCGGGATCGTGACCGCCTCCAACATTGCTTTCTCCAACAGGCCACTCAACGCAGCGCTGGGTTTTGGCGGCGGCAATTGCTGCAATGTCTCACGCAGGCTCACCTGCGCTTTCGAGTAAACGCGCACGAACGAACGCCACAGCAGCGACGTGACGCCGGCAACGATCACGACCAATACTACCAGCGCTTTTCCCGACGGCAGGAGCGTGGCGCTCAACAACAACAGCACGATGCCGAGCGCAACTGTTCCGGCGATCAAGACGCTGCGCGTGACAATGCTCTGCATGGTGTTTCGAGCCGTGCCTTCACTCAACTTCTGCACAGACATCTCACCCACGATGATCGCGATGGCTTCGAGCTTTCGAAAGCTGGCAATCAACATGGGCATCGACAGCAGCAAGGCCGCCGCCCACAACACCGCATCAAACCAGCGCTGCGGAATCGCGAGTAGCTTCAGCCACGCTGGATTAAGTTCGCGAAGAAAAATCGCCGCGATGAACACGCCGGCCGTCAACGTCAGGTTCAACAAAATCTGCCACGTCCATTTTCGAATGAAGCGCCCTCCGCTCGGACTCGATCCCTGCGTTCCCATCTCGCTCAGGCGCCGTGTGTAGATGTCCATCGACGTCGCGAGACTGCGCGGCGCGACCCGATCAAACCAACTCACCACCGCGTCCGAGCTCTTGATCAAATACGGCGTGAAGAGCGTGGTGAGCGCAGAAACGGTCACCGCGATGGGATAGAGAAAATCACTGGTGACTTTCAGCGTGAGCCCAAGCGACGCGATGATGAATGAGAACTCGCCAATCTGCGCCAAACCCATTCCGACCCGCAACGAGGTGCGCCGATCATTCCCGGCAATGAACGCCCCGAACGAACACGTCAGCACTTTCCCGATGATCACCGCCACTGTGATGACCGCGATCGGCAGCCAATACTTCACCAGCGTCACCGGCTGAATCATCAAACCGATTGCGACGAAAAACACCGCGCTGAAGAGGTCGCGTATCGGTTCCATCAAGTGCTCGATCCTGCCGATCTCGCGCGACTCCGCGACCACGGCACCAATCACAAACGCTCCCAGCGCCACGCTGTAGCCGAGCTTCACCGCCAGCAACGAAACGCCGAAACACAGTCCCAGCACCGTCACCAGCAACATTTCGTTGCTCTTGAAGCGCCCGACGTAACCCAGCAACCGCGGCACTGAGAGCAATCCAATCACCAGCGCCACCACGAGAAAGATGCCCAGCCGCGAAATCGTTCCCACCACCGCGCCTACTTCCAGCGACCCGCTCATCGCGATGCCGGAGAGCAGCGCGATCATCACGATCGCCAGCATGTCCTCCACGATGAGGATGCCGAAGATCAGTTGCGCGAAAGGCTCTTTGCCTTTGCCCAGTTCCGCCAGCGCCTTCACGATGATGGTGGTGGAAGAGATCGAAAGCATCGCGCCCAGGAAGATGCTGTCCATGCGGCCCCACCCGAAGAATTGGCCGACCTCATAGCCGGCCCACACCATCAGCAGGATCTCCAGCGACGCGGCAACAAGCGCCGTGACGCCCACTTTCTTCAACTTGCGCAGACTGAATTCCAACCCCAGCGAGAACATGAGAAACACCACGCCGAGTTCCGCCAGCGTGTTGATCGTTTCCTCGTCATGAATGAGCGGGAACGGCGGCGTGTGCGGTCCGATGATGACGCCCGCAATGATGTAGCCGAGCACGACTGGCTGTTTGAAACGGTGAAAGATGATCGTGACCAGTCCGGCCACAATCATCACCACCGCGAGATCCTGAAGAAACGCCACCCCGTGCATTCGAGCCTTCAGCTTGGAAGGCGCCGCTGCGCAGCGTCAACCCTGCGCACCAGAGACGAGATCGAGTAAGTCGCGTGAGCACTTGCCCGGTGCGCAGTCCAATGCTGTAATTCATATAAGCCATGCGACTGCGCGTTCTCATCCTTCTTGCGGTGATGATTGGTGTGATTGGTTTGGTGTTTTTCGCCACTCGCAAATCCGACCACTCGGCTTCAGCTACGACCGCTGTTACCAACTCGCCTTCTCCCGTGCTGAAGTCGTTCGGAAAAGTGGCGAGAACATCCGGCGCGCTCGCTGCCGCCGACCTCGCCGAACCTGCGGCGCTTCCTGCGACCAACATCTTCCAACGGTTGACGGGCGGGCTGGAGGAATTCACACTCACGCCCGAGCAACTGGCCGAATATCTCCGACAATACGGCACCAACGTGGAGACGCTTCTCGCCACGCAGAGGACAAACTACATCAGGCTCGCCGCCGAAATGTTTCCCAATGATCCGCGCGTGCAGTACGCCGCCCTGACGCGCGACGTCTTCCCCGAAGCACGGCGCGAGTGGCTGGACCGTTTCAAGAAATCCGCGCCTGACAATTCCATCGCCGATTATCTTTCCGCGCGCGATTACCTGAAAGCCGGGGATCGCGAGAACGCGTTGAAAGACCTCGCCAATGCCGCGGGCAAATCGCGCTTCGACGATTACACGCTCGAACAAGTGCAGAACATGGAGGATGCGCAACTTTCCGCGGGCCGAAGTCTTGTCGAGGCCAAGGTCGCGGCGGGCAGCGGATTGCTTCTGCCGCAGCTCGCGCAGTTCAAGGGGCTCGCCGTGGATTTGCAGGCCATTCAAAAGGAATACATCGGCGCGGGTGACACCGCTTCGGCCGAGACGATCGCGCAACTGGGCCGCTCACTCGGCCAGCAACTCAGTCAGGGTGAAGGTTCCCGCACGCTCATCGGTCAGCTCGTGGGCATCGCCGTCGAACGCATCATGCTCAACCCGTTGCCGCCGGACAGTCAGCCCGCATTCCTGAACGGCACCGTGCAGCAACGCATCGACGAGATGACGGCCTTCCGGCAAGGCACCAAAACCGTCACGTCCGAATTCAACGACATGCTGATGCGGGCCAACGAAACCGAAGTCATCAGCTACTTCGATCGCATGAAACTTCAGGGCGAATACAAGGCGATGCTCTGGCTGCGGAATAGAAACAGTCTGCGCTGAAGGTCTTTCCCATGGGAGCGAGCGGCGCTTTACCCGCGGCGTCTGCTCTGTGATGGTGCTCGCATGATTTTCGGGGTGCAGGCCACCAAGTCCGCAGTCGTCATTGCGGAGACCAAGGGTGCGGACGACAAATTCGTGGTCGCCGCCATCCGGCCGATTCTCTTTCAAGTCCGTTCCGGGGACGATCTGGCGGAACTGCTGCAAAGTCTCATCACTATTTTCGACCGCAAGGGCAAGGGCGCAGGTTCGGTAATTGCACTGTTGAAATGCTCGTCGGGAAGATTTGGTTCGTGTCTGGAAGCAATCAAGGGCGAGGCGATGGTCGAACTCGCGGCTTCTCAGCGCGGCCACCGTGTGATCAAAGTGGCGCCCCAAAGTCTCAAAAAAACACTCGGCTGTGGAACGGATCAAAAGTGGCGGGACCGCGCCGCAGAGCTGTTCAATCCCGACGGCAAGCAGCCGAATTGGTCCAAGGGCGCGGCGGGAGCAGTGGCAGTTGCCTTCAAGGTTGCGGGAGAGTGAACAGAGTGGTTCTGCCGATCGAGCGCCAACACATGCATGGCATGTGCTCCCCAAAACTAACTGCATCGTTCCGGATCAGAGAAGGGCGGCGCTCGGCGAATCGTTTCGATCCGAAAATCCCAACGGGATTGGAGACGTGGCGCACGCGAATTGCTTTTGCCAAGGTGCGGGCGGCTGGAAATAGCCCGGTGCTTCAGCGCTGGGCAAAGACGTTCGCAATCCCGCCAAGTCCCGCGGGGACGACAGAGCTGCAAAACATTCCAACGATTCTTTCGTCCCTGACGGGACTTGTTCCTCGCTTGCGCTCCTGTCCCAGCGCTGAAGCGCTTGTCATTACCCACAATTCGGCGAGTCATTGCTCAATCCTGAAAGGATTGGAGCCCTCAGCCCAGGGTTGCCGAGTCCACGAGGCTACCCTGGGTCGCACCCGAGCGTGGCCTCAACCCTGAAAGGGTTGCAGCATCTTCCG
>JBBRBM010000149.1:0-14888 GCA_038205745.1 Verrucomicrobiota bacterium | reverse complement strand
AAGCTGAGCAAATGATCCGGCCCCATGAACCGGGCCAGCAGCCAACCCAGAGCCGCAAGCAAGGCCGCCACTACCAGCGCGCTCCACCGAATACGTTTCAGGAACTCAGACACACAGCCAGTTAAACGAACACCGTTCAGGAATAGAATCGGAAATCGCGGAAACCCGCGCCGGGTTCGCAAGCGCCAGATCGGCGGGAGATGGCTGATGCGCCGCTCCGGGTTTGCATGCCCGGCATTACCTCAACCTTTCATTCCGCAATCGGATGCAGTAATTTATCACCATGTCACGCGACAGAATGCAACGGCAACGGTTCGAGCTGAAATACATGCTCGATGAGCACACCGCGCTGCGCATTCGCGATGTCATCGCAACCAAGCTGGAGTTGGACGAAAACGGCGTCGGCAAGCCGAATTACAGTTATCCCGTTCACAGCTTGTATCTTGATTCACCTGATCTCTACACATTCTGGACGACCATCAACGGCGACAAGAATCGCTTCAAGCTGCGCATCCGCTTTTACGACGACAGTCCAAACACGCCGGTATTTTTCGAGATCAAGCGTCGTGTGAATAATTGCATTCTCAAGCAACGGGGCGGCGTTAAGAAGGAGTCAGTCGCCCGGCTGTTGAGCGGTTACTTTCCAGAGTCTTCGGACATGCTGTCCCAGGATTCCAAAAGTCTCGTGGCAGTGCAGCGCTTCCTCGACCTGACTGCAAGGATTCAGGCAACGCCACAAGCGCATGTCTGCTACCTGCGCGAGGCTTACGTCGATCCCATCAGCGACAACGTGCGCGTGACTTTCGATCGCGACGTGTACACAGAACCGCGTGACACCGCGAGGTTCGGCGTCGAGTTGAATGAACCGAGCCGACCGTTTGGAGACCGCGTGATTCTGGAGCTGAAGTTCACCGACCGTTTCCCCGAATGGCTGCGCGAAGTGGTGGAACGCTTCAGCCTGATGCAATGCGGCGCGGCCAAATACGCGGAAGGACTGGCGGGTTTGCCCCAGTTCCACGTGAGTCACGCGGGCGACTTCCGTGAAGCGCCGCGCAGCCACTCCACCGTGAATCTCGATCGCCACGCGATTGCCGCGAGTTACGCGTGAAGATGACCTACGCAGTCGCCAGCCAGCGTTTGAGCGTCGCAAAATCTTTTTTGTAGAACGGCACCTCGTCCTGGCCCATGTCGTACTCGTTGTGCTGGCAAATCGGCCCGTCGAAGTTTGAAGCTTTCAGCGCGGTGAAAAACGCGGGGCTGATCATCCCATCCCCCAGCGGACACCACTTCGGCGCCCAACCCTTGTCCGTCTTGTTCCAGTAGAAATCTTTGACGAACACCGCGGTCAGAAACGGTTCGGCCAGACAGAAATTGGTCGGCCAGCTTTGCCCGGCTTCCAGCGTTGCGTGTCCGAGGTCGAAGCAGAAACCGATCTGCTTCGGATCGAGATCGCGAATCATCGTCCACACGTCCCAGATCGGCGCGCCGACGTAGCCGTTGCCGGAATGATTTTGAAAACCGGCGCGCAGGCCGAGTTCCTTGTTCAACGCGGCCAGATCGCGAAGCTTCGGAGCGATCTCCGCGAGTTGCCGAGGGATGGATTTGTCTTTTGCGTAGCGGAAGAAGCCGAGCCGGTAGCGCGTGATGCCGAGCTTGCTTGTGAGCCGCAACAACTTCTCCGCAGCCGCATTCACTTCCGTGATGTCCGTCGTGACGATCGAAACTTCGCGGCCGCCATTCGCGCGCAACGCGTCGACAAATTTCGGCAACTGATCGTCCGCCTCGGCAGGCGTGAACTGCGCGTCCTTGCTTCGCACTGGCAGTTCGACGCCATCCCATCCCACCTCAGCGACGAGATCAGCCGTCTCCTTCGCCTTCAACGTGCGAAACGGTTTGGTGAACGTGATGAGTTTGTATTTCTTCGTCCCGGCGGCCTCTGCCGCAGCCGCTGGAAAAGAAAGACTCGCCGCGACACCTGCCAATGCCGTGCGTGCAAGGAACTCACGACGGGAAGGAGAATCGGAAATCATGCCGCCAGACTACTCGCGCGTGTTTCGAACAAAAGCGGAAAGGATGGTCGCGCCAACGTCCCTTAGGAGTGTCTCGCGAAGAGCGCGAAGCGAGGGCCGTAGTTAAGCCTTGTTGTTGATTGGACAAGTTGTGCGAGGCGCGAAGGTTTGACTTGGTTTTGCGCGCCCCGTAAGTTGCGCCCGCATGTTGGCCGCAGAAACCAGAGTGGCGCCATCGTCCGATTCCGTCGCGCTGCTCGCCACGTCCCCGGTCGATTGGAAACAGATTGTATTGCCGTTGGAACCGTTCCTTCAGGCCGTTTCCAAACGGATGAGCGAGCAGATCAACGCGTTCGAACCTGACCTCGCCTGTTATGCCGAATACGCGTTGAACGCACGCGGCAAACAGCTCCGCCCTGCCCTCGTTGGCCTTGCGGCCAATGCCATCGGCAAGACTCAGGACAGCCACGTGACCGTGGCGGTGATCATCGAGATGGTGCATCTGGCCACGCTGGTGCATGACGATGTGATGGATGAAGCGCGCATCCGGCGCGGCCGCCCGACGCTGGCCGCGAATTGGGGAAATGAGCTTTCGGTGTTGCTGGGAGATTGCCTCTTCGCGAAGGCACTGAAGCTGGCATCCAGTTTCCCCACGACGGAAGTGTGCCGGGCGGTTTCATCGTCCACGGACACGGTTTGCGAAGGGGAAATTCTCCAAACGTTGCGTCGCAACAAGCTGGATCTGTCCCGCGCGGAATATTTCAAGATTCTCGCGATGAAGACGGGCGAGCTTTTTGCCCTCGCGTGCGAATTGGGCGCGCTCCTCAGCGGCGCCACAGTGAAGCAACGCGCGGCATTGCGGCAGTTCGGCATGTCGCTCGGCACCGCGTATCAAATCTACGACGATTGTGTGGATGTGTTCGGCTCGGAACGTTCGGCGGGAAAATCCCTCGGGACGGATCTCGCCAAAGGCAAGCTCACGCTGCCGTTGTTGGTGTTGCTCGAGCGTCAGGACGCCACGCGCGACGTGGTGGTGGGCATGGTTCAGAATTGGAACGCCGGCTCGTTTCCCAAGCTTCTATCGCTCTTGCGACACGATGGCTCGCTGGGCCAATGCCGCGAAGTGATTTGCGAGCACCTGGAGGTCGCGAAGGATTGCGCGCGCAGTCTGCCGCAATCGGAAAGCCGCGCGGGTTTGCTCGGACTGTGTGACACCTTGACCACGCAGACTGAATTGCTCGGGGGCGTTGCGTAACAGTGCGAGCGACGATGGACCGCCCCCCCGTCAAAAAGACGGATCCGCCGCACAACGAAGCAACCCCAGCTCCGGAAGCTCCCTGCGGTCCCGAGGACGCCCAGCTCGTGAACGCCGCGCGAAACGGGGACATGCACGCGTACGACCAGCTCATCCGGCGTTATCAGGAGCGCGTTTACGCCACGATTTACCACATGACCTCGAATCACGAGGACGCCAATGACCTCGCGCAGGAGACGTTCATCAAGGCTTACAGTGCGCTCAAGTCGTTCAAGGGAGACTCAAGCTTCTATACGTGGGTCTATCGCATCGCGGTCAACAAAACGATCAACTTCCTCAAACAGCGGAAAAACAAAGTGTCGTTGAGCTTGAACGACATGGATTTCAATATCGAGAACGACCCGGAACTCGTTGCATTCGTTTCCGACAAAACCCCGCGTCGCGATGCTGCCCTGGCTGAGTTGCAGGAAAAATTGAACGGCGCCATGCAGAAGCTGTCAGAAGACCACAGGATGGTAGTGACGTTGCACGATGTGCAGGGGCTGTCTCATGAAGAAATCGCGAACATCATGGAATGTAATGTCGGGACGGTGCGTTCCCGGCTTTTCTACGCGCGCCAGCAGATGCAGGCGTATCTGTCAGATTATTTGAAATAGCGATATGCAATCCTCGCCCGAAAACTTTGAATCGTTGCAAAAGCTCTTGCGGTTGAAGCGCCACGAGCATCCGCACCCGCGCTACTTCAACGATTTCTCCAGCCGCGTGATCGCTCGCATCCAGGCGGGTGAAGCGCGCGTAGCCCCGCGCTGGTGGGAGCAGTTCGGGATTGATCTTCGCGCGGCGTTGACAGTCGGCGCCGGAGCCGCGGCGTGTGTCGCGCTGTTTTTCAGCATGGCAGCGACACCCGGGGGCGCGAACCCGCAAATTGCGGCGTTTGGCGTGAGTGGCCCTTCGATCGCAGCGTCGGCCAATTTCGCCGCATCGCAGGAAGCGTTCACGCAACCAGAAGCGCAGAATGTTATTGCTGCGAACAGCACCAATCCGGTGATCAACGCCGCAGGTGTGATGAGGATCGATCCATGGCGCGCGCACGCCGTGCCCGCCAGCTTTCAGATTCCCTGATTAATCCGGCAACCGATCGAACGCGACCTTCTTTCCCTCGAACTCGAACGTGAGCTTCGAGTTGTTGTCGGTCAGCTTGGCTTCTGAGCTTTTCTTCCCGTTCTTGTTGCTCAACTCCACGATGTAGGTGGGTGCCGAACCTTTCCACGTCCCACTCGCCGAATAAGTCGCGTTGGTGTTCCACCATACCGAGACGTAGTTCGTCTGTTTGTTGGGCAACACGCCGAATGGCTGCACGGGGGAGGTCTTTCCTTCCACTGCCGGGCTGATGGTCAGGGTCACCTTCTTGTCGTAATACGCCGTGAACTGCGCGCCCTTGAAACGATCCGCGATTTCTCGCTTCAGCCGGTACCACGTCGACGCTGGAATGTCGGACTTCGAGCGTTTGTTCAGTTGCAGCGAGGTGTCGAAATCGTAAGCCCAGCGGCCGAGGATTCTTTCGTCCGCAAATTTGGGAGACGCACCTGTCTCCAGATACTGCTTCACGTCCTTGAGATCGAGCGCCATGAACTCGTTGAAGAGATCAGCGTTCGTGTAAACCTCCTGGATTTTTTCGTGCTGCAACATCTCGGAAAGTGTTCCTGAATCCACGAGCTTCTGCACACCCGGATCAGATCCGAGCGCTTGAAAGATCGGGCGCTCAGCCATCGCGGCAAACACCGGATAGTTGTACAAGCGCTGCTTGAGCCCGCGATTGTGATACAACAGCCCGAGCAAATCCGAGACTTCGTAAAACTTTTGCGGCGCTGGATTAAACGGCGCGACCACCTTGTCCATCTTCGTGTCCTTGAGATCATTGCCCGCCTTGGCCATGAACCACATGACCTTCGAATTGCTTTCCTCGCCGCCTGTCTGCACCGCGAAATAGCCGCCGACCTCAATGACGAGAGCGAACACGATGAAGTAGAGCAACCCGTTCAGCGACCCGACTGCGGCGCCCACGCCACGATGCATGCGCTCCCAGAACGCGCGGTGCGCGTCAGTCACCTTGTAGCGGTAGTAGTAGTCAACCTTACGAAACACGAACGCGCCGGCAATGCTGACCGCCAACGACACGACGAGGAAGGCGATGATGGGTGTCACGAACTGCGGCACCGCCGGATGCACGTGAATGAAATTAAAGATGAAGTTGAACAGCGGCGCCATGGGCATGGCCAGCACGGCCGCGAGCAAAATCCCAATCAAGGTGAACGCTGCGCGAATAGCTCCCTGCCGATATCCGATCGAAACCATCATTGCCATCAGAACGATGGCCGCAATCCACATGATCATGACGCGAGACCGTAGTTTTCGGTGCGGGAGAAATCACGCAGAAAATATCTGCGCGCGTACGATTTGATAAACAGCACTCCGTACCACGGCGTCACCGCTTCATCGGCTCCACCACTTTGAAGTCAGTCTCGATCTTCGGCATGAACAGCGCTTCCTCAATTCCCGGATTCACCTGGCCGTTCCGGAAATCATTCCGCATCGCTGATCCATCTCCGAACTCAAGCTCCGTCGCGCGCAGGATAAAGTCATTCGTCGAAAACGAAACCGTGATGCGTGGCATCATCTTCCGCGCCGCCGATGACCTCGGCTCCAGGACCACGCAGTTCACGTCGTTCGACGCGGTGACCGACGCGATTCTGAACTGTCGTTCCATGTCCACCTGATTGCGTGGAAAACCCGCCTCCAGCAGGCTCAGCGTGTCCTTCCACGGGCCCATCTTGTCTCCGGTGAGCGGATACTTCTCCACTCGCTTCAACCGCGGATAAATGACCTGCATCTCGTCTCCCTTGCGCACGGCGATGGTTTGCGCAGGCGAACCGATCTCCCATCGAAAATTATTCGGCGCGGCAAACCACACGTGGCCGGTGGAAACAAGCGGTTGCGCAAGCGTTTTCAAACGGCGCGTCTGCGTGACATCAGCGGACCACGTCAGGAGATTTGTTTGCGCTGCCAGCCATTGCTGGACCGAAGCGGTCATGTCGGCAGCGCGCGTTCTTGGCGCCACGAACATCGGCATCGATACGGCAACCATTGCGAAGGCAAGGCTCCAACATTTCGGATTTCGCATTTCAGATTTCAGCATTGTTCGCATCCCCTCCACACCGGCACGAAATGATACCACTGATCGATGTGATCGCGAATCGATGGCTCGAGCGCGCTCACCACCCGCTGCGTGAGTTGCTGGCGCGCGCCGCGGTCTCGCAGCGACGCGCGATCGTAAGTGACGGTCGGAAGAATGTGCGCCGCGTAGCGATCTCCTGCCGCCACAAGATCGACCGGCAGGAGTTCGCAACCGGTCGCACGTGCCAACTCCGCGGCGGCGAGCGACGCCGCAAACGGCCGGCCGAACAACTGAACGTCGATCGCGCTCGTCTTCGGCGGACGATCAATCAGCAGCGCCACAGTCGCACCATTTTCCAGACGACGAATGATTTCCACGAATGCAAACGGGTCGCGGCCAATGACAACGGTATCGATTCCCCAACGCGCGCGCGCGGCCTGGCGCATTTCGGTAAGCCCCCGCCCTGGTTCAACGAGCGTGATGACATTCAGCTTGAAACCGTGCTGCGTCAGCAACGGCGCGCCGAACTCCCAATTGCCGAGATGCGGCGTGATGAGCAGAACTCCACGTCCAGTTCTTTGAGCCGCGAGGAAATGATCCCAGCCGGTCAGTTCAGTGAACATGTTGTCGAAAGACAGCCCGGCCTCGAATCGCCACAGGTCAACAAGCTTGCGCGCGAAATTCTGAAAAAGTTTCGTCGCGAGTTGCTCTGCGCGCGCGCGGTCCCCGTTCACGGCGGGCAGGAGATTCTGAATGACTGTTTCCCGCCGGGAGCCAAACAACCGCGCGTAGATTCCGCAGCATTGTGCCGCGATACGTTGCACGCCGTCACGCGAGCCCGCGCGGGCAATGGAAAGACCAGCGCGCCACAGTGCAGCGCCGTAGAGGGCGGAAGGCTTCTGCGGCAACGCACTTGAATTCGTGGACCTGGAACTTTGAACCGGGAACTCCGCACCCTTCACAGCCGCCACGCCGGCCGCTCCGATATTCGCTGTATGCTCTTCGCTGCTCACTTCGTTTCGATCCCGTGCCGCCAGTTGGGCGGCCGACGAATCCCGCTGAACATGCAGCAACCGATTCCTGCGGCGCAAACATTCCCGAGGTTCATCTGGAGAAACAGAAGCGCGCGTGGCGCGCCCTCATTGGAGGAAGCCGGAGATCTTTTCGCCGCTGCTGCGGTTCTCGAACGTGAAGTCGCCGGAGGAATCATGGCCAAGCCGCAAAGGCGATTGTGTCTTGTCCCCCGCCAGCGCCCGCGCCAGGTGAACCCAGATCAATCGCGGCGTCGGCGTACCCTTGCCCGAAAATTTCTTCCGCCGCGGCACGAACTCGATTTGCCAAAGTCGGTTGCTGGTCTGCACGTTCACGAAGGGGATCGGGTTCTTCGCGAACTGGAGGACTGTTCGACCGTCGGGTTGCATGGCGAAGATAATTTCGCCGGCGAATTCCGGCGCGTCTGCCGAAGTGCGCCACACCGCCTGCCCCTGGCGCAAAGTCCAGCCCGGCTCGGACACGTTCGCCGGCGATATTGGCGTGGGAGTGCGACAGCCGGCGCTCGTGAACAGCACTGCGAGCGCGACCAACACCGGAAGTTTCAAAGCCCCTGACAATTCCCTCATGCGACAAACTCACTCAGGAGTTACTCCGGTTCAACGGCGCAGTCGAGACGGATCGCGTGGTTATCGCGACGCGTGCGAGTCAGCCGTCTGCAAGCGAATTAAGACGCACGAAGCCAATCACGGCCAGGTTCCAGTGACGAGTCGCAGGCCGGCGCCCAGCCGGGAATAGGTCCCGGTGAAGTGTGCGTTCGGTGGCGCGCCATCGGTTTCATAAATGGAGAGGTCGTCCACGATTTCCGTGGGACCAACCTGGGCGCCCAAACCGGTGAGATAAGCCCGCGCGGTTTTTTCTTCGGCTGCGTTGTCGCAAACAATGATGGTTTTTGTCATGGGAGCGGTTGGGTTATGGGTTGTGCGGCACGTTGTTCCACAGCTTGGTGACAAAATCGAGGTGCCATTGGGTTTGGAGCTTGGTGCGAAGCTGATCCTTGCTGAGGTCTTTGAGCAGTTCGGAATGACCTTCGAATTTGGATCCGGTCAGGAAGGCAGTCAGGTTGTCCGTCTTGGGTTTGCTCTCGGTGCCGTACAGCCATTCAAGCGCTTTCTCGACGTTGGCATTCTCGGTCTTGAGTTGCGCCATGATTCCGGGTTCCAGGGCCGCCGCTCTTGGATCCAACCGCTCGATCATCGCCTTTCGGACCGCGGGCTGGAGGGCAAGCAATGTGGCGGTTTCTCCCGCCGCAAAATACTGAAGCGCGGAGATGCCCCCGTCTTGACCGCCCGTTTCGATGCGTCCCTGAATGGTGGCCAGGAAGGAAGGCATCTTGACGGAATAGGTGGCGCTCTCGTTCGTACCGGCTGGCGCATTGCTCGCCACGAAGAGCGGCGCCCAGGCAAATTCCTTGCGGTTGAATCCCAACTTCACCGTGTCGGGAAATTGTCCGCCCGCTCCGCTCCACGCCGCTTTGAGCCCCAGCGTTGTGTCAGTGCCAAAAATGAACGTCCTCGACTCACCCGGCCCGGGCACCCTTCGCATGAATCCCGTGTAGCGCAGCGGCTGTGTCAGGATCAGGGCGGAATTATAATTGGTGCGCTCGTAAGGTTCGGGGGTTTTCGAGCTGGCATACAGGGACGCCATTGCCATCGCCGCATCGCCGCCCTCAAAGGTTTGATCCACCCCCAAAAAGAAATTAGCGAAGCCGCTGCCGCTCCCAACCCGCGGCTTGAAACTCGCGGCCACCGGCGGCATCTGCCCGTCCTCGAAAGTCGGGCCCACGACGACCTCCTTGCGAGAAACGGTGATCTCCAGCGTCGGCGGCTTTGCGTCGAAATCCAGACCGACGTTGGACTTGGTCATGAAGAGGACGTGGTTGCGTGCGCAGCCCGAGAAAAGCGCGGCGGCTGCGGCGCTGACGATAAGGAAGCATCTTAGTTTCATGGTGCGTTTAGATTGGTTGCGGTTTCACGGACAAAGTTTGGCTCCATATCCGGCGGCAGATTGGTTCCGACTCGAACGTTGAAGAGGTCCCGCATCTCGCGGGGCAGACCCGGGAAGTTGGCCGGCCATTCGAGGAGTAGAGTTCCGCCATCGGCAGGCATGGTGATGCGCGATTGTGAATCATAGCCCACGCCGACTCCGTAGTTGTCACGCCCGGCGCGGAGGTTGAGCCCGAGCATGTGCGTCCCGGTCACGACAGGCCTGGCTCCCGTCTTCGGGGGGGCTTTCATCCGAAAATGGCCGAAGCCCCACAAGTGCTCGGTCCCGGTATCCTTGTCGTAGAAATGAAAGGCGCATCCGTTCGCAGCCAGCGCAATGGCGGCAAGCAGAAACATGTCGGCGAGCAATCGCTTCATGGCAATCACCACGCCCGTCTTGTGAATGTTGTGTCCCACCTTCATCCGTGATGCCAGAAGTGCAGGGTCCGGCGCAATGCTCCGTTGGTGCCAGATTTCGCGAACTGCGCCCCCGCCAAGACAAAACCCCGTCTGCACACGGCGTCGGAAAAAACGCGAAGGACCGCGCGCGGCCTGGCCCTTCTTATCTACCGCAGCGCGGTCCTTTCCTGGGAAGATCAATGCGGTGAACGTGCGCGCCAGGTCTTCCCTGCGCCCACGAAACTGATGGAACCATGGGAACTGCAAAACCGATTGGGGCTTTGTGTTCAAGGGATGCGATTGTTCAACCCTCCAGCATGACCGCCAATTCTGGCGGATGAGCCACTCGCGACACCCACTCGCGGCGCACCGATAAGGAAGGCTCCACAAGTCGACATCTGCCGCGCACATACTCCTGCGGCGTGCATTGAAAATGGCGGCGAAACTCGCGTAAGAAGCTCGTGTCGTCCCTGAATGCCACTGCGGCGGCAGCCTCCTGGATCGAGCGACATCCTTCGAGAAATTCCGCCGCATCCTCCATCCGCCGGGCCGCGATCCATGCCGACGGTGAACAACCGAAGCGCAATTGAAAATATCGATCGAGCGTGCGCGACGATAGGTTCAGTCGCGCCGCCAGCATTCGTTGCCGGTAGCTACCGCGTCGTGTGATTGCTACCAACTCCGGCGCGGAAAACTGGAAAAAGCTCCGCACCCCAAAAAAGATTAAATGCGTCCCCACGTCGATAAATACGCACCGAGCCGTGCGACTCTTTCAAAGAAAGTTCAGGAAATTTTGCCCCAACCAAATCCCGGGCGCGGCGTACTATTGCAGCAAACTGTTCGGATTACCGCGACGTTAACCCGTCACCAGCGTGCCGACTTCCTCGCCCAGAACGACGTGACGCAAATTCTGCGGCTTGAAGAGATCGAACACGATGATCGGCATCTTGTTATCCATGCACAGGCTGAACGCGGTGGAGTCCATCACCTTCAATTGCTTCTGGAGCGCCTCAATGTACGTGATGCGTGAGAAACGTTTCGCCTGCGGATTTTTCTTCGGGTCGCTGTCGTAGATGCCATCGACCTTCGTGGCCTTGAGAATGACTTCCGCGCCGATCTCATTGGCGCGCAAAGCCGCCGCAGTGTCCGTGGAGAAATATGGATTGCCCGTACCACCGGCGAATATGACCACCCGGCTCTTTTCCAAATGCCGAACGGCGCGGCGACGGATGAACGGCTCCGCAATTTGCGTCATCGTGATCGCGCTTTGGACGCGAGTGGGAACGCCGGTGCGCTCAAGCGCATCCTGAAGCGCCAGCGCGTTGATGATCGTCGCGAGCATGCCCATGTAATCAGCCGTGGCGCGTTCGATTCCTTTTTCGCTGCCGCTCACGCCTCGAAAAATATTTCCGCCGCCGATCACGATCACGAGTTCCACGCCGAGCTTCCGCACGTCGCCGATTTGCTCCGCCATGTCGTGGATGCGCGCCGGGTTGATTCCTCCGGCTTTCTCATCGCCCAATGCTTCGCCGGAAAGTTTCAGCAGGATTCGGCGATACTTTGGCGTGGCGGCTTTCTTCATGGCGGGCGCGGTTGTACCAGTGGCGCAACGGAGCCGTCAACCGAGCCGAGAAAACAAAAAAGCCGCGCTCCTCTCGGAACGCGGCTTCGAATTGATTTGCGCAGCGAATTTACGCCGCCGGCGCTTCACCGACCTGGAAGCGCACGAAACGACGGATCGTGATTTCGTCGCCCAGTTGCTTGCTCGCCGAGCCGATGTGCTGCTGCACGGTCATGTCGGGATTCTTCACGAAGCCCTGATCGACGAGACAGAACGTCTGGAAAAACTTCTCGCGCATGCCCTGAAGAATCTTCTCCATCGCCTGCGCCGGCTTGTCCTTCAAGCGATCCGACTGACGATTGATCTCATCTTCCTTGGCGATGATTTCCTTCGGCACTTCGTCGCGCGTGACTGCGCCCGGGCTCGCCGCGGCGATCTGGAGCGTAATGTCGCGCACGAGTTGCTTGAACTCTTCAGTCTGCGTCGTCTCTTGCTTGCCCGCTCCTACTTCCACGAGCACGCCGACTTTGGCACCCGTGTGAATGTAAGCCGCGACCAACCCGTTCCCGCTCACTTCGATGCGGTGATGACGGCCGATCAAAACATTTTCGCCGATCTTCGACACCGCCGCGACGCGATCCGCTTCCACGTCCGCGCCCGGATTCGCCGCGAGCTTCTTCGCGATGTCGTCACAGAACGCTTTGAAGCTTTCATTGCGCGCCACGAAGTCCGTCTCGCAATTGATCTCCACGAGAATGCCGACCTTCGCGCCCGGCGCGATGTAACTCGCGATCACGCCTTCCTTGGCGTCGCGTCCGGCCTTCTTCGCCGCGGACGCCTGGCCCTTCTTGCGCAGGATGTCCACCGCCACATCGAACTCGCCGTTCGCTTCGGTGAGAGCTTTTTTGCAGTCCATCAAACCCGCGTTGGTTGCCTCGCGGAGTTTGCCCACAGCACTTGCAGTGATTTCAGCCATAGAATTCTTGAGTGTTGAAATTAAGCGTCAAAGGCGAGGAACGACTTGCGCCGTCCTCGCCTCAAACTGAATTGAGATTTAAGCCACCGAGGTCGCAGGCACTTCAGCCACTGGAACCGCTGCCGGAGCCGCCGCTGCTGCTTCGCCCTGCTCGGGCTTGCGGCTACGCTTGGCTTCGTATTCCGCCTTCGCTTCGCCGACCGATTGCACCA
Organism: Verrucomicrobiota bacterium; assembly: GCA_038205745.1. Taxonomy (GTDB): domain Bacteria; phylum Verrucomicrobiota; class Verrucomicrobiia; order Limisphaerales; family SIBH01; genus JANNGC01. Next base: position 2,266 of record JBBRBM010000149.1, on the reverse strand, counting down.
CGACGCTGAGGATCAAACGTACCGAACGGATCGCGTCGTCGTTGCCCGCGATCGGGTAATCGACCAGATCAGGATCGCAATTCGTGTCCGCGATCGCGACGACCGGGATCTTCAAACGACGTGCTTCGGCCACGGCGTTGTGTTCGCGCTTCACGTCCACGACGAACATCGCGGCGGGAAACTTCTCCATGTTGCGAATGCCATCAAAATACTTGAGCTGACGAGCATGCTCGCGGCGGATCATCGATTGCTCCTGCTTCACGTAATCGTTGATCGAGCCGTCCGACTCCATCTTCTCGATCGACTTCATGCGCGCGATCGACTTCTTGACCGTGGCGAAATTCGTCAACGTGCCGCCGAGCCAGCGCTCCGTGACGTAAAGCTGGCCGCAAGTCTTGGCCGCGTCCTTCACCGTTTCCTGCGCCTGCTTCTTCGTGCCGACGAAGAGCACTTGGTTGCCCTTGCGGACGATGCCAGACAGGAACTCGCAAGCGGCACGCAACTGCGTCTCCGTCTTGCTGAGGTCGATGATGTGAATGCCATTGCGCGCGTCGAAGATGAACGGCTTCATCTTGGGATTCCAACGGCGCGTCTGATGTCCGAAATGAACACCGGACTCCAACAGTTCCTTAACTCCGATCGTAGTTGCCATTAATGCTTTTCCAATGGTTGCGGGCACAGTGCTGAAACCTCAGCAGTCCCATCCGGCGGAAAACCGGATTGTATTTGATGTTATTGTGGCCACCGCGCCCACACGGGCAACGGATATTCAAGGCCGTTTTCCCCACGCCGAACCCGGCGAAAGGGGCGGCAAGTTAACAGAGGGTAAAGGTCGTGCAATCCTTAATTCGAGCACTTCAGTCGCTTGCGCGATCTTTTCTATCCGCGAGCAAACTGACCAGCCAAGCGGTTCCGATCGGAAGGCCGGCAGCAATCGCAAACAGGAACGAGTACATCATGATTCCTTCTGCACTGAAGGGGACGTGGCCGTAGTTCGGATAAGCCTGTGCAAGCACCTGTTGTTCATCGCGCGATTATCGGAACGAGCACAACCCGTCCCTCATTTGGTTATTTCACCCTCATCACCCACACCACTTCGTAATACGGCGGCAAGGTGTCGGCAGTGCTCAGCTTCACACCAGCTTGTTGTAATCCTCATGTGAGCCGATCCACACCCATTCCACGCCGCCGGCGATTTCGTGGCCGATCGCGCGGTAATGAAGACCGAAGCGCACGGAGAATCGATGACCTGCACCGGCAAGTTTCTTGAAATCGAGCGAGGGGTGATGCGGGTCGCGCAGCCAGAGTTGGTAATTCTTCACCGCGAGCCGCTGCACCGGCTCGGGCAATTCGTGGTAACACTTCCAAAACCGCGCTGTGGCGCGCGACTTCATTTCTCGCGCGGCGGCCAATCGTGAAGCGTCCCCGCAGCGCGCTCGGCGTCCGCTTCTTCAAAGAGGAGATCCAACTTACCGCCAGCAGAATCGCGCTCCATCTGGTCGGTCCACGCCTTCTGGCGGCGCGCTTCGATCCATGACGCAAGTTCATCGAAGTCCTGCGGGGACAACCGCTCCACCTCGCGTTCGAGTTGCTGCACCTTGCTCATGACCAAAGCGTATCAGACGAGAGACGCGTTTCAATGCTGCGCCACGGCACGCGCTCAACCCTTCCTCTTCTTCGGCGGGTCCTTCTGGATCGAAGCAACGTGCAGCGCAGCGATGGTGATGCCGCTGCCGTCATCCAACCACACCAGCACACGATGTCCGCGCGAGTGGATTCCTGCGTGTTCGGCGGTCGGCACGGGGTAACGCTGCCCGGCACTGGTGACGATCGCGAACGGCTCGAATGGCCGTGACTGCAAGTGATGTTTCACATCAACGATCATGGCTGCAGGGTAGTGTTGTCATTGTTCGGCAGCAAGTGAGCGGATGCACGTTCGTCACAATTACTTCACCCTCATCACCCACACCACTTCGTAATACGGCGGCAGATGCTCTGCCGCGCTGGTGGAATACACGTCGCGGTGGACCGTTTCGCCGCCGCCGTTGCTTGGGCCGCGAGCAATCCGCTGAGAATAGCCCAGCGCTGAAGCACTTGTCATTACCCACATCTTTTGGCTGGCCTGCTTGGAATCCTGAAAGGATTCCATCACTCAGCCCAGCGTTGCGCCGCCGGGGCGCTACGCTGGGGAAACCGTCCGCATATTCATCAACCCTGAAGGGGTTGCACGGCGTGACGGCGATTGAGCCGGCGGTCGGAAGATGCT
>JBBRBM010000148.1:0-15120 GCA_038205745.1 Verrucomicrobiota bacterium | reverse complement strand
GGCGGCGGCCCCAGGCGGCGTTGCCGGGTCCCAGCGGGTGAAGGTTAGCCCGAGCGCAGAACCAACCGTTCTTACTAACCTCAACGCCGCGCCAAAAAACCGTCGTGCCGGCCCAACACGCCCTCTACTGCCGTTTTAAGGTTTACGGCTCCAGCCAGAACTTGGCCTCGCCGTCCGGCGAGAACACATGCACATGCATCCGCAGTTCCTCGCGCGAGAAGAAGTAGAACCGGTAGCTGCGATAGCGAAAGACCGTTGGACTCACGGCGGCAGCCTAGCAAATCATGGTGACGACTCAACGCATGATTGGCCGACGCCCGCCACGACCTGCTCAATGATTATGCCCCGCCGTGGCGGCTTGCTGCGGCGCGGGTTCGGCGCTGGCTTGCAAGAGCGCGGCCTTGTCCTTCACCACTACGAGCTGGCCGAACATGTTCTTCCAGTGTTCAGGGAACGTGCAGACGTATTCGTAATTGCCGGTCTTCGTGGGCGCAGTGAGTTTCAAGGTTTCCTTCACCCCTGGCTCCGTGAGCTTCGTGGCGGCGAGAACTTTTCCAGCAAACTCGCGGCCCGTCGGAAGAAACGCGCGCCCCTGCTTGTCGAGCGTGGTCGGCTGCATCTTATCCGTGACCGCGCCAATGAGCTCGCGCGCGCCGGGCTGCACGACCACAAGGTTGTGCGGCATCATGTCGTCGTTCTCGAAAATAATTTCGAAGGGTTTGCCCGCCTCGACCACGAGGCGCGTCACGTCATAGCGCATCTGCTCGCGCACGGTCTTGATCACAAACACGCTCACGCTTAGGTCGAGCAGCGCGCCGCGCACGCGTGTGGAATCGGCCGGCGGCAGCAACGTCGCCATATCCATTCCCACTTGGATCGTTTCCACGAACTGTTGCTCAGTGCGCTTGCCAGCGGGAACGCCCGTGGCCCACGTCACGATCGCCTCCGACAACGGCGCGGCCTGGTCTTTCGTCCATGCCTCGCGCGGCAGCTTGCGGATCGCGCTCGCGGCGGTGGCGACGTCTTTGCCTTCGCGCAGTTGCGCGGCGATGAGGCCGAAGTTTTTCGCCGCGTTATCCGTGCCCATGAAAGGCAGCGCACGCAACGCAGCAGCGCGAACATTCGCCTTGGTATTCGCGTCGGCAAGCACTGAGGCGAGCAACGGCTGGAAGTTCGCCCGCGCGGTCGGGTCGGCCTGCATGGGAATCGATTCAATCAGGATGACTCGCGCGTCCGGATTCTCCGCGGTGCGCTGCCAGGCGGCGTCGGGTTTGCCATCGAGAGACACGAGCGCGGCGTTCGCGGCGCGGCGCACCATGGGCTTGTGCGTATCGCTGGTGAGCCGCTGGAGTTCGCTGCGTTGCTTCTCGAGATCGGGGCCGAGCACGGTGAGGAACAACGCCACGTCATTCACCGGCTGCGGCGCCGCTTCGCCTTCATCGAGGCGCTTGAGCGCAGCGACGGCTTCGGTGGCGCGATCGGTCTTGCGGATCTTGACGAGTTCATCAAGCGCTGTGCTGCGATTGTTCACGTCCATCGTCTTGCGCTCAAGGCGTGCGAGCAGAACAGGCTCAGTGTTCGGGGCGGCGATGAGTTCCTTATCGCTCATCTTTTGAACAGCCACGGCGAGGAGGCGCGGATCTTTCGGAACAAAACCTTTCGTGCTCTTGCTCAACTGCTTCGCGGTCTCCTTGAACGTGTAGTCGAGGTAGTAATCGCTCGGGCCTTGCGTCGCGAGGTAGGCGACTTCGAGCGCGTCGTTGCCTTCAAAGAAACTCGCCACGCGCACCGCTTCAAGTCGCACACGTGGCGACGTGTCCTGCGCGGCAGCTCTCAACGCTTCGAGCGGCTGGCTCACGCGATCGCGCCAGTATCCGAGCACGCGGACGGCTTGCGCACGGGCGCGCGGCTCTGGTGATTGCAACACCTGACGGAGCAACGGTTCGTTCACGACGTTGTGCCACTGATGCACCCAAAGCGCTTCGAGAATGTGATGCTGGTCTTCCACCTTCTTCGCGTCGAATTGCTTCACCCACTTTTGCACGGCTGCGATCACTTGCTTCGTGTCGTGTTTGTCCAACTCGATCTTCGCGCGCGTGCGGACGTTGTCTTCGGGCTCCTTCAACGCTTCGAGCAGCTTCGCGATTGGCTGTCCGTCTATCGCCACTGGCTTGAGAAGCGGACGGCTCGGGTACGTGATGCGATAGATGCGGCCATGAACGTGATCGCGATTCGGGTCGCGGAGATTGTGCTGCAAGTGGCCGATGATCGGGTTGTGCCAGTCGATCCAATACAATGACCCATCCGGCGCGACGTCCGCGGCGATCGGGCGCGTGTTCGGACTGGCGGCGTTGTCGTTCTCCAGCATGGGCGTGCTGACCGTCGTGCCTGCGAGACCTGAACCTTCTTCCTTCACCTTCACGCGATAAATTCCCTGGAAGCCGATGACGTTAATGTTGAGGAACTCACCCTGCATCTCCTCGGGAAAGTGGCGGCTCGAAAGCATCGCGGTGCCGGGACACGGACGCGAAGGGCGTTCCCAGAATTGCTTCATGCTCGCGTGTTTGCCTTCATCGAGGAAGCCGCTGAACGCTGGACCGAAGTATGAATTGTTTCCCGTGGCGTCGGTCACAATGTCGTTGCCCCAGTAATCGAACAGACGCCCGTGCGGATTCGCGAAGCCGTACGGGATGTGACGGATGAATTTGCTCGTGCGCGGCTCGAAACGATAGATCGCCGCGTCGCTGTTGCGCACCGGACCAATCGCGGTCTCGACGCTCGTGCGATGGAACACACCATCGCTCAGATAAATCGCGCCGCCCGGCTCGTAACAAATCGAGTTCGCAGTGTGATGCGAGTCGGCGGAATCCATTCCGTTGAGGATACGAATCTTGGAATCCGCTTTGCCATCGCCGTCCGTGTCGCGCACGAACCAGAGGTCGGGCGCCTGCATCACGATCACGCCGTCTTTGTAGAACTGAAAACCCGTCGGGCAATTCAGGTCGTCGAGGAACGTTGTCATCTTCTTCACCGTGCCGTCGGTGTTCAGGTCGAACACGAGCAACTTGTCGCCGTCGGTGCTCGTCGGCGTACGCTCGGGATAATTTTTCCAAGCCGCAACCCAAAGTCGGCCTTTCGTGTCGAACGCCATCTGCACCGGCTTCGAGAGTTCAGGGAATTCCTTTTCCGAGGCGATGAACTGAAGTTTGCAACCCTCGGGCACCTTCATGTGCTTCATCGCTTCCTCGCCGCTGAGGAACACGTGCGAGCCGTCAGCATTCGCGCCGGGCTTGTTGGTCGGAAGTTTGATCTCCTGGGGAAGATTATCGTCCTTCACCGCGAGTTCGGTGCCTTGCGCGGCAGCCCAGACGCGCTTGTCGCGGTTCGCCGTCATCACATCGCGTTGCGACATCTCGCGCTGCATCACCTGGAAGTTCGAGATGTATGGCGGCTCGGGATTACGGTCCTGAATCTGGCGTTTGCCCGGCGCGTAAGCCTCCTTCGAGCGGCCGCCGAAAACGTTGTAGCCGTCCATGGTGCGATAGCGCGAAAACCAGACGTTGTTCTTGTCGTTGATGGCGGCGCGGAGATTTTCGAAGCCCGTGCTGTCCATCGCCGGGGCTTTCTCGCCGAAGACTTCGGCGAACATCGCGGGTGCAAGCGCCTTGTAGCCCTCGTCGCTTAGATGAACTCCGTTGATGGTGAGCGACTTCGATTTGGTACGTGGAAAACTCTGCACGGACCGCGGTAATAAATCATTGTTTTGTTCGTAGGTGCTGGGGTTAAAGAACGCGTTCGACAACCTGAACAGATCGACAAACTGAACATTGTTTGCGGCAGCGACTTCACGCATGGCCTTCACATACGGCTCAACCTGCTGATTGATCGGTGCGGGATCAGGAAAGTTCGGGTCGCTGTGCTTCTCCGCCGCGATTGGCGAGAAAAGCACGAGTCGCGGCGCGCCTTCGCCGCTGTAATTCGCCGCCCGCGTCTGCGTGATGAACTTCGTCAGGTCATCCCGGAACTTCGCGAGGCCGGCTTCGCCCTTGAACGATTCGTTGAAGCCGAAGAACGCAAACACCACATCCGCCTGCACTTTGGTGAGCCACTCGTCCGGCGTGCCGAAGTCCGCCGAGCGCGGACGCAGCGCGACTTCATCCGCCGAGAACGCGAGGTTACGGAACACGAGTTCATGCTGCGGAAATTTCTGTTCCGTCATCGCCTCGAAATAACCGCTGTGCTGCATGCGGTCGGCGAGCGTGTTGCCGATGATGGCGATGTGATCGCCTTTCTTCAGGTCGAGCTTATCTGCGGCATTGGCGCTCCAGGCGCACACAAGCACGGCACAAAACGTGAGCAAGCGAATTTGGGTCATAAGTGAAAGTGGGAGTATTGCGAACGTCAGCGGTCGAAGCAAGCAGCCGCGACGGTCAACAGGAACTCGTCTGGATGGCTAGTTTGCACGCGGGGGAAATCGACGCGGAGAACCCGACCGGTATTCAGCGATTCGCGGAGCGACCTATTGGCATGAAGAACCCTGTGAACTCGTAAACCTCTTCAAGATTCGCGAGCGAATTTGTCGAAAGCCCCTCCATCGGATCGGCCACCACGAATGCGTCACCGCGCCGTTCGAGCAGCGCGATGAAATGACCCGAATTGCCGAGGCTTCTGAGCCGGACACCCGCGATTGCCGGAAGCAAAGCGTCGGAAGGAGTGCTCAACAAAAATGCTGTCGAGAATCCTCGGCGGTGGAGAGCTCGGGCCAGATACCAATTCTCTGTACCGGAGCGACACGTAAACGCTTCGTTTGCCAAATCACGTTCCGTCACCCGTCCGTCCAATTGGCGAACGATCGTAGCCGCTGACGCCGGGCCGCAGGTCGAAAGAGTGGACTGCATGCACACGTCTGCCTTCCACTCCTCGTGCAATTGCGATGTGCGGAGAGGACGCAGCCACGGTTTGAGATGCGGCATCGCCAATGTGAATCCAAGCACCACGGGAACCAGTATGCGTTTGCCAATCGCGCTCAATTTCATCTGCGGCGCTACTCGCACTTGCATCCAGCCAGCAAGCAGGCCCGCAAATGACGCGAGCAACTCGCTTCCCGGAACTACGCGCACGCGATAAAGCCATATTGGTTCGCCAAGTAGCTTCGAGTAGTACGCCGCATACAAGAACGCAGGTATGGCGAGCGCGACCGTTACGAGAATCCAAAAGACAGTCACCACGCCAGACAGTGGCTTGCGCGCAATCAGAACGCCTACAAAGTACCAGCCAAAGCCAAGCAAGACCGCCGCGACGCCAAACCAGTTCACCATCATCATCGCCGAGCTTTCAGCACCGTGCGTTTCCATTCCGGATACTCCTTTTCCAGCAGCGTCTCCGGCCAGTAACCGAGCCACGAGTAGCCGTTGCGGCGCTCGTATTCGATTTCGGCGAGCGAGTATTTCTTCACGCCATCGCGACCGGCGAATATCGGCTTGTTGGTTTCGATCTCGTAGAAGCGCGCCCACATCAGTTTCGCCGTTGCGTCTTTCACCACGACTTTGTCGGTGCCCTTCGGCGCGCCAGGCGCGGGTTGTTGAACGACTTTGATGCCGAAGATTTTTGCGGATTCGAACCAGGCGACGGCTGCGTCAACCGCGCGCACCACTTCAGGCGAAGGACGGTCGATGCTCATCAGCAAGCGCGTGATGCCGACGGATTCGCTCCCGCTGATCGACGCGAGTTCGAAGGTGCGCGCCGGGCGTGGGCTGAAATCTTTCTCGTCGTGCTGCGCGCACCAGGCGGTGAGTTTGCCGTTCACTTTGATCTGGCACTTGAGGATGCAATCGATGCCACGCTCAAACGCCACTGTGGCAGCAACTCGCTGTGTCGCGGCGAGAAAACTCCACTGCGTTTCGCGTCCGACTTCGCGCACGAACTCCATGAGACGCACCATGGCGTTGTCGTTGAACGTGATGTGTCGGTGATACGTGCTCTTGGGCGGCGGAAAATATTGCGGCCAGCCGCCGTTCGGATATTGCGCACCAAGGACGTGAGCAATGCCGCGTTCACAAACGATCTTGCACTGCTCGTCGTGCTGGACATTGAAAGCTCGCGCGAGGAATCGCAGTTCATCCGTCGTGGCACCGTTGTCGAACGTGCCATGAAGTTCGGCACGATCGCCAGTGAATGGCTGAGCGAAGGTGTTGGTGTTCTTCGGCCAACTGCCTTCGCGCGATTGCCAAGAAAGGACGTTGCTGACGATGTGCTTTCCCTCTGCGCTATTGAACCAATCGTCAGGCTTGCGCTGAAACTCGCTGCTGCTCGCCGCTCGGGCAAACAGCGAAGCCACGCATAAAGCGGCGATCAACCCGCGAAGTCGCATGCGCTATTTTCCGTCGCTGTGCTTGGGCGGGATCGGGGCATCCAATGTGTAATCGGATGGCTTCACGCCTTTTTGATTTCCCGCGAAGCCGTACATGGTGGGCTTGAACTCACCGCCGGGAATCGTCACATCCGCTTTCGCGGGAACGTCGAGATTCAATCCCCAGAAAAGGGCATTCACCACCAGGCGGCGCAGACCTTCGTTGGGCAAATCGCTCGCGGCACCCATCGTGGTGCAAAAGACGCGGTTCGCCGTGCCAGCGTCATTCTTCGCTTCGCGAGTCCAAGCGATCGGCATCATCGGGTCGTTCACGCCTTGTTCCTGTTTGGCGGCGGTTTTCTTTTTGTAATCCGCGGGCTCGTCAGTGGGGTTCATGCCTTTCAAGACCTGGCCGCGAACAAGGATCTTCGCATCCGCAGGCGGCGCGGCTTCGTAAACGTCTGACGTGCCGAAAATGTCCGCGACACCACGCAGGATGGGATCGTTCTTCGCGCCTGGCTCGATGATGCCGCGTGTCGCTTCCTTCTTATGGCTGCCCCAATGCGTGACCCAGGGCTCGCCGAGCACCTGTTTGCCGAAGCCGCCTTTGTTGCCGTAGTTCCATTTTGCGAATGCGCTGTCCTTCGGAATTCCGTTGAACGCGTGAGTGCTGGTGCGCAGACCGACGATCGGCACGCCGCGGTTCACAGCAGTCTCAAATTTCTTCAGCGTCTCGTCCGACCAATGACGGAAGCGCAGCGACATCACGATGGCGTCGGCCGAATCGAGCGCTTCGGGATGCGAGAGGCTCGTGGCATTCGTGGGCGCGATGACGCCGTCAGGATTCACGGAGAAGAGCACGGTGCATTTGAATCCGTGCTTTTGGGAAAGCACTTTGGCGAGCATCGGCATGGCTTCTTCGGAGCGATACTCCTCGTCGCCGGCGAGCAGCACGACGTGTTTGCCTTTGCCTGGGCCGCTCGTGCCTTCGTAAGTCACCCAATCCTGCGCGCTCGCTACCAATGCGATCACGAAACCCAATCCGGCGAATAGTTGCTTCATAGTGTGTGTAAAGACGGACGATGCGCCGTCGCGGATTGATTCAAACAAAAGCGGTTGGCCGCCGCAACACAGCGTCAGTTCGAGAGCGCGATTGGAACTGATGTTTGTATTCCGAGCCGCCCTTCCAGTGCTCAAGCAGTGAGAATTGGATTTCAAGTCCGACCAGCGTTGCGCCGCTAAGAAATCAGCGATCGGTGAATGCTGATCGACTATTCGTGCGCGGGCGCGGGAGACCCTTCCCGCGCCCGTATTTTTTGCTTCAACGCGGGTGGGTAACGCATCCGTAAATCCTGATTCAGCTTTGACACTACCCTGCACGGTTGGCAGTGTTCGCGGACTTTATGGCAGAACTACGCGGAAATTTGCTGGTGGCGCAGAGTGGTGGCCCGACGGCCGTCATCAATGCAAGCGTCGCCGGCGTCATTCAACAAGCGGGCAAGCACGAGGTTATCGAAGAGCTTTACGGCGGATTGAATGGCATCCTGGGAATCCTGAACGAGGAGTTGATCGATCTCCAGGAGGAGACGAACAAAGGCATCGAAGGTCTCAAATACACGCCCGCTGCCGCCCTTGGCACCTGCCGCTACAAAATCGATTTCAAGAAGAAGCCGGAGAAAGCCGCGCAGGACATGAACCGCCTGTTCGAGGTCTTTCAGGCGCATAACATCCGTTATTTCTTTTATGCGGGCGGCAACGATTCGCAGGACACCGCGCACAAAATTCACGAGGAAGCCATCAAGCGCGGCTGGGACATGCGCATCATCGGCATACCGAAGACCATCGACAACGATCTCCCGCACACGGATCACTGCCCCGGCTTCGGCTCGGTGGTGAAATACGCCGCCACATCAGTCATGGAGATCGCCTTCGACGTCAGCAGCATGGCCACGGACGACGGTGCGTGCTGCATCGTCGAGGTCATGGGCCGCTCGGCGGGCTGGATTGCTGGCGGCACGGTGCTCGCGAAGCGCAACCCCCACGACGCACCCCACATCATCCTGCTTCCCGAGATTCCGTTCGAAGAAGAATCTTTCCTGAAGCGTGTTCACGAAGTCGTCGAGAAGCTGAAGTATTGCGTCATCGTTGTCGGCGAAGGTTTGAAGAACAAAGCCGGCCATGAAATTGCCGCCGACAATTCCAAACTCGATGCGTTCGGTCATCCGATTCTTTCAGGCGCCGCCGAACATCTGGCCGACCTCGTGCAGGCCAAGCTCAATCTCAAGAGCCGCAGCGTGAAGCTGGGCTACGCTCAACGCGCGGCGAATCACTTCGCCAGCGCCACCGACGCGCTCGAAGCGTCCGCTTGTGGTGAAGAAGCGGTGAAGGCAGCCATCGATGGCCAGAGCGGATTCATGGTGAAGATCGTTCGCGTGCAGAGCAGTCCTTACAAGTGGTCGCTTGGTCTGCAACCGCTCGGCGACATTGCGAACGTGGAGCACTTCATCCCGCGCGACTGGATCAGCGAAGACGGCTTCATGCCGAACGAGAAGTTCATCGAATACGCCCGTCCATTGATCGAAGGTGAAGTGAAATTCCCGGTCGATGGCGGATTGCCGAAGTACGTGACGCTGGAAAAAGTGCGCATCGAAAAGAAGCTGCCGCCGCGGCAGTGAGTGATTCACTGCGAGAATGCCTTCCAAAGCCCCGCTGTCGCGGGGCTTTTTTTGTTTCTCGCGAAGCCCGCGAAGTGGGCGAAGATTCGAAATCAGAAGCCTTCGTCTCCTTCGCGGCCTTCGCGAAACTCTTCTGCTCGTGAACGTTCTTGCGTTGCTGAAAACCGTTCTGCTTACTTTGCCGAGTTTGTCGCTGCCCATGACGCCTGAACAATTATCGAAAGCCAAGTCGCTCGGGTTTTCCGATCGCCAGATTGCGAATCTCGTCGGAAATACCGAGGACGAAATACGCGCCCTGCGGAAGAAACTCGGACTGGTGCCGAGCTACCGGCTCGTCGATACGTGCGCGGCCGAGTTCGAAGCTTACACGCCTTACTTTTACTCCACTTACGATTGCGGCGACGACGAGGTGCGCCCGAGCGATACGCGCAAGGTGATGATCCTCGGCGGCGGACCGAATCGCATCGGCCAAGGCATCGAGTTCGATTACTGCTGCGTCCACGCCGCGTTTGCGCTGAAGGAGGACGGATTCGAAACCATCATGGTGAACTCGAATCCGGAGACGGTTTCGACGGACTACGACACGAGCGACAAACTTTACTTCGAGCCATTGACGTTGGAAGACGTGTTGCACATCTACGAACGCGAGAAGTGCTGGGGCGCGATTGCGCAATTCGGCGGCCAGACGCCGCTTAACCTGGCGCTCGGTTTGCAGAAGAACGGCGTCAACATCATCGGCACCTCACCGCAGAGCATCGAGGTCGCTGAAGACCGCAAGCTGTTCGCAGCGATGCTGGACAGGCTTGAAATTCCTCAGCCGCCGAATGGCCTCGCGACGAATGAAGCTGAGGCGCTCGTCATTTCAAAACGGCTGACGTATCCCGTGCTCGTGCGCCCGAGCTTCGTGCTCGGAGGGCGGGCGATGCAGATTGTTTATTCCGACTCGGAGTTGCAGCACTACATGCGCTTCGCGGTCGAGGCTTCTCCAGAGCGTCCGGTGCTCGTCGATAAATTCTTGGAAGACGCGACGGAAGTGGACGTCGATTGCATCACCGATGTGGGTCGTTTCGCTGACGGCAAGCAGGGCACAATCGTGATCGGCGGCATGTTGGAACACATCGAGTTCGCCGGTGTTCACTCCGGCGATGCTGCAATGGTCCTCCCGCCTCACACACTGTCGAAGCAAATCATCGACACGATCCGCGAATACACGCACGCGATGGCGCGCGAGTTGAAAGTCATCGGTCTGATGAACGTTCAATACGCGGTGAAGGAAGATAAGGTTTACGTGCTCGAAGTGAACCCGCGCGCATCACGCACGGTTCCATTCGTCAGCAAGGCGATCGGCGTGCCGCTCGCCAAACTTGCTGCCAAAGTGATGGCTGGGAAAAGTCTCGTCGAGTTGGGTTTCACCGAAGAAATCTGGACCAAATATTGGGCCGTGAAGGAATCGGTGTTCCCATTCAACCGGTTTCACGGCCAGGACATATTGCTTTCACCCGAGATGCGTTCGACGGGCGAAGTCATGGGACTGGACGCCGACCTCGGCATCGCTTACGCCAAATCGCAGATGGCTGCCGGCGGACCATTACCGTTGAGCGGGCGTGTGTTTATCAGCGTCAGCGACGCGCACAAAAAGAACGCCGCAGAAATCGCGAAGAAATTTGTCGATCTCGGGTTCGAGCTCGTGGCCACCGGTGGCACGGCTGATGTTATCGAGAAATCCGGCCTGAAAGTTCAGCGCATCCACAAGCTTCAGGAAGGCCGCCCGAACGCGATCGACCTGTTGAAGAATAAAGAGATTCAGCTCGTGATCAATACACCCAGCGGCGCCACACCGCGCGCTGACGAGGTGAAGATTCGCACCACGGCCGTCTACACCGGCACGCCCATCATGACGACGTTGAGCGGCGCAGAAGCGGCCGCGCTGGGAATTGCCGCGTTGAAGAAGAGCGGCTACGCCGTGCGCACGGTTCAGGAATATCACTGACGCTCAATCCGCAGACGGATCGTCGTCCATGTTCAGGTTATAGAGCGTGTGTCCAACCGGCGTGAGCGAGCAGCTTGGATATTTCGCCAGACTTCTCACGCGATAATTTCCATCCGCAGGACACGCCGGCATGCGCGAGAACTGAAGATACGGCGCGATGTCATTGGTGGTGGCCACGGCGCTCGTGTTTTTCTTTTGTTCCATTGCCCAGGTCGCTTTGGCGCCATCGATCACGCGCCGATTCCGGACGCAAATCTTCACGCGGGCGGAATCGCGCACCCGCATAAAATTGGGAATCGAGATGGCGGCAATCAATCCGATGATCGCCACGACAATCATGATTTCCACCAATGTAAAAGCGGATGTTCTCCGCGATCCAAAGTCGGACAGCGGCCGTCTTTGAGTTGGGGCCAATTATCTCGGGACTGCAACGGACCGAACCCGATCCGCAACGGAGGGTCTGAAGGTCTGCGCGGAAATCCAAACACAACCCTCGCTCGGGCTCGCACTTTCATCCGGCGGAGCCAAAGCCCTCGCCCATATCGGTGTCATTCAAGTCCTCGAAGAACACGGCATCCGGGTAACTGCTGTCGCCGGCTGCAGCATGGGCGCGTATGTCGGTGCAGTTTGGGCGTGCGGCTACGACGGCGTCTTCATGGAGAAACTCGCGCGCGAAGTCGAATCGCGCTGGGGCTTGCTACGGCTGATTGACCCGGCATTCCCACCTCGCCGCGGTTTTCTCCGGGGGACCAAAGTCCGTGAACGCCTTCAATTCTCGATTGGTGAGGCACACTTTGGCGACCTCGTGCGCCCGCTCCGCGTGGTGGCCACTAATCTTTTTTCATTGGAGCGCAGAGTCTTTGACTCTGGTGATGTTGCGCGCGCCGTTCAGGCCAGCAGCGCAATTCCCGGCGTATGTCAGCCGGTTCCATCTGAAACTCCCGGCGAACTCGTGTTCACCCCGCTCGATGCGCGCGGCACCGTTGTTCTCCGCTATCGCACCGGCGACATCATTGATGGCGGACTGACCTATGGGCCTTGTCCGAATTGCGGCCGCCAGTTGCCGCGCCTTGTTGGAAACATTTCGCGCGCGCACTTGCGTTCAAGTGTTGCGTTCCTCCCATTGGACGAATCTGCCGCAGCGCGCGGCGTCGGCATTCGGGGCGAGGTCGATCCGCGCGGCATCTGCACGCTCACGTTCGACCGGCCGGGATCTTCGGCGAACGTGCTCGATCGGGAAACACTTCTGGAATTCGAGGAGCACCTTAATTTCGTGGCTCAATCGCAGAATATTCGCGCACTCATCATCACGAGTGCGAAGGAAAGCATTTTCATCGCTGGCGCCGACCTCAATGCGCTGGCCGGCATGGCAGACCATGAACGTGCCCCCGGCATCTTGCCGGGAGAAACCGTAGCTTCGCTCAACAACCTCGTCGCACTCGGCCAACGCATCTTCAACCAACTCGCTTCGCTGCAAGCGCCCACGCTCGCGGCGATCCACGGCGCATGTCTCGGCGGTGGATTCGAACTCGCGCTCGCGTGCGATTACCGAATCGCCACAAACGATCGCGCCACGAAGATCGGCCTGCCGGAAACGCAACTGGGAATTCTTCCGGCGTGGGGCGGATGCACGCGATTGCCGCGCTTGATTGGCCTGCGGCGTGCGACAGAATTCGTGCTGGCCGGAAAACCGGCGGATGCGAAGCGGGCCTTGAAACTCGGACTTATCAACGAGGCGGTGCCCCGCAAACGATTGCTCGACATCGCGCTGCGGCGGGTGACCTCCGTCGAACGTCTTTTTCCAGCGCGAGCGCGAGAGAAAAGTGCGTGTCGCTCAGCGGGAACTCGCCGTCGTGAGCGAAATGAATCCAGCCCCGTTGACCCGCTGCGCCGTGATCGGCGCCGGTGTCATGGGCTCCGGCATCGCACACTGGCTGAGCAGCCGCGGTCTTTCCGTCGTGTTGCGTGACGTCAATCTCGAACAGCTCGCACACGGCATGGCAATGATCTCCAAGCATTACGAGACGGGAGTGAAACGGGGCGCGCTCACTCGCATCGAAGCACGCAATGGACTCGATCGAATCTTTCCGGCGGCGACCGATGTTCCACTGCGCAATGTCGAACTCGTCATCGAAGCTGCGACGGAAAAAATGGATCTCAAGCGCGATATTTTCCGTTCACTCTCGGCGCAGACGCAGCCAGCAACGTTGCTCGCCACAAATACGTCAGCCTTGTCCCTAAAGGAACTCGCCGAGGTTACCAAATATCCCGAGCGCGTCGTCGGCCTGCACTTCTTCAATCCCGTTCATCGGATGGAATTAGTGGAAGTGGTCGCGGGCGAATGCACCTCGGCCGAAACTCTCGCGCGCGCCGTTCACTTCACGCAGCGCATCGGCAAGATTCCTGTCGTCGTGCGCGACAGCCCGGGCTTCGTGGTGAATCGCGTGCTGATGCCTTATCTCCTGGAAGCGGTGCAACTCCTGGAAAGCGGCGTCCCGGCGCGCGACATCGACGAGGCCATGCTCGATTTTCCGATGTGCGACTCGAAGCCGCCGCGTGCAAACTCTGGGGCACCGAGGCCGCGTGGCAGATCGTGGATGACACGATGCAGATTCGCGGAGGACGCGGATACGAGACGGCGCAATCGTTGAGCGCTCGCGACGATGATGCGGAACCCGTCGAGCGATTCTTCCGCGACAGCCGGATCAACACGATCTTCGAAGGTTCGAGCGAGATCATGCGCCTCTTCATTGCGCGCGAGGCGCTTGATCCGCATCTGAAGGTCGCGGGTGCGCTATTCAATTCACAGTTGCCGCGCCGCACGCGCGTCGCTGCGCTGATGAAGGCGACGGTGTTTTACTTGCGATGGTATCCGTCGCTCTTCATTCCGCGTCGGTTCAAATCCCGAAATTCAACGGTGAAAGTTGATCGCCCGTTGTTGCGCCACTTGCGCTTCATTGAGCGTTGCAGCCGACGCCTCGCGCGTCATTTGTTTCACGCGATGTTGCGGCACGGACCGAAGCTCGAACGCGAACAGTTGGTCTTGGGCAGGCTCGTCGATATTGCGGCGGAGCTATTTGCGATGAGTGCCGCGTGTGCGCAAGCGATGGCGATGGAAGATGCTTCAGGCGTCTCACTCGCAGATGCGTTCTGTGCGGATGCGCGTGTACGAGTTGAAGCGTGGCTTCGGTCGCGAAAGCAGAACGCTGATCAGGTTCTTCGGCGCACGGCGAAAGCTTTGTTGGAGAATCAGTTCCAAGAACACCTCGGCATCTCTGTGCATGAGCCAAAGACTTCCGCGGTTGAATTGCCGCGACAAGCAGCCTAGCAATTCATTCAGGAGCCTCGGGATTGGCCGAGCCAGAGGAAGAACATCGGCACAGCGAATCCAAGCACGAGCATGAGCCAGACGAGCCATCGTGCTTTTAGGACTTTCACCGCGAGCACGACGCCAAGCGTGATGGTGGCAAGCAACGCAACGGACATCGCGTAAACAAACCAGCGCATCAGCCTGGGTGAGTAAGAGTCGATCTTCTCGGAGGGCAAATCTGTTCCGCATGAATGGAACGCAACCGATCCCAAAAGGCGCGCGATTCGTCAGGGCCTTTGCGGCGGTCGGGGTTCGCAGTCTGGTACCAACCGGACACGATGAAGAAGAGCAGGAGTGGCGTGAAGAAAACGCCGAGGTAAAGGTGCAGGCGGCGAATGGCTTTCAGAGTCGTGCGTGCAAGAGAAATGTTCGCGCAGGGCTGGAGCCCTGCGCCCCGGGCTCACTTCGGCTTCGGGATGAAAATCTTTTGGCCGACACGAAGGCGTTCCCATTTTACATTCGGGTTCGCGTCGATGACTTGCTTCTGCGTCACTTTGATTCCCTGCTTTTGATATTCCATCACGATTGCGCTTAATGTGTCGTTTTTCTGAATGACGTATTCAAAACCTTCCTCTGTGGCGTTGCCGGAACCGCGCGGCGGCGTCGAACTCCCGCCTCCCGAATTCCCCGGATTGGTCGGCGCAACCGGCGCCACATTTCGCACCGGCGGCGGAGCCGGTCGGTCAAGGATCAGCTTCTTCAATTGCTCGAGCGCTTCGTAAATTTTTTTGTTGTC
>JBBRBM010000147.1:0-15349 GCA_038205745.1 Verrucomicrobiota bacterium | reverse complement strand
AAGCGTGGCGCCGGGGCCGCGAATGACTTCGATGCGATCGAGGTCTTCCAGCATCAAGTCCTGGGAATTCCAGTTCACCCCGGAAAACGTCGGCACATAAACCGACCGGCCATCGACCAGCACCAGCAGCTTGTTGGCGTATTGATTGTTGAACCCGCGCGAAGAGACCGCCCACTCGTTGGCGTTGATGCGCGCCACGTTGAGGCCCGGCACCATGCGCAGAGCTTCGGGAATGCTGGTCGCGCCTGTGCGCCGGATGTCTTCCGGCTTGATCACGAAAATGGCGGCGGGCGATAGGCTCAACTTCGTTTCTTTTTTGGAAACTGAAGTCACCGACTCATTCATCAACTCTTCCAGGCTCAGGTCGAACAACTCACGTCGCTGCGCCGCCGCCGGGCCGTCCTCCGCAAATGCACCCGTGAACAGCAGCACGCACAGGAAGGCCACGATGGAATTCTTCGCCAGGGGCGCGGAAAGCCGTAACGATTGAATGGATGAATAGGGATGATTCTTCACGGTTTTATGGGTCGGAAATGCATCGCCAGCGTGAATTGAGAGATTGCGCGGCGCTGGCTGCCAGGTTCCGGCGGACAGGATCTGCTGAATCGGCCACGAAACCATTTCACCAATGGCTGAACCGAAGTAGTGAAAATGAATGCACACATGAACAAGTGGTACATCGGCGGGACAATCCGCGGGCTGCATAGGAAAAGCACGATTGTGCCTGTAGGATAAAGGCCCGTGAAACCGTGAGCAACGATGGATTCCAGTTCCGCTTCGGCTGCCTGGATTGTGCGGACAAACTCGCAGTCATTCTTGCGCTGACGGGAAACATCATTTCAGCGAATCCAGATCCGCCGCGCGCGTGGCAAACTCCTCTTTCGCCATCGCCTCATCCGCAACGAATCAGTCCGGGAAGTGATGTACTCATTTACTGATCACTGGCTCACTGTTTACTGACTTCGTCCCTTTCTACGCTGGACGCCATTCAAGTCTGCTGCAACTTTGACCGCATTTCCGGGTTAAGTAATCGACAGACCAGATATGCCACAGTTCTCCTACAAGGCTCGCAAGCGCTCGGGCGAAGTCGTTCAAGGTGTTCTTGACGGGGCAGACCGCGCTGCGGCGCTGCTCCAGATCGAGCGCATGGGGCTTTTTCCCGTGATGGTCGATGGCGGCGGCAAACCGGGCGTCGCCGCGGGCGTTGCGTCATCCGACGGCGGACGCCGAAGCATCCTGCCTGCGATGCCAAAGCGTCGGCGTCAACGCCGGCCGAAGTTGCAGGAGATCGCGACCTACACGCAGCAACTCGCCAATCTTTTGAAGTCGGGCATGCCGCTCACGGTGGCGCTCACCTCGATGACGCATCTGGAGTCGAAGGGCATTCCGTCGGAAATCAGCAAGGCGCTGAAGCAGGACGTCATGGAGGGCCGCAGCCTCTCCGATTCGATGGCCAAGCAGCCGCTCGTCTTCGCCGATCTTTACGTGAACATGGTGCGCGCGGGTGAACAATCCGGCGCGCTCGTCGATGTGTTGCGGCGCTTGTCGGACCACTTCAATCGCTTCGCGGAAGTGCAGTCGAAGTTCAAGTCGGCGCTGATTTATCCCGCAGTGGTGGCGAGCGTCGGCATCGGCATCATCATCTTTTTCATGACCTTCATGCTGCCGCGCTTTCTCCAGATCTTCGAAGGTCTGAAAGTGCCGCTGCCGCTCGCGACGCGCATTCTCGTGGGGATCAGCAACGCGTTCACCAGCTATTGGTGGCTGATGATCCTGATCGTGATCACGGTGGTGGTCTTGTTCCGGCGGTTCAAATCCACGAACGAAGGCAAGCGAAAGATCGACGGCTGGAAGATGAACGCGCCCGTGATCGGAAAAGTTTTTCGGCTGAACATGTTCGGCCAGTTTGCCCGCACGCTCTCGACGCTCCTCATCAATGGCGTGCCGGTGCTCACCGCTTTGAAGATCACCGAGCAGATCATGCCCAACGTGATCATCAAGGAAGCCATCGCCAACACGCGCGAAGGTGTGACGGATGGCAAATCCCTCGCGCAGCCGCTCGCGCAGAGCAAACTTTTCCCGCAGCTCATGATCGACCTGATCAAGATTGGCGAGGATACGGGCGATGTACCCGGTGCGCTCGCGAACGTGGCCGAGACTTACGAGAACGAGTTGACGCTGGCGTTGCGCGTGATGACGAACCTGATTGAACCGGCGATGATCATCGTGATGGCAGTGATGGTCGGCTTCCTTTTGTTCAGCGTGTTGTCGGCGATGTTTTCGATCACGGCCACGATCCAGCGATGAAGCTTCTCAGTCCAAATCGGAACGAAGAAATCGGGCGGGGAGAGCACGCGCCCTCGCGTGCAGTGTTCCGCGCCCTCGCGGAACACCGGGGAGCGGCAGGCACAGGGAACCATTTGGATTCGTTATTGCGCCCATCGCCGACCGGCGAGGGCGCCGGACGGAACACGCGAGGGCGCGTGTGCTCCCCGAATCGGACTGGCGTTCGCCGAGCGTTCACGCTCATCGAAATCATGGTTGTCGTCGGCATCATGGCCGTGATTTTGACGATCAGCATTCCGTTTTTCGCGAGGCAGATGCACAAGGATTCGATGCGCCAGGCCATCGCGGATGTGACGGAGCTTTGCCGCGAGGCCCGCAATCGGGCGGTGCTCGATGGGCGCATTATGGAGTTGCGGATTCAGCCCGCCGCCAAAACTTTCAGCGTCGCGTCTGGCACTGCCGCCACGGCCACGACGGGCGGGAATTCCGTCAATGCGCCCGCTGGCGACCCGGGCGGAACCAGCACGCTCACCCGAAAGCTTTCCGATCACATCATCATCGAATTCATCGGCGTGAATCTCGAACCGGACCTGCACCTGACGGAGCAATGCGGCGCGTTCTTTTATCCCAATGGCACCAGCGACGAACTGGTGATCGTCCTGCGCTCCGATCAAGGTGAAGTCCGTCAGATCACGACGGACGTTGTGACTGGCATCGCTGACGTGGAGGCGAAGCGATGAACTTTTCCGATCCCCGCCGCCATCTGCGCGCCTTCACGTTGCTCGAGGTGATGATCGCAATGACGATTTTTTTCATCGTCGTGTTCGCGGTATTGAATGTGGTCCTGCAGAGCCTGGGCGCGGCGCGGGCTTTGCAAAGGCCCCGCGTTGATGCATCGATTCTCGCGGGACAATTGTCGCTCACGAATTGTCTCGAAGAAGGCTACGAGACTGGCGACTTCGAAGACATGTTTCCGAATCATCGCTGGGAACGCGCCATCACTCCCGTCGGCACGAACGACATGTTGTGGCAGGTCGACTTTGCGGTCTTCGAGAAGACCAAGGGCGGCAAGGAGAACGTTGAAACGATGCAGGTGCTGATGGCGAAACCCGCCTGCACCGGGGCCGGTGTGAGACGATGAAGCCGCGCACCCGACCACAAGGATTCACGATTATCGAGGTGATGCTCGCCCTGGGCATTTTCGCGATGATCCTCGTGTCGATCTATTCTGTGTGGAGCGGCATTCTGCGGTCGTCGCAGGCGGCGCGTTCGGCGGCGGACTCGGCGCAACGCGCGCGGATTTCGGTTCGCACCATCGAAGACGCACTCGTCACAGCACAAATGTTTGCCGCGAACATGCCGCCGCAGAATCCGGACGCGTATTACTCGTTCCTGGCGGATGGCACGGGTGAGTTTGCGTCGCTGAGTTTTGTCGCGCACTTGCCGGCGTCATTTCCGGGAGTGGGCCATTACGGCGACGACATCGTGCGCCGCGTCACCTTCACTTGCGAGCAGGGCAAGGACGGTTCGATGAATCTCGTCATGCGCCAGGGGCCGATGATGGCTTCGATGGAAAAGGATTTCGATCCTTACTCACTGGTACTCGCAAAAGACGTGCAAAGCTTCCTGATCCATTTCTGGGGGCAGCCGAAGGACTCGCGTGATTTCCAATGGGTGACTGAATGGAACTCGACCAACGCGTTGCCGCGTCTGGTGCGTATCGCGCTCGGCGTGGGGAAGACGGGCAAGAAAGGCGAGTCGCAGGATCTGGTGTATCGCGTCGTGGCATTGCCGGCGACGGCGGTCGCGCCGGAATGGCAAATGCCGATGGGGCCTCCGCGAAGATGAAATTTCCACGCCCACAACACAATCGCGGCATCGCCCTTATCATGGTGATGCTCATTATCGTTGTGTTCGCGATGCTGGCCGCAGGACTCGCTTACTCGATGAAAGTCGAGACGAAGCTCGCCCGCAATTCGTCGTGGGACACCGAACTCGAATGGCTCGGACGCTCGGGCATTGAACTTTCCAAATACGTTCTTTCCCAATCTGGACGGGGCGGACAATACGATGCGTTGAACCAGGTGTGGGCCGGCGGCACCGGCGAGACGAATGACGCGCTCGCCGACATCACGCTGACGGATTACGAACTCGGTCATGGCAAATTCTCGGTGAAGATCGTGGATTGCGATCGCAAGTTTAACATCAACATGGCCGCCACTTCGCCGGACATCATGAACCAGGCGTTGATCCTCATGGGTGTGGATGCCACCGAGGTGCCGCATATTGTCGCGGCGGTCCAGGACTGGATCGATCGCGACGACAACGTGACTGCGGGCGGGCAGGACACCGAGAGCTCGTATTACATGGGGCTGCGCCCGCCGTTCGGCCCCTATCGCGCGAAGAACGGACCGATCGACGACATTTACGAGTTGTTGCGCATCAAATACATCACGCCGGAGATGTTCTTCGGCAGCGGCGCCGGTGCGTCCACGAGCCCGATGCGCGTCATCAACGCCAATCGTCACAACCAGGAAGAGGTGCGCACCTATCCAGTCGGGTTCCTTGATTTGTTCACCACGGTTTCCAGCCGGTTCATCAACATCAACACGGCTTCGGCCAACGTGCTGCAGTTGATTCCTGACGTGGACGGAAATCTTGCGCAGGCGATCATCACCACGCGCGCCGGTCCGGATGGCGTGGAGGGCAATGAAGATGACATGCCATTTCGCAGCCTCGGTGAACTGAGCAATGTGCCGGGCATGACGGCGCAGCTCTCGCAGCTCTTCGCGCGAAATTTCGCAACGCGCAGTTCGACTTTCGAAGTGACTGTGGAAGCGACGATCGGCACCTACTCGCGCACCTACCACGCCATGGTCCGCCGCGTGAACCAGCAACAAATCGTCACGCTGTTCATGTGGTGGAACTGATGGAGTGCTGAAACGTCACGTTCACGCACCGTGCGCCGCTGAACGTTCCGTGACGCCATCGCGGGCGCGTATTCGAGTTTCAAGAGTGCTGTCCCTCGCGGAGATCCAAGGACAGTGAGCGCTGAGCCCGAATTCCGAAGTAGCGGCGGCGCAAACGCCGGGTGGCACAGGCAACCTGCTTGTGCAGCGCGGCTACCAGCCGCGCGGAACGGAGGAGGACATGCGCATTGTTTTGTGCCGTTCCCACCAAGTCCACGCGCCTTCCCTTCCGTCCAGCCAGTGGCCGGACGGCACGGGCGAGTCGCCCGTGCCACCCACTCCAACTTCGGAGTTCGGGCTGAGGGCTTTTCCCGTACGCTCCTCAATCCCGATGCTGACTGTGGTGAACCGGGATGCCCCGATTCTACCGGGAACTTTCCGGCTGCGGCACTCCGTCCGCCCAGTGGAGCTTCGACTCAACTTCAGCGGCGAAGGGCTTACGCCACAATTCTCAGACATCTGCTCAGGCGATAAAGCTGTAGTCGTAGGGCTTGCGCTGTTCGCGCACGAGCCACTTGTTGGCCTCCCCGGCGTTGGCACCGGTGAATTCTTCCTTCGCAGGATTCCATTTCAGCGCCTGATTCATCCGCAACGAGATCACGCCCAGATGCGCCACGCTGATGGAGCGATGGCCGATCTCGATGTCGCAGATCGGGTCTTTGCGGCTGCGAATGGACTCGAAGAAATTCCCCATGTGATTGCTGCTCTTGTAGAGCTTCACCGCGCTCTCGGGCAGCGGGTTCGTGAGCAACTCGTCCTTGCTCGCTTTCAGTGCGCCGCGCGCGACGAAAATCCACCCGTCAGTTCCGAGGAACTGCACACCGTTGGGCGTCTGTTCTTTTCCGTTCTTGTCCACCTTGTTCATCACGTCGCGTTCTGTGCGGGTGCTTTCGTCCACGATCGTCATGGTCACGCCATTGGCGTATTTGCATTCGACGCGGTACTTCGATGCGGTGTCGTAGCCGCCGGGGATCATTTCCTTCAACGACTTGCCGTCGATCTCGACGGGACCGCTGCGTTCGGTGCCGTTGGCCCATTGGGCAATGTCGTTATGGTGCGCGCCCCAATCGGTCATCTGGCCGCCGCTGTAGTCGTACCACCAGCGGAAGTTTCCATGACAGTTCTGGCCGTTGTAAGGCTTCATCGGTGCCTGCCCGACGTGGAAATCCCAATTCAATCCTTCCGGCACCGGCTTCTCAGGGAACGGTCCGCCGACTGGACCTGTGGGCAAGCCAACGATGATGTGTTGAAGCTTGCCGATGCGACCATTGCGGACGAGTTCACAGGCGACGCGGAAATTCCGATCGCTGCGCTGCTGGCTGCCGACCTGCACGATACGATTGCTGTCGCGCACGGCTTTCACGAGACGCTTGCCCTCGTCGATGGTGAGCGTGAGCGGCTTCTCGGTGTAGATGTCCTTGCCCGCCTTGACCGCACAGAGATTGATGAACGTGTGCCAATGGTCGGGCGTGCCATTCACGATGGCGTGAATGTCATCGCGCTCCATCAGCTTGCGAAAGTCTTTGAACTTGTCCGGCACTCGACCGTTTTTCGTGAACTGCTTCGCGGCAGCTTCAGCGTGGTTGTCGTCCACGTCACACACCGCCAGCACGTCGCCGTAGTTGGCAGCGCCGCTGCAATCTCCGCGCCCTTGTCCGCCGCAACCGACCAGCGCAACGCCGGGGCGATCATTCGGGCCGAGCGGCTTGGTTTGCGCGGCATGGGCTTCTTCCATTTCCAGAAACCATCCCGGCACACCCGTGGCAGCGGTGATGGCGGCGGTGGTTTTGAGGAAACGACGGCGATTGATCTGGAAAGGCTTTGGAGTCATGGAACGGATTGCACGCCGCGGTTGCGGCAGCGTCAAGGTGGAAACTCTTCTTCGATGACTGAAGTCATGAATGCCAGCGGCGGCATCGCACACCGCAATGGAGATTTCGTTGGTCACAAATTCCCTGGCGGATTCCGACGGTCGGCTCCGATATGCTTGCAGACATGAGCGACACCGACCTGGAACTGCTCGCACGCTACACCCGGCGGCACGCCGAGGACGCCGTCGCCGAAATCGTCCGGCGTCATCTCGGCCTGGTCTATTCCGCAGCGCTGCGCCAGGTCCGCTCGCCGCAACTCGCCGAGGAAGTCGCTCAATCCGTCTTCACCGATCTGGCGCGCAATGCCGCCCGGCTGAAGCCCGACACCATTCTGACCGCGTGGCTGTATCAAGTCACGCGCCGTGCCGCCATCGATGTCGTGCGCCGCGAAGCGAGCCGCCAGTTGCGCGAACAAATCGCCACCGAGATGAATGCCATGAACGCCACCGCCGCCGACTGGACGCACATCGAACCGCTGCTCGACGAAGCCATGCACGCGCTCGACGAGACCGACCGCGCCGCTGTGCTTCTGCGTTATTTCGAGAACAAATCCCTCCGCGAAGTCGGCGCCACCCTCGGCACGAGCGAGAACGCCGCGCAAAAGCGCCTGGCCCGCGCCGTCGAACGCCTGCGCGAATTCTTCGCCAAACGGGGTGTAACCGTCGGCACGAGTGGGTTGGTCGTCGTCATCTCCACCAATGCGGTGCTCGTCGCGCCGGCCGGATTGAGTGCGGCCATCACGACCGCTGCCATTGCTGGAACTGCCATCACAACGACGGCCCTCGCCGCTGCCACCAAAACCATCGCCATGACCACACTGCAAAAAACTCTGATCACCACCGCGCTCGCTGCCGCCATCGGCACGGGCCTATACCAAGCCCGCCAAACCGCGCACGCGCGGGCCGATCGCCAGATGCTGCGGCAACAACACGCGGAACAAAGCCAACAATCCCAACGCGCGCAGGAGGACGCGGCGGCCCATCTGGCCGCGCAGGCCGATGAAATCGAACGGCTCAAGAACGGCTCCACCGAACTGATCCGCCTGCGCGCCGAAGTCACGCGCCTGCGCACTGCCGAACAAGAATTGACCCGGCTCCGCACCACCGGCACGCGCCCCGCCAACCCTCCGGCCGCGCCGCCCCCCGCCGAAGAGCTGACGAGGGATTCGTGGTTTGACGCCGGCTTTACCACCCCACAAGCCGCACTGCGAACACGCGGGTGGGCGGTGTTGAATGGAAATCTGGATCGGTTCGCAGATTCCGTTTTCATCACCGATGCCACCCGAAAAGCATTTGAGGAACAGATGAAGCGGATGGCTGCAGCCTCCCAAGACGCCGAGAGAACAAAGGTCTTTCTGGAGCAAGCCATGCAGAAGAAATACGCCATTGAGGAGGGTCTTCTTACGCGGCTGAGAGGGGAGAACATCGGCAAGGAATACACCGGCTCTCCCAACAATCTCCCTCCGCCGACGAGATCATCATGGAAGTGGAAACGTTGATGGCATCCGCTCCTGCCCGAAAGGAGATTTTGAAGTTCAGGCAGTTTGACAACGGCTGGAAGGTGATCGTCGATTCCGACTTCAAACCGTCGCTGCGATGAACTCCTCTATTTCACCATTGAGTGTTGCGGTTGAAATGGTCTCAAGCCCTGAAAGGCAACACATACCGTCGAACGCCGGTCGGAAGCTGCGTTTGCCGATCTGGTGCGGCGGCACGTCCCGGCTTGCCACTCTGTCTCCGGGAATTTAACCTGCTAGCATGTCCGCGATTCAGGAACTTGAGAAGACACTTCTGGCGTTGCCGATCGATCAACGGGTCACACTGGCCGAGTCGTTGTTGAGTTCGATCCCACCGGCGAGCGAGGTCTGGTCCGAGGCGGAGGAGATGGCCGAGGTGGAGCGTCGCGAACGGGAGATCAAAAGCGGCCACGTCCAACCGCTCCCGGAAGCCGAGTTCTGGCGGCGCGTCGAGGCGGGCCGCAAGCGGTGAGAATCGAGTACCATCCCGCCGTCGAGCAGGATGTGGACGACGCCTTGCGCCGATACGACGCGGTGTCGCAGCGGTTGGGCGATGAGTTCAAAGCGGAATTGCGCCGGCTCATTGCCGTGGCCGCAGCGAAGCCTGGAAGGTTTCATTTGATCAAACCCGGTTACCATCGCGCGAATCTGAAACGCTTCCCGTACCACTTCGTTTACCGCGAACTATCCGACGGCATCCGGG
Organism: Verrucomicrobiota bacterium; assembly: GCA_038205745.1. Taxonomy (GTDB): domain Bacteria; phylum Verrucomicrobiota; class Verrucomicrobiia; order Limisphaerales; family SIBH01; genus JANNGC01. Next base: position 6,004 of record JBBRBM010000147.1, on the reverse strand, counting down.
TGACGCTGGTCCGTCATCACCGGCAGCATCCAGGTTTTGGGATGGGCCGAGAGTGACTGAATTCCTTTCGGATGGTTCTTGGGGTGAAGCCCGTTCACCTTTTCCTTCATTCCCTGTCCGGTTTCCGCAGCGGCGGCTACTCTTCCCTGAGTGAACCAGTTGACCGACCCACAACTTTTGCGCGATTACGTCGAACGCCGATCAGAGTCTGCGTTTGCCGAAGGTGCGGCGGCACTTTGACCTCATCTATTCCGACGACCGTGCGGCGTGGCTGGCCCACGCGTATCGAACTCGTCTTGCAAGGCAAGTCTGGTGAGGTTGCGCTGGATCAGATTCGCGCGGTTGACAAATCCCTTCTGGTCAAACGTCTCGGCAAACTGGACACCAAGACAGCGACGTCGGTTTTGGATACACTTGGCGAACTCTTCGCGCCGTAACAGGGCGCCGGTCACTCCCGCTCCCGCGGCAGCGTCTCGACGTATTTTTTCCAAAGCTCCAGTTCGACGTACATCTCGAGAAAAACTTTCGGCCGCATCTCGAAGACGCCGACCATGATCCATTTGCGATCAGACTTGTCGTCGAGTCGCGCGTCGAGCTTCGACGCGACGATCACGATCGGGGAAAAAGGATCGTCAGGAAGTTTGTCGTACCAGCCAATTTGCTTGAAGCGGCGCAAATACCAAGGCAGCGGCCAGTAATCACTTTCCGGCGCGATGACTTTCACCACCGTGTTGAAGCCGGCGGGAGCAACATGCGCGATGCCTTCGGCGCGCTGAACCAGATTCAGGATGTCGGGAACGGTCTGCGCATAGACGTACGGATTCCGGCGATCGGCGGCGAAGGGAAAACTCGCGCGCCACGCCTGCCACGTGAGTTGGGCTGTGAACGCGAGCAGGATTACCGCGACCAAAGCTTTCAGTGCTCGAGGACGAATCCATTCGACCATCGCCGCGGCACCGACGCCTGCGAGCAAAATCATTCCGGTGTAGAAACTCAGCAGGCACCACGGTGTCTTGTACGAGATCAGCGAATACGCCGCGGTCAGGATGATCGTGTACAACGCGATGAAGCGATGCAGCGGAGATCGTTTTCCGGCGAGCGAAACTCCAGCGCCGATCGCGGCGAGCACGAGGATCAATCCCTCGCTCCACACGGGACTTTTCGCCGGATGAAACCAGGCGAGTCGTTCGAGATAAAAACTCCACGGATGAATGTGCGGCGAATGTCCGCCCGCGCGCTTCAACCACGGAAGATAAGTGCGCGCTGAATCCAGCAAACCGGCGAAGTTGGTGAAGAAGGAACTGAAGAAGAGAACCCAGATGATCACCACAACGCTCGATGCGAGTGCGACGTGTTTCCAGTTCCAGAGCGTCAGCAGAGTCTTAGCCCGAGCGCCCGTCGGAATTGACCACCAGAGGGTGATGATTGCCGCGAGCCCCATCGCGGCGACCGTGATGACGAAAGTTTCCTTCGTCGCGAACATCAACCCGAGCCCCGCGCCCGCCAGCACGGCCCAGCAGGCGGCTGACTTCCCTCTCCCCTCAACGGGGAGAGAATTCCCCCAAGCGGAACTTTGCGCTTCGAACCCATGAACTGTAGCAGCCGACGTAAGGAGGCTCCGATCTTCCGCTGCCGGAGAAGTTTGAGCCTCCTTACGTCGGCTGCCACGTGGGGAAGGTTCATGGGAAGGGATCGAGGGCGAGGGGTGCTCACTCTCTTGACGCTCGCTTGTTCCCAGAGCCTTGGGAACTTCCCACCCCTCTCCCCGTTGAGGCGAGAGGGAGAAGACGCGCCGCGATGAACGCGCTTGCACATACCGCCATCCCGCTCCCAGCGTCAGCGCGGTGAAAAATACCAGCAGCATTTCGTGGATGAAATATCGGCTGTAAAAAACCATCGCCGGGGAAACAGCGGTGAACACAGCCGCCCACGTCACGGCCTGGCGACCGAGTCCATCCACGAAGAACAACAGAAGAAAAATCAGGCCGACGCCGAAAACGACGGGCGCAAGACGCAGCGTGGCGTCCTTCAACTCATCAGAGTTGCGCGCGCCGCTCAGCCACAGGAACGGGACCGTGGCGTAGTGGAGCGTCGGGCCGTGATACTCGTCGGGATCGTAGGCGTAGCGACCGTGCTGCCACAGTTCGCTGACCTTGACGGCGTTGACCGCCTCGTCGTTGTGAAGCGGACGCGTGTCGAGTTTCGGCAAGCGGAGCGCAAGGGCGCCGGCCACGGCCAGCAGCAGCGCCAATGCGCTCCATCGACTCATTTCGCGGGAAGCGCGTAGACTTCGAGCTCTTCCCAGCAATTCAGTGCGGCCAGGCTGCTGCCCTTGGTGTAACTGCGCACGTAACGTCCCTTGGCACCTTTCCCAGGCACCACACGGCCCCAGCGCATTTCAAAATATTCGCGGTCAGTGCCGACACCGAAGCCGGCGGTGTTAAGCACATCGTTGTTGTACAACGTCGTCACTCCCGTCTTGAATTCAGCATCGTCAGACGCCTGCACGACCACAGCGTGAAATGCCTGCACGTAACGATGATCATGCCACATGGCGATGGCATGAATGGCGTAGGACTGGCCGAGATCGACCTGCACCCATTGCACGCCTTTTTTCATCTCGACGGAATCGTCATCGAGCGGCTCCTTCTTGCCGTCGGTGATCTGGTTCAGTTCGCCCTGGAAAGGCACCACGCTGGCAGTCACGGGTTTGCCGGCGGCGACATTCACCACACCGGCGGGCACCTGAATCGGAACCGGTGCCTTGTCAGACGGCGGCTCGATGTGCGGGCCCTTCGGCAAATCTTCGGGAGTGCCCTTCAATGTGCTGGCGGGGAGTTTCAGGTTGAGTGCCTCCGTCGTATCCGCCGCACGAAGGGGCGAAGCACAGAGGGCAGCCGTGAATGCGACGGCCACGCAGGATTTCATCAGGTTAATTTTCATAGATCATTTGGGTGCGGAGTCACTGGAACAAATTCACTGGTTAAAAACACAGGGTGGAAAGCAAAAGGCTTCCGGTTTGGGTGTCAACAAACAAGTCATGGCGAAAGCAGCATCCTACAGCGACGGCCGAAAGTACTTTCCGGTTTGAGGAAGCGACATCGCTCTTCCCCCTCACCCCGGCCCTCCCCTCGGGGAGAAGGGGACTCATTCGCAAACCTGCTTGGCATATCCATACGTGTGGATTCGTCAAAGGGCGGGATGCGTTTCCCCCTACCCATGAACCGGAACGCCGATCTCCTGATCGGCACGAGGTGGCCGCGCGTTGGAAACACGCCGATCGGGAGATCGGCGCTCCGCTACGGTTCAGCGGCACAAATCGCGGCTTTTTTCGGGCCACGGAATCTCTCCCCGAGGGAGAGGGCTGGGGTGAGGGGGAACGGCACTCAGTAAGCATCGTTGCGCTCCATCCGAAATTACTTTTGGCAATCACTCTAAACTTGCGGCAGCTTCCACGGCGCGCGGTATTCCTTGGTGGTGAGTTTCGCCGCCTCGGCGTCGCCCACGATCAGTTCCTTCACCGGATCCCATTGGATTTTTCGGCCGGTGCGGATGGCGATGTTGCCGAGGTGACAAACGGTCGCGGAACGATGCCCGATGGCGACATCACAGATCGGCAGCTTGCGGGTCTTGATGCATTCGAGCCAGTTCTGGTGATGCTCCTTGCTCGCGTAAAGGCGCGTGTCGGTATCCTTGATCGGCGTCTCGAAAACTTCCTCCGGCCAGACACGCACGACACCGCGATTGACGTAGAGCAACCCTTTCTCGCCTTCGAAAATGCAGCCGGTGAAGTCACCTTTGCCGTCGAGAATTTCCTGCGCGTGCTCTTTCTGTTCAGGAATGAGCGACGCTACTTTGGCGCCAGGGCTGCGAAGTTCCACCACCACGCCGTTGGCGTATTTGTAAGTGAGCTCAAAGGCTGACGGCACCTCGAAACGTTTCTGCGGATCAAACTCGCCCTTGCCGACAATCTCAGTCGGCCCGCTGTCATCCATGCCGAGCGCCCATTGCGTGATGTCGAGATGGTGCGCGCCCCAGTTCGTCATCTGGCCGCCGGAATAATCCCAGAAGAAGCGGAAGAAGTAATGAACGCGATGCTTGTTGTAAGGCCGCGCCGGGGCAGGGCCGAGCCACATCTCGTAGTCGAGTTCCGGCGGCGGCGCGCTGTCCGCCACGAGCGGTTCCTTCGTCCAATTCACGCCCACCAGACCGACGAGCACGCGCTTGATTTTGCCGATGCGCCCGTTGCGAACATATTCGGCGGCCTTGAGAAACTTCGCTTCCGATCGCTGCTGGCTGCCGCACTGGACGATGCGACTCGTTTTGCGCGCCGCCTTCACCAACGTCTTGCCTTCCTCGATGAACAGCGTGAGCGGTTTCTCGCAATAAACATCCTTGCCTGCGAGGCACGCCTCGATGCTCGGCAACGCGTGCCAATGATCCGGCGTCGCGACCAGCACCGCGTCGATGGATTTGTCTTCGAGCAGTTTCCGGTAATCGCCGAACACCGCCGGCTTGCGTCCGGTGGATTTCTCGACCAGCGCCGCGGCGCTCGCCGCGTGGGTTTTGTCCACGTCGCACACGGCGACGACGTTCTTCATCATCGCGCGCATGTTCGAGACACCCTGGCCGCCGGTGCCGATGACGCCGAGACGGACAAACTCACTCGGGTTTTCGCCGGAAGCGGCGAAGGTCTTGTTCAGGAAGATGTTTGGAAGCGCGAGACCGGCGCCGACGCCGAGCGTGGCGTGCCGCAAAAACTTCCGACGATTCAGGGACGATGGCGATTTCATGTCAGCTACTTCGTTCGTTTATCCAGACGCTTGAAGTTGTCCGTTCTTCATCCGGCTTTCTCCCGTGACAGACTCGCGCAAAGCTTCAATCGATTTGACCGCTTGCTTACGGCTGGTGTGAAAAAGCAACAAGTAGATTCGCCGACACGGAATTGTTTTTTAGAACCCGTGCGTTGCGATGCTCTTGCACGAAGCCGCAATCAGATGGGATGAACCACGAAAAGAAGAAGGAACGAAGCGAAACTTTGCGCGTTGAAACCCTGAACCGTAGCAGCCGAGGTAACGAGGCTCTGTTCTCCCTCCGATTGGGAAATTTGAGCCTCCTCACGTCGGCTGCTACGGCTCCAGGGCGGATTCAGTTCCATTTGGAATCGATGGCTTTCCATTAGCCAGCGCCCGGAGTGAGAATTCACCGATGTCCCCATTCCCGTCGCGAACGAGCGGATTGAGACAGCGACCGGACACATCAGGCACTGGCCGGCCGTTTAAGCCGGCCTGCAACTCGTAAATATCAGGCCCTATCAGGCGCCGAGGTGCCTGGGAGTCCATCGCCCGGAGGACGCTCGCTCCCGAGGCAAAAGAACCCAATGGAGGGTGGATTTCATGGAGCACTTCCGTTCTTTCCTATGAAACAATCATGCTTTACGGGGTGGACCGGTTTTTTCCCATGCGGCTGCCGCAAAACCATGGGAAAATTCCGTAGAACCTTGGAAAATCCTCACTCCACTCCGGAATGTTTTCCGCAAAAAAACCGTGTTTCCGCTCAAACGAAAGGCCATGGGCGCGAAACCCCGGCGGGATGCCGAAAACCTCGCCGGCTCCGCCGCAGAAGAATGGGTATCCGCCGGGAGATTGGGGGCGTTCGGCCCGCTTCCGGGAGGATGCCCGAAAAACATCTGCAGCTTGATCTTCCCAGCCTGGGGTCGCCGCGCCCTGGCAGCTACATTCGCCGTTCCGCTTCAGTAATCCGTACACACGGTACAGGATATTAACCCCGCACATTCCCATTCGGAACCCGCGCGTTCCGGGCTGGAACCCGTGCGTCCCGGTTCGGAACGCGCACGTTCCAGTTCATGTTTGAGACATCCGTGTCCGGTCGTCGGAAATTTGCCCTGAATCCAGCCTCAATACACCAACACCGCTGCCTGCTCCGCCGACTTCACCACGTCCTCGAACTTCCGCTCCTACGTGCCCCCGGCATCTTGCCGGGT
>JBBRBM010000146.1:0-15471 GCA_038205745.1 Verrucomicrobiota bacterium | reverse complement strand
CGCAAGCCCTCCGCCGCCCCGCGAGGGCGCGGGTCGGAACACGCGAGGGCGCGTGTGCTCCCCGCTCGCTGCGCGAACCTCGCCACACTCTCGCCTGCTGTTCTTCCCGCTCCCACATGCATCTCAACTCAACGCCTGGTTCAGTTGCCCAAGTATTTCTTTCGCAGCATCCGGAATGAACGTGCCCGGCCCGAACACTGCCGCCGCGCCGTTTTGCTTCAAGAACTCGTAATCCGCCGGCGGAATCACGCCGCCAACCACAATCATGATGTCTTCGCGTCCGAGCTTCTTCAGCTCATCACGCAACTGCACGAGCAACGTCTTGTGTCCGCCCGCGAGCGAGCTGATGCCGACCACATGCACGTCATTCTCCGTCGCCATGCGCGCCGCTTCATCGGGTTGCTGGAAGAGCGGCCCGATGTCCACGTCGAAACCAAGATCGGCATACGCGGTCGCGACAACTTTCGCCCCGCGGTCGTGGCCGTCCTGGCCCATCTTCGCGATGAGAATGCGCGGGCGACGGCCCTGCTTTTCCTCGAATGCCTCAGTGAGCGCGCGAACCTGCTCGAAGCCCGGGTTCTCGCCGAATTCAGCTTGGTAAACGCCTGACACAGATCGAATAACTGCTTTGTGACGACCGACGATTTTCTCGATCGCAAATGAGATTTCCCCGAGCGTCGCACGCGCACGAGCCGCGTCGATCGCCAGCGCGAGCAAGTTGCCTTCGCCGCTCTCGGTCGACTTCGTTAACGCCGCGAGGCACTCCTGCACCTTCGCGTTGTCGCGCTCGCCTTTCAGCTTCTGCAAACGCTTCAACTGCGACTCGCGCACGGTGGAATTGTCCACTTCACGCACGTCGAGTTGCTCGGCTTTTTCGAGCCGGAGCACGTTCACGCCGATGATCTCTTCCTTGCCGGAATCGATGTGCGCCTGACGCCGCGCGGCGGCTTCCTCAATGCGCAGTTTCGGCAGGCCGGTCTCGATCGCCTTGGCCATGCCACCCAGCGCTTCGACTTCCTGAATGTGACCCCACGCGCGTTTCATGATCGCGTCGGTCAATGCCTCGACGAAGAACGCGCCGGCGAATGGATCGACCACCTTCGTGATGCCCGTCTCCTCCTGAAGCAGAAGCTGCGTGTTGCGGGCGATGCGCGCGGAAAAATCCGTCGGCAACGCGATCGCTTCATCGAGTGCGTTCGTGTGCAACGACTGCGTGTGGCCAAGCGTCGCGGCCATCGCTTCGATGCATGTGCGCACCACGTTGTTGAACGGATCCTGTTCCGTCAGCGACCAGCCCGATGTCTGCGAATGCGTGCGCAACGCCATCGACTTCGGGTTCTTCGGATTGAACTGCTTGATCATCTTCGCCCAAAGCGCACGCGCCGCGCGCATCTTGGCGATCTCCATGAAAAAGTTTTTTCCCTGCGCCCAGAAGAACGAGAGCCGCGGCGCGAACGCGTCGATGTCGATGCCGGCCTTCAATCCGGTGCGGACGTATTCAAGTCCGTCAGCGAGCGTGTAAGCCATTTCGAGGTCCGCCGTCGCGCCCGCTTCCTGCATGTGATAGCCGGAGATCGAGATCGAGTTGAACTTCGGCATGTTCTTCGACGTGAACGAAAAAATGTCGGCGATGATCCGCATCGAAGGAGCGGGCGGATAAATGTAGGTGTTCCGCACCATGTACTCTTTCAGGATGTCGTTCTGAATCGTCCCCGCGAGATTCTCCAGCTTCGCGCCCTGCTCCTCCGCCGCGACGATGTAGAACGCGAGGATCGGCAACACCGCTCCGTTCATCGTCATGGAGACGGAGATGCGATCGAGCGGGATGCTGTCGAACAGCAACTTCACATCGAGGATTGAATCAATCGCCACGCCCGCCTTGCCGACATCGGCAAACGCGCGCGGATGATCCGAGTCGTAACCACGATGCGTCGGCAGATCGAACGCGACGGACAAACCTTGCTGACCCGCAGCGATGTTGCGCCGGTAAAACGCGTTCGACTCCTCCGCGGTGGAGAAGCCGGCGTATTGCCGCACCGTCCACGGCTTCGTGACGTACATCGAGCCGTAAGGACCACGCACGAAAGGTGCGATGCCGGGCATCGTGTCGAGATGCTCGCAATTCTTGATATCCTCGGCGGTGTAGAGCGGTTGCAGCTCGATTTGCTCGAGTGTTTTGAAGGCCCATTCGTCGAGCGACTGGCCGGTCTCCGCCTCAAAGCGCGACCGCCATTGCTCGAACGTGACCGCCGCGGGGGCGGAGTCGAATGCTATTTTTGTGAAGTCAGGGAATGATTTCATCAGGAGATTCCAAGTTTTGTGTGCATGGCCTTGAGCACTTCCACCGCGTCTGCGCGAACGTGGATGAACTCATCAACGCCCGTTTTCTTGTGGGCTTCGATTTGGTCCTGCGGATAACCCGCGACGACGATGACCGCATCGGGACGCTTCGCGCGCAGCAACGGCACGAGTTGCGGCACGAGCGTGGGATAATTGTCGTCGGTCGAACAGATGACCGCGATGCGTGCTCCGGCTCTGGCGAACGCTTCTGCGGCATCGTTCGGCGTCTTGAAGCCTGCGGGTGAAGCAGCTTCGTAACCGCCGACGGCGAAGAAGCCGCGCGAGAAATCGGCACGCGCTTTGTGCTCCTTCAGCGGTCCCATGTTGCAGAGGAAAACCCTCGGACGTTCGCGGTCGACAAACACACGATCCACGGCTGTGCGGAGTTGTTCGACGGTCGTCGCGGCGCGCGTGAGGCACACCGGCGTGATTGGCGTGCAAGGGCTGTCGCTGATGCGCACGGCGCGCGTGATTTCACCGAGGGTCGCACCGGCGCCCGCGGCGTCGATGCAAGTCTCGACGAGACCCGCGCCCTGAAACCCGACGATCTTCGCGAGGCGCTGAAGCACCGTGGCGTTGTCCTCGTCATCGAGGTTCGTGCGATGCGACGTAATTTGCTGCACGCGACGTTTGTGGAACGTGCGCGGATCCAGGGGCGGCACTTCGAGCGGCTTCTCTTTCGGATTCGCGTATTGATTCACGCCCACGATCGAGTTGCGCCGACTCGTAACCGCTTTGATGCGGTCGCCAGCGGTCGCGCCGACTGCCTTCTGCGGCATGCCGTCGCGCAAGGCCGCTTCCATGCCGCCAAGTTTTTCCACGTCCTGGAACATCGCCCAGGCGCGCGCCGCGAGGTCAGCAGCGACGCTTTCGACGAACCATGAGCCGCCGACCGGATCGATCACGTGATCGAGATTGCACTCCTTCTGGAGCACGAGCTGAGTGTTGCGTGCGATGCGGAGACTGAAATCGTCCGGCGTGCGGATCACTTCATCGAACGCGTTGACCTGCATCGAATCGCAACCGCCCAGCACACCCGCGAACGCCTCGACGGTCGAGCGCAGCATGTTGTTGTAAGGATCGTAAACGGTCTTGTTCCACTGCGACGTGCGGACGTGCAGTGCCAGTTTTTGCGATTCGGCATTGCCGCCCGCCGCGGCGACCGCGCGTGACCAGAGCATTCGCAGCGCACGCAGCTTCGCGATCTCAAGGAAGAAGTTCGTGCCGACCGTGATCGCGAAACGAATTCGCGGCGCAGTCGTGTCCACATCCAGACCGCGAGCGTTCATCGCGCGAAGGTACTCGACGCCCGTCGCGAGCGAGAACGCGAGTTCCTGCACCGCGTTGCCGCCGGCCTCATGCCACGAGCGGCTGTGAACGCAGATGGTTTGCAGCTTCGGCGCGCGATCCGCCGCCCAACGAGTGAGCGCGGACATTTCGCGATACGCGCTGTCGAGCGACTGCGGCAATCGTCCTTCGTGCGCGAGAATGCCGAGCGGGTCCATCTCGATGCAGCCGCGCAGGTTCATCGTGGTCTTCTTGCGCTTGCGCGCGAGTGCGATGAGCAGCGACGCAATCGCCAGCCCCGACGGGCCGGAGCGGATGAAGAGCAGCGTCTTCTCAAGATCAACGCCTTCCAGCGCACGGTCGAGATCGCCGAGCATCGCGATGGATAAACCACCCGAGCCGACATCTTCCGCTGGCGCCCAATCCGGGTCGTGGCCATTTCGCGTGGCGCGATCGAGCTGCATGTTCAGCGCGTTCAGCCCGCGAGAGAGAGAGTTGCGCGCAGCGTGGTTGAATTCCGTGGGGCTCGAAACCGCGATCTCCTGCGAGACATGCCACGGCTCCTTCACGTAGCCGCTCGCGTTCGAACCGCGCACAAAGGGCGCGAAGCCTGGCAGCGAATTTACGTGCGGCAGGTTCGCGGTGTCGTTCCGCGTGTAGATCGGCTTGAGCGTCACGCCTTCGTAAGTCGGCGTGAACATTTTCTTGTCGAACGGCGCGCCCTTGAGTTCCGCCTCGACCAGCTTGCGCCAGTCGTCGTAGCTCACAGGCGGAAACTCGGAGAGGAGTTTGGATGAAGAGTTCGGTGTCATGAAATTGGAGAAAGTGTGGTGAAGAAGCGTTGCGACGCGCGAATCGAGCGTGTCGGATGCGCAAAAAGAATCCCACCGGGATTCCATCTCTCAGCCCAGGGTTGCGACGCAGTCGCTACCCTGGGTGGTGGGAACGAAATGTGTTCAACCCTGAAAGGGTTGCATCCATTCGCACGCATCTGATGCAGCCCCTTCAGGGTTGCGGATGTTGGTCGAACGCATTCCCAGGGTAGCGCGTCGGACGCGCAACCCTGGGCTGAGTGATGCAACGCCGTTGGCGTTTTGGTTGCGTAATAGTGGTACGAGAGAAAGCTTAATGGGCGTTGACGTGCGTCCGCGCGTTTCCCCCTCACCCTGACCCTCTCCCTTGGGGAGAGGGAACAGCAGGCGAGCGCCGTCGATTGATCGAACGCGCACGGCGCGAATGCCGAGAGTCGTCCTTCGAGCGGATCGAGATGACGCGGTGATCGCGCGACGCACGTGCAAACAACAGCGCACGTTCGCATTCCTCTCCCTCTCCCCAAGGGAGAGGGCCGGGGTGAGGGGGAACGGGACGTGATGCCTCCCGCCACCTCACATTCGCTCATGCGCGTTCTTCGATTCATCCGCTAATGCGCTCTCGTTTGATCATCCGTTCTCGAGCCGCTTCAGACCTCAGCTTAACGTCTCCACCGTCACGTCGTGGCGCTTGCCGTTCACGGTCACAAACATCTTCTTCGACGAAGTGCTGACCGACGCACTGGCGGCAGTCGCTGTCGATGCAGCCGGCGCGGGTGCCGGGCTTGCCGTGGCCGTTGCGGCGGGTGTGGCGGGCTTCGCACCCGGCTTCATCAACGCCTCAACTTGTTGCGGGAACATCGCGAAGAGCACCACCGTTTCGTCGTCCGTCGGCAGACCTTTCTCGGCGGCTTGCTTGCGATACTTCTCCATGCCGGGCTCGAGCAAATCAGCGGGACGCACGGTGACAGGTTTCTTGCCGGTCTGTTTTTCGACTTGTGCGAGGACCGTCGGGTTGATCGATCCCGGTGTGCTGCCGTACTTGCCGAGCGCGATGTCCTGCGCGGGTTGGCAAATCATTTTCCAGCGGCCGAACTTCACGTTCATCATCGCTTGGGTGCCAACGATCTGCGACGTGGGCGTGACCAGCGGAATCCAGCCGAGCGCCTCGCGGACAATCGGGATTTCCTTCAGCACTTCGTCGAACTTGTCGCTCATGCCCTGCTCCTTGAGCTGCGTGCGGAAGTTCGAGAGCATACCTCCGGGCACTTGGTAAATGAGGATGTCGCTGTCCACGCGCTCGTTCGCCGGGCTCGTGAATTTCTCCAACTCCTTGTAAACGCCTTCGAAGTAATCGCGCAGCCCGGCAAGTTTCTCCGTGTCGAACTTCGGGCAACGGGGATGCCCTTCGAGCAACGCGAGCATGCGCTGCGTGTCAGGCTGCGATGTGCCGTTCGCGAACGGAACAATCGATGTCTCGACACAATCCACGCCCGCATCAATCGCTGAAATGTAACTCGCGGCGCCAAGACCGGCGGTATCGTGCGTGTGCAACGTGATCGGGATGCCGATCTTACCCTTCAGTTCCTTCACCATCCGATACGCAATCTGCGGCTGGATGATGCCGGACATGTCTTTGATGCCGAGCGAGTCGCAGCCCATTTTCTCGAGCTCGACGCCCATCTTCACGAAGTTCTCCACCGTGTGAACCGGGGAGATCGTGTAGCAAAGTTCGCCACGGGCGTGCTTGCCGGCTTTCTTCACGGCCTTGATCGCCGTCGTCAAATTCCGCACGTCGTTCAACGCATCGAAAATGCGAATGATGTCCATGCCGTTGTCGCACATGCAGCGCACGAATGCCTCAACGACGTCATCGGGAAAGCTGGCGTATTGGACGATGTTCTGCCCGCGCAGCAACATGAGCTGCGGCGTCTTGGGCGCGATCTTCTTCAACGTGCGCAGGCGATCGAACGGATTCTCGTTCAGGAAGCGCAGGCACGAATCAATCGTGGCACCGCCCCACGTTTCGAGGCCGTTGAACCCCATGCCGTCGAGAATCGGCGCCGGCTCGAGCATCTGCTTGGTGCTCATGCGGGTGGCGGCCATGGATTGGTGACCGTCGCGAAGGACGGTGTTGTTGAAGAGTACAGTTTTCGCGCTCAATGAGTTATTCCTTGGTTACGTTTGTTCGATGCCGCGCGCTTCGTCTCTCGTGTTCTGCCAGAGTGAGCCAGCGGGGTGTTCATTCCCGCCGAACTTCTTACGAATCGACCTTCCGTCATCGGACGACAGACCGTCACTGAAACTGATCCTGTCCGCTTCACGTGGATTGTCAATTCATGTGCGGCAGTTGCGATGAGACGGGATGGCGGCCGGACGCGCGACCCGCACGCGCGGCGAAACGGAAATTTATATTGCCGGGCCGGACGCCGTTTTGTTACACAGAACTCATACCAAACGAAAAACTCTGCAACAACCGTGAGGTTCTATCTATGAACAAAACTCGTGTACCTGTACCCATCGCGCGCCTTGTTTGTCTTGCTGCCGCCGCTCTGGCGTTGACCGGCACCGTGACTCGGGCCGACCTGTTCGTTACTTCAAGCGGGTTGTCGCCGCAACCCTTCGACGCCGTGCCACCCGCGACGAACTGGTCGGTCTTGAGCATTGCCGGTGGCGCCGGTGATATCACGACGAGCGTCCGCATGGACGAGGAAATCAACACCAACACCCTCGTGGCTGCCGTGACCATCAACGGACAAATGACCAGCGATGGAACGATTCCGCCCGCTCAAAACGCGACGCCGCGCTGGAATAGCGCTGTCGCCGGCCATTGGCTTCAGACCCGGACCACGGGAAATAAGTATCAGGTGCTGATGGCGACGAGTCGCAATGCCTCTGGCCTGTCGCTGAGTGGCATTATCATCTCGTACGATTGGGACCAGAAGAACGCGATTCCGGTGAACGAAAGCACCGGCTTGGAAGGACAACGCGTATATTACAGCCTGACGGGCGCTGCCGGAAGCTGGATACCGATTCCCGAGTTCTCGACCTTTACCGTCAATAGCACGGCCACAAACCTGAGCGTGACGTTGAATCTGGGCACTTGGAACAATGGCGACCCGCTCTACATCATTTGGGTGGATGACAACGGCCCGGGTAGCACCACGAATCCGCAGGAAGGCGGCTATACGATCGACAACTTCGCTATCTCTTTGCCTGGTTTGCCCCCGACTTTCTCAACGCCGTTGGTCGGAGCCACCAATGCGGAGTACTCCGTGATCACACTTTCAGGCTCCTCATCGGGCACACCGCCCATTACTTATCAATGGTCGAAGGACGGTACACCCATTCCTGGGGCGACCAGTTCGTCTCTAACGATCACGAACATCACCAGCTCTGGCTTCGCCTGGTCCAGGCCGGAAGACAGTGGCGACTACACAGTGGTGGCGACCGGCTCCGTCGCTCCGCCCGCGACCAGCACTGCGGCGCACGTCGTGATCACGGCTGATACGAATGCACCCAAGCTCCTGTGGGCGGTCGTGGACACAAACACTGTCCGCGTTCTTCTTTCCGAACCGGTGATCAACCCGCTCGATGATTACGGCAACGACAACGCCAACCTATACTGGACCGTTGACGAAGTGGGCGGCGGCGGTCAATCGCCGGATCTTATTGCCCTCGTTGGCAATGAACTCCGCCTCACTTTCGTATCCGGGCTCACTATTCAGGCTGACAAGAGTTACATCGTGACCTTCGGCGGCGTTTCTCCGTTGACGGATCGCGCACAGACTCCGAACAACTCCGTATTGCCGCTCGAAGTTCCTCTGTACGCCCACCAACAAATCACCGTTCCCATGACTCAGCTCTGGAAATACAGCGACAAGGACGTGGCCCCTCCGGCTGATTGGTCCACGGCGGGATTTGATGACAGCGACACGAGCTTTTGGAAGACCGGCCCGGGAGTCCTGGACGCCAAGCGCCAGGCGACGCTTCCATGGTGCCGTGCGGTTCCAGTCAATACGCTGACCAACAGCGTCGGCACCTGCCTGATCCTGTCGAACGATCTGGCGACCGGAGCTACGCCCACTTATTATTTCCGCACCCACTTCAACTTCATTGCAGCCGCGCCAAGCAACACGGCGTTGCGCCTGTTTAGCAAGTTCGACGATGCCGCGGTGGTTTACCTCAATGGCGTGGAAATCGATCGCGTAGGTGTGCCAGTGGGCACATGGGCGCATAATGTCTTCGTCGGAGGTCTTCGCAGTGTCGGCGACGGCGACGCCCCGGATCGTTCCATCCTCCTTCCCGGTTCAGCATTGCACATCGGTGACAACGTCCTCGCAGTGGAATTGCGCCAGGTCAATGCGACCAGCAGCGATATCACGATGGCGCTTGAAGTAACCACGGCCACCACAACGCCACCGATCCTTCCTCCACGTATTCAGGCCGGCTACGACGGCAGCCAGGTCTCCATCGGTTGGGATCCGCCGGGCGGCAAACTGGTCTTCGGGCCAACTCCCACGGGACCCTGGACGACGAACGCAACACCAAGCAACCCGACGCTGGTGACGCCATCGGAGCAGAAGCAGTTCTATTTCATCGCGCAGTAATCGCGGGAACAACACCAGGAAAACCGGGCTTCGGCCCGGTTTTTCTTTTTGCCTTCATCACTCGAATCGCCAGCGGCCCAGGAGAAAAAAATCGTCGAGAAGGAATTCTGTTTCGCTCGCGCCGGTGAATTCAACCCGAACTCCGAAATTGGAGTGGGTGGCACGGGCGACTCGCCCGTGCCGTCCGGCCACTGGCCGGACGGAAGGGAGTGTGCGTTGACCGGTTCGGGGCTGCACAAAAAAAGTCGGACGTCCTTCCCCGTTCCGCGCGGCGAGTCGCCGCGCGGCACAGGCAGGTTGCCTGTGCTACCCGGTGGCTGCGCTGTAACCATGGGAATGCGCTTGCGCCCGTCAATCTGACGCCACTTTAATCCATGCAGACGCATGAGCATTTCCACACGCACGGGCGACGACGGCACCACGGGCCTGATGTACAATCGCCGCGTCGCGAAAACACATCCGCGCATCGAAGCGTGCGGGGCCGTGGATGAACTCAATGCGGCGCTCGGCATGGCGCGCTCGTTCGCGGTCGATCCGTGGCTGAATCGCGAACTGTTCACCACGCAAAAAGAACTCGTGCTGATCATGGGCGAACTCGCGACAGAACTTCAGGACTTCGATCGTTATCTCAAAGACGGATTCGAGGTGTTCAAGCCGGAGATGACGACCCGCCTCGATGGCATCGTGAAGGATTTGGAGGCGCAGAAGATTTCATTCCAGGGATGGGCCACTCCTGGAGCCACGCCGCTCGCCGCAACGCTCGATCTCGCGCGCACTGCCTGCCGCCGTTCCGAACGCCGCGTCTGCGCATTGCGTGAGGCCAATGGATTGCGCAGTGGTGAGGTGTTGATCCATCTGAATCGACTTTCCGACGCGCTCTGGTTGCTGGCGCGATGGGCCGAGACGCGCGACGTCGGTCCCGCGCTCCCGGACAAAGATTGAATTCACCGTTTGAAACACCCGTCTGGCGAAAGCAACCATGAGTGTCGTCACAAAATTGTTCTGCTGCGGAGGGCGATGCTGCTTGTGAAGACGGCGAGAACTCATGTAATTACCGCAACAAGCCATTTTAAGGATCATTGATGAGTACGAATACATCCGGCGCACCGATCGCCGATCACGATTTGGAGGCCGTCCAACACCTCAAGGAATCGTCCGCCAAAATCAAAGCCGAGCTGAGCAAGGTCATCGTCGGCCAGGAAGAAGTGGTGGAACAGGCGCTCATCGCGATCTTCACGCGAAGCCATGCGCTGCTCGTCGGCGTGCCCGGACTCGCGAAGACGCTGCTCGTGTCGAGCCTGTCGCAGACACTGCACATGTCGTTCAAGCGCATCCAATTCACGCCCGACCTGATGCCGAGCGACATCACCGGCACCGAAGTGATTTACCAGGATCCGCAAACGAACGTGCGCGAGTTCCGGTTCCTCAAGGGTCCGATCTTCGCGAATATGATTCTCGCCGACGAAATCAATCGCACTCCACCAAAGACGCAGGCCGCCATGCTCGAAGCGATGCAGGAACGCAAGATCACCGTGGGCGGCAATGACTATCCGCTGCCCGATCCGTTCTTCGTCCTCGCGACGCAAAACCCGATCGAGCAGGAAGGCACGTATCCATTGCCTGAAGCACAGCTTGATCGTTTCATGTTCATGATCTCGGTCGATTACCCGAGCGCCGAGGAGGAATTGCAGATCATGAAAATGGCGACGGGCGTGGGCATGGGCAAACCGAACCCAGTGCTCTCGACCGAAGACATTCTGGACCTGCAACAGATTGTTCGTCGCATGCCCGTGGCGGATCATGTTTACGCTTACGCGGAACGGCTAGTCCGCTCCACGCGTCCAAAAACTTCCGAGGCGCTCGACTTCTGCAAGAAGTGGCTTTCGTGGGGTGCCGGCCCACGCGCGGGCTTGAATTTAATTCTCGCCGCCAAAGCGCGCGCCATTCTCCGCGGCCAGACCTACGTGAGCTGCGACGACATCGCCGCCGTCGCGCCGCCCGTGTTCCGCCATCGCATCGTTGCGAACTTCGCCGCGCAGAGCGAAGGCGTGACGAGCGACGACATCACGCGCCGGATTCTCGAAACGATTCCGAAGGATCAGAAGCTCGCGGCGTGATTTCCCCATGGCGGAGCTGAAGATTCATCGTTTGAAGATTTACAACGGGGATCTCATCGAGATTCGCGAAACTCATGATGGACAGTTTGTCTGTCCCGTGTGCGGTCGAATTTCCTCAGGCGACGCTCCATGGGCGGAGGCTTGGGCGGTAAACGAAAAAGGAGAACGAATAAGCGAGCCTTCCGCAATTGGATCACAGGACATCTGCCCATGCTGTGATACTCACTTTGGATACGACGACGCGCCTGATGACGATGCTTCAGGCGCCGTGGAACGGCGATGGCGAGAACTGCGGCAGGCATGGCTCGCGCAGTACAAGTTCACTCCGGAAGTCGCCGAGCAACTTCGAAACCTCGGTATTACTTCGCGAGACGAATAAACATGGACCAGGCCCACGTCGATCAACTGCTCGACCCGCAAACCATCTCGCGGGCGGAAGCGCTCGGGTTGCAGGCGCGCTACGTCGTCGAGGGCTACATGGCGGGCGAACACAAGTCGCCGTATCGCGGGTTCGCGATCGAGTTCGCGCAGCATCGCGAATACACACACGGCGACGATACGCGCCATCTCGACTGGAAAGTTTTAGGCCGCACCGATCGTTACTACATCAAGCAATACGAGCAAGAGACGAACTACGTCGCGAACATCCTCCTCGATGCCAGCGAGTCGATGAAATACGGCTCGGGCAAGGTCACGAAGTTCGAATACGCGAAGCAAATCGCCGCGTGCCTCGCTTACCTGATCCTGCATCAACGTGACGCCGCGGCGCTCGGCATCTTCGACCAGACGATGCGCGATTACACGCCCCGCAGCGACAGCCGCGGAACAATTCATCGGTTGATGGGAAAGCTCGCCGCGTTTCAGCCCACGCAGCAGACGAACATCGCCACGGTTCTTCACGACGTGGCGAACCAGACACGTCGCAAAGGCATCATGATCGTCATCAGCGATTTCTTCGACGACGAGCAGAAGGTGCTCGAAGGTATTCAGCACTTGCGCTTCGGCGGCAACGAAGTCGTCTGCTTCCACGTGATGGATCCCTACGAGCTCGAGTTTCCATTCAACGGTCTCGTCGAGTTCGAAGGCATGGAGCAAGTGCCGAAAATTCTCACGCGTCCGGCTGAGATTCGGAAAAGTTACCTGCGCGAAGTCGAAGCCTTCCGCAATCGCATCCGCGAAGGCTGCGAGAAAAACCAATCCCATTACGTGCTCGTGAACACCGCCGAACCGCTGCACGAAGTGCTGAGCGGCTATCTGGCGTTCCGGTTGAAGACGGCATGACGGAAGCGTTGTTGCAGCGCGAATAAACAGTTACTCTGAACTTATGAAAACTTTGACGGTTGATCGGGCGCAACCAGACTTGAAGAAGCTGGTCGAAGAAGTTCACGCCGGCAGCCCGGTGATTCTCGTGTTGAACGAGAAGCTCGTGAAGATTGAGCGCTACATTCCGATCGATCCTGAAGAGGACAGCCCCGAACTCGAAGCGATGCTTCTTGAAGGCGTGCGATCCACGTTCACGCCGTATTCGCGTGAAGAAATGCAAGCCACGCTCGACAAACTCCGCCGCAGCGAACGAAAGAAGTGACGCTTCAACTCCAAAAAGGTGAGGTCTTCCACCGCGACTTCGAGCTTCAGTCTCTCTGGTATTTGCGCCGCGCCAGTGACGATATCGCCCAACGTTTTCTAGATCACCTCAACGAGACATTGGACCAACTCACGATTCACCCGGCGATGGGACGCTTGCTCCATTACAATCACGATGAGCTGAAACAACTTCACTCCTTCCGAGTGAAACCACTGTTCAATCGGCACCTGATTTTCTACCGCTTTGATTCTGCAATATTGTTCGTCGTCCGACTGATCGATGGTGCGCGGGACTTGCCTCGTCGGTTGCTTGAGCCGCCCGGGACTGACTAATGGGCTTCTTAAATCCACTTCTACTCTTCGGTCTGGCCGCGGTGTCGGTGCCGATCATCATTCACCTGCTCAACCGGCGGAAGTTCCAGAAGGTCGTCTGGGCGGCGATGCGTTTCATCCGCACGAGCGTGGAGAAGAATCAGCGGCGGATGCGGGTGGAAGACCTGATCCTCCTCGTGCTGCGATGCCTGTTGCTGGCGCTGCTGGCCATCGCGCTGGCGCGGCCGGCGTTCAAGAATTCGGGCGCGGCTTTCCTCGGCCAGTCGAAAGTCACCGGCGTCATCATTCTCGACAATTCCGAGAGCATGGGGATGAGCGACGGCACGGCGACGCGCTTCGAGAAAGCAAAACGCGCCGCAGAACAAGCGCTCGATACGATGCCGTCCGGTTCTTCGACGGCGGTCCTGCTCGCGTCCGACATCGTCAACGGCGTCATCGCCGAGCCGACATTTGATTTCAACCTCGCGCGCAAAGTCATCCGTGACGCACCGCTCACCGATCGCGCGACCGACCTGATGCCCGCCGTTCAGCGCGCGCTGGACACGCTCAAGCAACGCGTCGGCATTCGGAAAGAGATTTATCTCATCACCGACGGCCAACTCGCGGGATGGATGCAGATCGGCGAGATCCAAAAGACGCTCGACAATAATCGGCGCGAGGTGCGACCGCACATCGTCTTCGTGAGTGAACACGAGGAGCGCAATCTCGCCGTGACTGAATTGCGCAACGCCAGCGGCCTTACGCCAGTGAGGCAGCCGATCCGCTTCGAGGTGCGCGTGACCAACTTCGGGCGCGAAGCGATGCGCGATGTGCGCGTGAGCCTCAGCGTGGACAATGAGCCGCCGAGCGATGAATTCATCATCGAATCACTCGCGCCCGGCGCGGCGAAGAGCGTGTCGCTATTCGCCAAGTTGCGCAGCGAAGGATTTCATTCCATCACCGCGCGCATTCCGGAAGACCGCCTGCCCGCCGATGACCGTCGGACTCTCGCCGTTCGCGCGATCAAGGAAGTGCGCGTGCTGCTCGTCGATGGCGAGCCCAGCGATGATCCGCGCGAGAGTGAAACGTTCTTCCTACGCCACGCGCTCACACCGGTGCCGTCGAGCGAGATTCAGAATTACTTCGTCAAGGCGACTACGGTTACCACTCCCGAATTCGCGAGTGCGCGGCTCGATGACTTCGACACTGTTGTGCTGGCGAACGTCCCCGATCTTTCCGATGCGGCGGGCAAGAACCTGCAGGAGTATGTGCGCCGCGGCGGCGGGCTGATCGTCTTCCCCGGCGCCCGCATCAACACCGGCTTCTACAACGAGACGCTCGGCAAGAAATACGATTTGCTCCCCGCCACGTTCGGCCCCGCACGCGGCAACGCGGAGCAAGACGCAGAATATTTCACGCTGCTCGATCGCGATCTCGATCACTCGATCGTCTCGATCTGGAACGATCCAAGTTCAGGCACGCTGTCGTCGATTCGCTTTTACCGCGCCTACGATCTCGTTCCGGTCGCTTACAAGCACAGCGGAGCGCCGATCTCCGATCCGGCGCGTTTCGCTGTTCCAACTCGCGCCGGATCGGAGATCGGCGCTCCTAACCTCGAAGCCGGACCGCCGCAGTCGGTGATCAAGTTTACTCACGGCACGCCAGCGATCATCGAGCGCACGTTTGGCCTCGGCCGCGTCGTGATGTTCGCGAGCACGACGGACACGGCGTGGAATGATTTTCCGGTGCGCCCTGGTTTCGTTCCGCTCGTTCACCGCATGCTTGGCGCGATCGTGCAGCGGCAGGACGAAGGATTGAACGTCCGTGTCGGCGAGAAGTTCATGCGCCGCGTCGCCAACGAGTGGCTCGACAAGGATGCGCGCGTTTTCAAGCCGCGCACGACCGACGCGCTGCTCGACCTGCGCCACATCGAAGTGGTGAACGGCTGGCCGTCGCTGCAATACGATCAGACCGACCTGAGCGGCATCTACGACGTGGCGATCGGTGACAACAAAACGGCGGTGCGCTTTGCCGCGCAGCCGGACCCGGCCGAGTCTTCACTCGATGAACTTTCATCCGAACAAAAGAAACTGCTGAGCACGGTGGCCCACGTGGTCGATTGGGCCCCGAACGCATCGCTGAAAGATCAGGTCGAGCGTGCGCGGAGCGGCGCGGAGTTCTGGCTGCCGATCGTGTTGATCGCGCTGCTCATCGCGGTGGCGGAGACGTTTCTTGGGCAATGGTTCAGCAGGTCGAAGTAGCATGACCCAATTCCTCCTCAAACTCCTCGGAACTCGGGTCGAAGACGCGCTGGCGGTTTCAAAGGCGTCACTCGCGTTTCGCGGCGGTGTCGGCTATCCGCTGGTCATTCTCGCGGCGGTGCTGCTCGGGCTGTTCACCTGGTGGAGCTAC
>JBBRBM010000145.1:0-15625 GCA_038205745.1 Verrucomicrobiota bacterium | reverse complement strand
GACATGGGGACAAGGAGACGGGGGGACGAGGGGAACTTCATCACCCAGTCACCGTGTCGCCTTGTCCCCCAGTCGCCGAACTACGCGTCCTTGACCGCGGTTCCGGCGTCCCCCGCGGGTGCGAGGAGAAAATCTTCGAGCAGTTTTATCGCGCTCACGATTCACTGAGCAGCGGTATTCAGGGTTCGGGGCTTGGACTGACGCTGGCGCGACAGATTGTGCACGCGCATCACGGCGAGCTTCGCTACGAACGGCGGGAGGGCAGGGGAAGTTGTTTCGTGGTTTCGTTGCCATTGGAGGACAAGGGACAAGCATGAAGATCGTCATCGTAGAAGACGACCCGAGCATTCTGTTGGGACTGGAAACGATTTTGAAGACCGAGGGCTACACGGTCGCCGTGTGCAATCGGGGCGACAAAGCCGTGGAATTCATCACACGCGAGCGTCCGGAACTCGTGATCCTCGACGTGATGTTGCCGGGCGCGAACGGTGTTGAGATTTGCAAACAACTCCGCACGCGCAAATGCGCCGCGCCGATTCTGATGCTCACCGCGAAAGGGCAGGAGATCGACAAGGTCATCGGCCTCGATTCGGGCGCGGATGATTACGTGACGAAACCATTTGGTGTGCGCGAACTCGTGGCGCGCATTCACGCATTGCTGCGCCGTGCGGACGGCCACGCCAATTCGAACCATTCCGGCAACGGCGTGTTTCGCATTGGTTCAAATGAGATCGATCCGAAGACGCTTCAACTCAAGCGCGCTCGCACGCAAGAAGAATTAACCGCGCGCGAATTGAAAGTGCTGCAACTCATGCACGCACATCCCGGCGAGGTGTTCTCGCGGGACCGCTTGCTTACGAAAGTCTGGGGCTACAATTACTTCGGCACCACGCGCACGCTGGACCAGTGCATCGTCCAGATTCGCCGCAAGCTCGGCGATTGTGCGGATGCGCCAAAGCATTTGGTGACCGTGCATGGTGTCGGCTACAAACTGGTGCTCTGAAAATTTCTGCACGTGACACGCCGCCGGTTCTGTGGAACATACGCGCCTCTATGAAAAACCTGTTGCTTGTTTGTGCGTTTGGCCTCGGTCTGGCGTTCGCCACCGGGTGTCAGGCAGCCGACAAAACCGAAACCAAGAAAGACGAATCAAAACCAGTGAGTACTGCAGCCGATACCAACGAAGTAGCGATCATCAAAACCACCGCCGGAGAAATGGTCGTTGAATTCTGGACCGACGTGGCGCCGAAGACCGTCGAGAATTTCAAGACTCTTGCGAAGAAAGGATTTTACGATGGCCAGGCGTTTCATCGCGTGATCAAGGGATTCATGATCCAGGGCGGCGATCCGTTGACGAAGGATCCGTCCAAGGAAGGCGCGTGGGGCACCGGCGGTCCGGGCTACCAGATCAAGGCGGAGTTCAACGACCGCTCGCACAAACGCGGCGTGCTCTCGATGGCGCGCTCGAACAATCCTGATTCCGCCGGCAGCCAGTTTTTCATCTGCCACGGCGATCCGTCATTCCTTGACCGCCAATACACCGCGTTCGGCAAGGTGATCAAAGGCGACGACGTTTTGGAAAAGATCGCGACGACGCCGACGCATCCGCAGGATCGGCCCGACACGCGCCAGGGCATCGAGAGTGTGAAGATCGTTCCGCGCGATCAGGTGAAATAACGTGCCCCCGGCATCCTGCCGGGCCGCATTTCCCGCGATTCACCGCGCTCAGGAATTCTCTTCCGTGTTCCCGGCAAGATGCCGGGGGCACTTTCTGATGATGGACTTGAACCAACTTCCTGCCGCCCTCGTCGCGTTGGGTTGTCCGCCCGAGAAATCCAGCGACATGGCGGCGCAACTCGACAAGCGTGCGCGTCAACTTTCGCAGGAGAAAGGCCAGACGTACGACGAGGCGATGACTCATTTGTTGGGATTGATGCGCCAGGGGTGGGCAGCGAAAGATCGGGGGCTGTAATTTTATGATTCAACCGTGGAAGCAAGTCTCGACGAAGCGTGTAGGCGATTTCCGCATTTTCAAAATTCGCTCGGACGAAAAGGTTTCCCCGCGCACCGGCAAGCATTGCGACTTCTTCGTCATCGAATCCGTCGATTGGGTGAACGTCGTGGCCGTCACGCCGAATGATGAACTGGTGATGGTTGAGCAATATCGTCACGGCTCGAATACGATCGAACTGGAGATTCCCGGCGGGATGATGGACCCGCACGAATCTGATCCCGTCGCGACCGGCTTGCGCGAACTGCGCGAGGAAACGGGCTACGAAGGGGCCGGTGGGCGCAGGCTCGGCTGGGTTCATGCGAACCCTGCGATCATGAACAACGCATCGCACTTCGTCGTGGTGGAGAACTGCGTCCTGAAACATGGCTGCGAGTTCGATCACAGCGAAGACATCGTGACGCGACTTGTGCCCGTGGCGCAGATTCCCGAACTCGTGCGCCAGGGAAAAATTCGTCATCCGCTCGTCGTCGCCGCGCTGTTTCATTACTGGTTGGAACGGGGAAAAACCTGTTCATAACGTGTGAATGCTTTTCGCTTGGTTCGACGCGCCGCCATTCCTACCGTTCGCGCCGTGTTCCGACGCATTTCCCTCTTCATCATGGTTGTTGCCGCGACGTCTTTCGGCGTTTTGAGCCGGGGCGTTGACAACCTTGACATTCCCGTTGCTTCCACCGCCGCGCTCACGCCTACGAACGTCGTGGACAACGACGCGCTCCTGCGCTCTGTGCTGATCCTGCAAGAGCAACTGCGCGCCACCCAGCGCGAGGTGCAGAAGGCGCGTGAAGAAGCCGAGGCGTCGTCGCGCCACACGGCGGAGTTGCTCACTGAGCGGCTGAATTTCATCGAGACCAGGCAGATCGACACCATTCAAAATGCCAATCAGCTCATGCTAAAGGTTGTTGGCATCATCGCCGCCCTGGCGTGCGTGGCCGTGTTCGTGAGTGGTTGGATGCAAGTGCGCGCGGTGTCGAAGCTCACGGAGATTTCACACCAGCTTGAGATGCTTCCTGCGTTCGCCGGTCATGTGGGTGCGCGCCGGCTCAGCAACGGTGAAGGCATTCATCCCACGCCAACAGTCCAGACCAGCACGGAGAATCTCACCGACAACGTCGAGCGTCTGCAGCGCCGAATCGATGAGCTGGAGCACACCGCCAATGGCACCGCGTCGCACACGAGCAAGGAGCCTCCCTCCTCCCCGTCGCGCGCAGCTGCGGTGATCGCGAAGGGACAAACGCTCCTGAACTCGGACAGCGTTGACGAAGCGCTCACTTGTTTCGAGGAAGCGACGGTGATCGATCCGCGAAACATTGAAGCGTGGTTGAAGAAGGGCAGCGCACTCGAACGGTTGCAGCGCATCGACGAGGCAATTGCTGCTTACGACCAAGCCATCGAGGTCGATCAGTCCACAGCCACGGCGTATCTCTTCAAGGCCGGCGTGTTCAATCGGCAGAAGCGTTACGCGGAAGCCTTGCAGTGCTACGAGAAAGCCCTGCACGTCCAGAAGTCCCGCACGGGCGCTGCGGCGTAGCGGCGGAGCGCGGACGGTCACGTCCGCACTAATCTTCGGAAAAACAACACTCAGCATCGGAGCGATCGACTTGCGGACGTGATCGTCCGCGCTCCGATCAATTCCAATCCACTCGATGCTTGGCGCGTTCGGCTTCGAGTTCCTCGCGGGCGAGGACGATCTTCGCGCGGATCAAATCGCGTTTCTCTTCCTCTGCCGTCGCAAGTTCGCGTTCGAGTTCGGCAATGCGCTCTTCGTATTCGCGGTACTTTTCCTGCACGCGCGTTTGGATATATTCGATGCGCTCTTCCAACTGCTGCGTTTGAACTGACGCCTCGTTGTGCGACTCGAGGAGACGCGTGCGATCCACAAACAATCGCTTCACAAAAGTCTCACCCAGCAAGCGTGTGAGCCGTTCCACAAGCTGCGCGCGCACGGCGGGATCTGCGCTGATGCCGGCGGGAGCCGTCACTTGCAGCGCGAGCATCGCGGCGCGGCGCCGCCGAATATTCCACGCGACGATCCCGGCACAGATCACCACGAACACCGCTCCGGCCGTGACGGAAGGCACGATCCACGCCGGTTGTTGCGGTGGCTCCTGAGCCTTCATCGCCAGCATACGGATGCGGAGTTCATCGATGGTGGCTTTGGTAAGCGGAGTGATGACATCGCCCGAGCGCACAATGGTTTCGCCCGCGTTGAAGGTCGTCGCGCTCCACACATCCTGCACGCGCCGAGCGCGCAGTTCGCGAGTGAGTCTTTCTTCCGGAATGCAATTGGGCTTCAACAAGTCCGCCGCGAACTTGGCGAATGGCTTCTGATCACGCGTGAATGGTTTTGGAAAATCACTTCGCAGCTTGCCGATTGCGAAGAAGTTGGTGCGGCGTAGTTGGAGCCTTGTCTTGTCTGCCAATGCGATGGTCGCTTCGATGGTTCCGTCGGTGGGCACGACTTTGAACTGCCACGTGTTCTTCCAGTCGTCGGGCCACGCTTCCGGACGAATGTGGAGCGCGGCAGCTTCTTCAAAACGCTTTTGCACGTCTCCGAGCAGAACGGTGTCATCGCCGTTGGTGGCCCAGGTCTTCGCAAGCGGGAGGGTGAGGGGAAACGGCTTGCTGGATTCCTGAAGTGACGTGACGAGCCTGCGGAAGCGCGGATTATTTACCGCCCGTTCGTCGAGCGTGGCCCGCTTGTATTCATTGATCACCACGTCCAGGAAACGCACCTGTTCCTCCGTGATACGCGAGCGGAACTCGCTCACCACGCGTCCAGAGGCGTTTGTATCCCAACGAAAGATGGCGGGAACGCGCGCCGCTTCCTTGGCCTTCAACTCGGCAGTCTTGACCGGGTCCACTGCGACGAGCGGAAACGGTGCGATGATGTCCACGCGCGCCGTGTCGCCGACGTGATAATTCGGCAGGACAACACGCTCGGCGGCCAGCGCATGGCTCGCAGCAACAAACACTGCGAGTCCGGCAAAAACTTGGAGCAGGGATTTCATTCGATCGCAGCCGCATCGTTTCGCGAACGGAGTTTCGGGGCAAGTCAAAGCTCGTCATCGGTCGAAATTTTCGCGATCGATCCAATCACTGCTCCGCCGTCACCGTGTCGTAGAAATTCAGGATGTCGCCTTTCTGGCCTTTGAGTTCGGCTTCCTTGAACTTGATGGCGGTGCGCGGATGCTGGTTGAGCAGGCCGGTCAGCAGATACGGCAGGTCGTAACCCCAGAGCAGTTTCGCACGCATCGGCTCGATGTGGTTCTGCACGCAGTCGAGCACGGGGCGCAGCTCGTATTTCGGGTTGTGCAGGAAGGCGAGGAGCAATTCCATTGGGCAATTGCCCGCGCCGCGACCGAGACCCGCCATCGTGGCGTCGAGGAAGTTCGCGCCGGCAATGATGCCTTCAATGGTGTTGGCGTAGCCGAGTTGCATGTTGTTGTGCATGTGAACGCCGACTTCCTTGCCGGCGGCCTTGCAGTGGCTCAGATATTTTTTCACGAGGAAGCGGATTTGCTCGCTGTAAAAAGCTCCGAAACTGTCCACGAGATAAATCGCCTTCGCCTCGGAGTTCGCGAGCATATCGAGACCCTCGTTCAATTCGCGCTCGGGGATGACCGACGCCGCCATGAGGTTGACGGTTGTTTCGTAGCCCTTGTCGTGCGCGTCCTTCACCATTTCGAGCGCGGTGGGAATCTGCGTGATGTAGGTCGCCACGCGGATCATGTCGAGGACGCTGTCCTTCTTGGGCAAAATGTCCTCGTGATAATCACAGCGCTCGGCGTCTGCCATGACACAGAGCTTCAGCGCCGTCTTGTTGTCGCCGACGATGCGGCGCATGTCCTCTTCGACGCAGTATTTCCAGCAGCCGTGTTCGCCCTGCTTGATGCCTTTGCGCGACGCCTTGTACCCCAGCTCCATGTAATCCACGCCCGCCGCGACACAGGTGTCATAGACGATCTTGACGATCTTGTCGTCGAAGTGGTGGCTGTTCATCAGCCCACCATCGCGGATGGTGCAATCCACGACCTTGATTTCGGGGCGATAAGACAACCAGCGGCTGGTGGGAGTTTCCTTTTGCTTGGGGGCTTTTGCGGCGCTCATGGCGTTTGCTTTGATTAACTGCACAGCTTCCCAACGATTGGGAACGAGAGTCGGCGACATCGCTTCTCCCTGCCACACAGCAAGAACGAAACATCGTCGTCTGCCAACTGGCGTCAGATTGGTAGCCCTGCCGGGGCTCTGCAATCCCATTCCCACTCAACGCGCCAATTTGCACGTGAGATGAAGAACGGTCCGGATTGACCCACGTCACCTTCCAGCTTGGTTCTGCTCGCACCGCGCGGCACAAGGGCGATACCTTCGCAAGCTCAACCATGAAGCCAGAAAACAACCAAGGAACGGTCCTTCAACTCATCTCACCACGATGGCTCGTTGCTGTCGCATTGGCGCTGATCACACTCTCTGCTTCGCGCGCTGCCGAAATCGTCGAGACCGACGTTTGCATTTACGGCGGCACATCGGGCGGCGTGGTCGCGGGCGTGCAGGCGGCGCGACTTGGGAAGTCGGCAGTGGTCGTCGAAGTCGGGCGGCATGTCGGTGGGATGTCGGCGGGCGGACTGGGACGCACGGACACCGGCAACATCAATTCGATCGGCGGTATTTCACGAGAGTTCTATCGCCGCGTCGGCAAAGCGTACGGGCAGGGTGAGGCTTTCAATTTCGAGCCGCACGTGGCGGAGGAGACGTTTCTCGCGCTGCTGCGCGAGGTGAACGTTCCGGTTTATTTCACGCAGCGCCTTGCTTCCGTGACCAAAGTCGGCCAGCGCATCACCGAGATCACGATGGAGAACGGAAACGTCTTCCGCGCGAAGATGTTCCTCGACACGACGTATGAAGGCGACTTGCTCGCGATGGCGGGCGTGACGTTCACGGTCGGACGCGAGGCCACGAACACTTACGGCGAGACGTTGAACGGCATTCGTCCAAACACGCCGGCGCATCAGTTTGTCGTGCCGGTGGATCCGTACCTCACGCCGGGCGACAGCGGCAGCGGTTTGCTGCCCTACGTCCAAGCCGGCAACGGCGGCGCGCCCGGCGACGGTGACTCGCGAGTACAGGCATACAACTTCCGCCTCTGCCTGACGCAAAACGCGACGAACAAAATCCCGATCGCTCCTCCTCCCGCCTACGACGTGGCGCAATACGAACTGCTCGGCCGCTACATTCAGGCCCGCGTCACCGCCGGACACAGCCTCACGCTCGGGGGCTTTCTCAGCATCGGAACGCTCCCGAATGGCAAGACCGACATGAACAACAACGGCGCGTTTTCGACCGACTTCATCGGGATGAATTACACTTTCCCGACGAACACGCACGCGGCGCGTGACGTGATGATTCAGCAACACGAGAACTACATCCGCGGCTTCCTCACGTTCCTCGCCACCGACTCGCGTGTGCCGGAGATCGTTCGCACGAACATGCAGTCGTGGGGCCTTGCGGCGGATGAATTCCAAAACAGCGGCGGCTGGCCGCACGCGCTCTACGTTCGCGAAGCACGCCGCATGGTCTCGGATTACGTGATGATCCAATCCAACTGCGCCGGAACGCGCGTCGCATCGGATTCGGTGGGACTCGCATCCTACAATATGGACTCGCACAACGTGCAGCGCTTCGTCACCAGCTCGGGATCGGTGACCAACGAAGGCGACGTGCAGCTCGCGCCAGCGGGTCCGTTTCCGATTTCCTATCGCTCGATCGTGCCGCGCGCCGGCGAATGCGAGAACCTGTTCGCCACGTTTTGTTTATCTGGCAGCCACATCGCGTTCAGCTCCTGCCGCATGGAGCCCGTGTTCATGATGACGAGCCAATCCGCCGCCACCGCCGCGGCGTTCGCCATCGATGACAACGTTTCGGTGCAGAATGTTTCTTACGCCAAGCTGAGGTTGCAGTTGCTCGTCGACCGTCAAATCCTGGAATGGGGTTCAGCAACGATCAGCACCAACAGCATCATCGTCGATAACGAAAATCCTACCGGCGTAAGCCTCGTCGGGGCGTGGACGCTCTCAACCGGAGCGCCCGGTTACAACGGCTCGAACTTCATTCACGACGGTAACGCTGGCAAAGGCACGAAGTCCGCGCGCTTCACGCCCACGCTGCCGCAGGCCGGCAACTACGCCGTGTCCCTGCGCTGGACTGCGAACGCGAACCGCGCGAACAACACGCCGGTAACGCTCACGTATCTCGGCGGCACGACGAATTACTCGATCAACCAGCAGAACAATGGCGGCGTGTGGTTTCCGCTCGGCACCTTCCCATTCACGAATGGCACTGCGGGTAATTTGCTTACTGAGAACACGGGCACAACGGGATTCGTAATTGCCGACGCCGCGATGTGGACGCTTCAGGCGCCGATCGCGTTGCCGGCGATCGAGGTGATTGCGTCCGATGCGAGCGCGTCGGAAAACAACTTCGACACCGCACGCTTCACGATTGTGCGTTCGGGCGACAGTTCGAGCGCGCTCACAGTTGGTTTTGCCATGTCGGGCACTGCGACCGCTGGCACCGACTACGTTCAGTCTGCCGGGTCCGTCTTGTTGCCGGCGGGCCAAACGCTGGTGCCGATCACCATTTCACCCCTTGCCGATTCGCTCCCCGAGATTGACGAGACGATCATTCTCACGCTCGTGTCGAATACCGGTTACCAACTCGGCACCTACACCAACGCCATGGCCGTGTTGCACGATGGAGGCTTCGGCGCGTGGCGCGGGACAAATTTCTCACCGGCGGAACTTGCGGACGACAACATCAGTGGGACCGACTCTGATCCAGAAGAAGATGGCGTCAAAAACCTCATCGAGTTCTTCCACGCCACCGATCCGCACAGTGCGAGTGCGGTCCCAATGCTTCGCCTGAGCAATGACACGAATGGCTGGAACATCGATTGGCAGCGGAAGGCGTCTGCGGCTTCGCTCTTCTTGCGTCTGGAGAACTCTGCCGATCTCGTGAACTGGTTTCCGGCGCCGTTCGGTTCCCAATTGCCGCGCGTGACCGCGACGCCGCCGTTCGAGGCACTGCGCTTCCCGCTGGGAAATGCATTCACGAGCAACGCACAAACCTTTTATCGCGTGCGCGTGAGCCAGACGCCGCTGGCCCTCACGACGAACGACGCGCACTTCTTCTTCTCGTTCGATACGTTGACGAATGGAACGGGAACCTTCAGTGGTGTGCTCACCGCCAGCGAAGGTTTTGTTGGCACACCGGCGGTGGAACGTTTTGCGACCGTAACCGACACGGCGGATGCCGGCGGTGCGACGAACTTCACCGACTTCACCGGCGTGAGCTGGCTCGGGAGCGGCACATCAACCACACCCGGTCACTCACTCACCTTCAATCCCGGCAGCACCGGCAACCAACTCAGCCTCACGTTTCCAACGATTGGCTTGCGCCACGTGCGGGTGCGTTTCGATGTGCGCTCCGCGACGCAAGGCGGTTCGCCGCCCACGACTTTTACGTCGTTCACTTACGATGCTGGCGGCGGTCCCGTTTCTGTGCCGGGCGCGAACCTCGCGATCGTCGCCGATAACGCGTTCCATCCTTGGACCGCGGATATTTCCGCCATCATCGCGCTGGAGAATCGTCCCGCCGTCGCGCTGCGCTGGACATTCAAGGATCTCATCGCCACGCCCGCAGAAAGCATGCGCATCGACAATATTGAGGTGATAGCTTCGCCGATTCCCTGACTGAACGATTGCCGGTCACGCGTCGAAATCGGCGGTGGAAACTCAATCCGCGTTGGCGGGTTTGAAGTGGTGGGTTGGCAGGGACTCGAACCCTGGACCAATGCCTTAAAAGGGCACTGCTCTACCAACTGAGCTACCAACCCGACCGAGGGCCGCGCAAACTAATAGAGCACACCCCACGTCGCAAGGCTTTTTCCGATCGTTGCAACACACGCGCCACGTTTGCCAGAATCGCCGTATGACAGCACAGTTTTCGCTCGAACACATCGGACTGGCCGCCCGCGATACGGTCGCGTTGAAGGACTGGTATGAGCGCGTGCTCAGCGCGCGCGTGGTGTTTAACAATGGGCAAACGCCACCGGCATTTTTTCTCGAACTGCCGGGCGGCGTGATGATCGAAATCTACGAAGGAGACTTCTCCCTCAAGGAAATCAGCGACAACGCGATGAACGGATGGCGCCATCTGGCGCTGCGTGTGGATTCCATCGAGAGCGCCAAAAAGGAACTCGAGCGCCGCGGAGTGAAGTTTGATCAATCGGTGAAGCCAGCCGGTGGTGGCGGACGCGTGCTGTTCTTCCGCGATCCAGAAGGCAATCTGCTGCATTTCGTGGAACGCCCGAAGGATTCGGTGTTCGCGCTGCGTTTGGGTGCAGCGCAATGAACACGTTCGTTCAGGCGTAGTTCTTCAGCTTGTTCCAAATGAACACGAAGGCTGGAGCGAAGTCCTTTGGCCGTTCCGCGATCCATCGCGTCACGTGTTCGGGCGCGAACCAATCTCCGCGTTCAATCTCTTCGGGATGCAACGTGAACGGGCCTTCGGCTTCACCGCGGTAAACCCACACGAACTCCTGTCCGGTTTCCTCGGACGCATCGATCTTGAACACGCGTTTCGGACATTCCGTAAGGTGCAAACCAATCTCCTCGCGCAGCTCCCGGATCGCGCACGCGTCGTAATCCTCACCGCAATCGAGATGGCCGGAAGATGACGAGTCCCACACGCCGGGATGCGTGTCCTTGCTCATCGAACGCTTCTGCAAAAACACCGCCCCCGCGCGATTGAAGATGAGGACATGCACCGCGCGATGGCGCAACCCGCGGCGATGCACCTCGCGCCGCAACTCGCGGCCGATGACTTCGTCGCGTTCGTTCACCACATCAAAGATTTCGTCACTCATTTCGCGCAAAGACTTTTTGTGAGCGCCACAAATTGTTCGAGCGTCAATTTCTCTCCACGCACGTCGGCCGGCAAACCGAGGTCAGCGATTCCCTTCACCAACACGTCCTCTGGCCAGTGAACTTTGAGGAGCTTCACCATTTTCTTTCGGCGTTGGGAGAAAGCGCCTTTGACGATGCGATCGAACTGTGGATGCAAAGCGTCATCAAGCAACGGCGTGCTGCGGCGCAAAAGCACAATGCATCCAGAATCCACGTCCGGCTCTGGAAAAAAACAGCCGCGCGGAATCCTGTAGAGATCACGCGGCTTGTAGCGGAGTTGTACCAACAACGTGAGCAGACCGTAATGGTCACTGTCGGCCCGTGCCATCAGACGGTGCGCGACTTCAAGTTGCAGGGTCGCAACGAGACGTTCCGGGCGACGCGGATTCTGTGCGAGCTCGACGAGGATCGGTGAAGCGACGGAGTAGGGGAGGTTCGCGATCAGTTTCCATTCACTCCAATCACGGGCCTTGTCTCGAACGACATCCAACGCGTCCGCATGCATCAGCTCGAAATGACCCATGCCAGCGAATCGTTCGCGCAGCACCGTCACGAGCCGCCCGTCCTTCTCGATCGCGAGAACGTGGCCGCTTTCGGCGACGAGCAATTCAGTCAGCGGACCGAGGCCTGGCCCGATCTCGAGCACACGATCGTTCTTCGCAAGTTCCCCAGCGCCGACGATCCGGCGCAACTGATTCTGGTCGTGAAGAAAATTTTGCCCGAGCGACTTCGTAAGTTGAATGTCGCGCGCATCGAGCAGTTCCCGCATTTCGGTGAGCTTCATTCGCTGAGCACTTCCATAAGAACGTTGACGGTACGCCGAAGCTCGCGATCAGAAATCGTCAGCGGCGGCGTGAAGCTGATCACATTCGCGTGCTCGCCTTCCGGCAGCAGGATGAAACCGCGATGCAGCATTTCCTTGATGGCGCCGAGCGAACGCTCGGTCGCTGGCGAGCCGTCGCGATTCTTCAATTCGAGTCCCGCCATAAGACCGATGCCGCGCGCGGAGAGTTGAAGGTTGAAGGTTGAAGGTTGAAGGTTCTTCAATTCGCGGATGAGTAACTCGCCGAGCTTCGCGCTGCGTTCCACTAATTTCATCAAGCGAATCTCTTCAATGTTCGCCAACGCCATCGCACAGCCGACGGGATGGCCGAGAAACGTGCTGGTGTGGATGGCTTCACCATCGGTCGGTGGCCACGCATCCATGATGTCAGCGCGGCCCACGCACGCGGACAGCGGGAAGCCGCCAGTCAGCGCTTTGCCGAGGCAGATCAAATCTGGAACGACACCGCTGTGCTCGCAGGCGAACCATCGACCTGTGCGACCGAATCCAGTGTAAATCTCGTCGAGGATCAGGAGCGCGCCGTAATCGTCGCAAACGCGGCGGAGCATGGGAAGAAACTCAGGTGGAGGAATGTTGATGCCGCCGCGCGCTTGAACCGGTTCCATCAGAATCGCGCCGAACTTCGAACTCAACTTTTTGATGTGAGACCGCAGCACAGATTCGGAGCAACCGAAGGGGACGAACGTCGCGAACTCACCGAGTTGTTTTCGAAAGCTCGCGCGAAAATGTTTCCGATGCGTGGCGTTCAGCGCGCCGTAGCCGAGGCCGTGATAGGCGCCTTCGAATGCGATGACGCTGCGTTTCCCGGTGGCGAGCATTGCGGTCTTGAGCGCCGCCTCAACTGCTTCGAAACCCGAATTGCAGAAGATGACTTTTCCGATTTTTCCAGACCATCGCTCGAAGGTGATCCGGCTCAGTTCGCGCGCGAGTTTCGCTTTCAACTCGTGCGGATGAACATCACCCATGGCGTGAAGCAGAGTGGCCATTTGCTTTTGGCCAGCGTGAACGACGCGCGGATTCGCGTGACCCGCCGCGGCGACGCCGAACGCGGCGGTGAGGTCGAGATACTTCCGCCCTTCAACGTCCCATACGTGAACGCCCCGGGCGCGGTGCCACACGATCGGCCAGGAGCCGTCGGCTTCCATGAACGTCACGTTGCGCGACTCATACGTGCGAAGCAGATCAAAGACAGCTTTGGATTTTTTTTGAACCGCGGAGGCGAGAAGGCGGGGTGACTTCATTGGTCAGACGCCGCGCTGCTCAGCGGGCCAGATGAACTTGTGCATTTGCAGTTGGAAGCGGACGGGCAACGCATCAGCGATGATCTTCTCGGCGAGTTCGAGACGTGTGATTGGCGTCATGCCGGCAGGAACAGGTTTCAAGCTCGGGTGCTGTTGTTCGCGCGAGAGCGGTTGCACCCACGAGACGAGCAACGGGCAAACCGCGTCGAGTTGGTGCGCCGCGATCTGTTCTTTCGTCCAGTCGTAGTCTTCCTGCGTGCCGATGACGAACTTCACTTCGTCCGTGGCTTTCAATTGCGCGATGTTTGGCCAGTGATTGCGTGCAACTTCGCCGCTGCTGGGACATTTCAAATCCATGATGCGGCGGACGCGTGGGTCGATCTTTGAGATGTCGTGCGCGCCGCTGGTTTCGATCAACACGGTGAAACCTTCATCGCAGAGCGCACGCATGAGCGGCAACGCGTTCGGCTGGAGTAGCGGTTCGCCACCGGTCAATTCCACCAGCGGAATTGAAGATTGAGGATTGAGGATTGAGGATTTGAGATTGTGGGAAAATGGTGCCGCCAGTCGCCGCACCTCGGACAGAATCTCTTCGATGGGTTGCTTCTTTCCCTCCGTAAAAGCATACGCCGTATCACAGTAAGAGCAGCGGAGATTGCACGCGGTGAGCCGCACGAAGATGCACGGCAGCCCGGCGAAAGTGCTTTCGCCCTGGAGGCTCAGGTAAACTTCATTGATCGCCAGCGTCTCGGACATCTGGAGAAATCTAGTGTGCAGCGTGAAGCGCGGGAAGAGAGAAGCGGCTTGCGTGAGTATTGTCGTTCGTTGGGTCTTCTGACCGACGGAGAGGTATAGCTGAATTAGAAATGCGAATGCGGAACTGAAACTTCTACGGTTTTCTCAACCGGAAGAACCCGCTCTGGCTATCATAAAGATTCGTCAGATTGGTCACAGATAATTGAAAATCCACGACGGACGGAACATTCGTCACCACCGTCCACACATTGCTGAAGGCGAGCGTGGGCGAAGTTTCCAGCACGAAGTCGCTCGCGGAAAGCGGTCACGTAAGCACCAACTGGTTGCCCGCCGGTTGTGCGCTCAACACCGGTTTCTCCAGCGCGTAGAAGCGGATGCCGTCCACGGCGAGCATGGCATTCGTTGAAGTGCCGCCGATCAGGCCAAAGAAAAACTCCGCCTGTGTGCCCGCCAACTGAGACACGTCAATCACGCCGCTGTTCTGCTCCACGTCCGGCGGAATAAACCGCGTCTCCAAGGCAAACTGATTCGTGCCGTTGATGCCGAAGACGAGGCTGTCATTGCTGCCATCACCGTGCAGCGTGAAATCAAACGTCATGCTCACCACGCCGGGCGGAATGCTCATGGTGAACCACGCGCCCGGTGCCTCGTTCGTTCCACCCGCTGCTGCCGTGCCGCTCTTTCCCCCAACTAAGTTCCCCCCGCTCGCTGGTTGATTCTGAAGTTCGAGGTGCAGATACCAGCCGGTGACCAAGTCGGCATTGTTGATGTCGAAATGGTCAAAGAAGCCCCTCGCCCTTTCCTCGAAACGGGCCGTGACATTGCCGACGAACTGCACAGTCGCTTCCACCGACTGGTCCACTACTTGTGCGGTTCGGATCGCCACGGCTTGCGCCTGCTTCTTGAGTTCCGCCGCGACCTCAGCCGCTTCAAAAGATTCATGCAAGGAAAGTTCGGTTCCCGTGACGTTCTGAATCAACCAGCTTCCCCGCGAGAAAGTCGACGTCGTCGGAAAGAACGGGTACCCGCCCATCCGCTCGAACGAGAATCAATACCCCAGGGGGCTGTCGTTGGGCGTTTGCACCGTCTTGTCGTACCACTGATGCGCGTAGCTGTGCATCGTAAGTGGATTGGGTGTGCCCAAAGTGCTGACCGACGCATAATGCGAACTCAAAACCAGAATCACATTCACGGCTTTTGCCTGAGGAACACCGACGAGGCTGATGTAATTGTCCATCCACGCCGCACTGTGAGGCGAGGGAGAAATCCATCCCTCTGATTGCGATAGCTCGTATTGGAAAGTGGCACCCGAACCGATTGGACCGAGGATGAGTCCCGCCACCGTGGCATCAATGACCGGCCCTGCCACATTGGCGAGCACCGCGTTGTCCAGCAACGTCATGTGCGTCTGTTGCGAGTTGAAAGAAGGGTTTCCGCTGGCGTGAAGGTCGTTGGCTGCCGAAGCGTTCACCATTGTTCCCAGACTGTGACCGATGAAATGAAGCTGTTTGGTGTAGCTGTTGCCAAGCGCCTGTTGCAGCGCTTGCGCCAGTTTTTCGCCTTGCCGCCGCGTGCTGGAATAGGACAACCCCGGCGTGCTGGCCGCTGCTTCACGCCAATCCCACGCTGTGATGTTGGCGTTCCCGCTGACTCCACCGGCCCCGCCCAAGTGTTGCGCCATTGTCGTCGGCCAGTCGTCCGAACTGCTGATGTAACCGTGCGTCAGCACGATGGTCATCTTGTTCGGATCGAGAGAAAGGCCCGTGACGAAGGCGCTGCCGTTCCAAATGCGCAACTGTGACGACGTGAC
>JBBRBM010000144.1:0-15646 GCA_038205745.1 Verrucomicrobiota bacterium | reverse complement strand
AAAGGTCGAGGAGCGCGGCCGGTCACGTCCGCAACAACTCTCGGCCACAACGACGCCCGTGGCATCACCGCCGCGATCGCCTCGCGGACGTGCCCGTCCGCGCTCCTTGCGAGTAATCGAAGAACGTGAGGTAGCTTTCGCCGCGAGCTTCGCGCCAGAGCAGCAAGGCAAGTTCGCGCGCGTGGTAATCGCCCCACATCGAGCTTTCGCCGTTCGGCACTTTCTGACCGGGCGCGATGTAGTCCCAGCCGTTCGGTCGATGATAAACCGAGTGCAGCAACAAACCCTGATGCTTGGCGCTCGTGGAAAGATACGGCTCGTCGAACAGCGTGTTCGCGACGGTAAGTCCCGCATGGCGATAACGCGCGCCGTTCTTCTTGTCGCCTTGCGCCGTGAGATAATTGCCGAGGCGAATCAGCCCCTGCGCCGCAATCGCCGCCGCGGACGAGTCAACCGGCTCCCACGCGTTGAACGGATCGGCGGACTTGCTGAGATAATTTGCCGGCAAGCAATGCAAGTTCGGCGCGCCAGTGTCCCACATCGGGATGCCGTCGGTACAGGTGTTTTCAATGTAGAAGTCGCACCCGGCCGTCGCCGCTTTCACGAACGCCGCGATGACGTTCTTCGGTTCAGACTTTTCCGTGCGCAAGTATTCCAACTGCTCCGCTAAACCGCACATCGCCCAAGCCAATCCGCGCGTCCAAGTGCTGAACGGCGAGTAGCCTTGCTGTGAGTTCGGGCAACGGAATACGCCGTTGGTCGTGTTGAACACGGCTTCGTGGGTCGTGCGTCCGCGAAGATCGTAGGCGTCGCGATTTTCACCGTAGTAGATGCTGTAACGCGCCGTGTTGAACGCATGTTGAAGCGCGCGATCGAGCAGTGAAATTTTCGCGTCTTGTTCGCCCATCAAAACGTGACCGAGTTGATGCGCCACGACGAGCGCGCGGCAGGAGCGGATCGTATCGACGAACAACGAATGCGGACCGTTGAAAGAGTGGATGAATCCGGTGCCGTCGGCGAGTTTCGTCCAGCGCGCCGCCTGCACTGCAC
This sequence comes from Verrucomicrobiota bacterium, assembly GCA_038205745.1. GTDB lineage: Bacteria > Verrucomicrobiota > Verrucomicrobiia > Limisphaerales > SIBH01 > JANNGC01. Next base: position 14,596 of record JBBRBM010000144.1, on the reverse strand, counting down.
CGGAAACTTTCAGCGCCAGTTCGTAAAAATTCTTCTCCTGTTCGTTGGGCGGGATTTTTCCTTCGCGCATCAGCCGTAGAAGATTTCCGTACGTCGAGACGTTGTTGAACCCGTGATCGTGGACGCCGATGTGTGAGACGTGCGACGCCATGTGCTCGATTGTTCCGCGCCGTCCGATGTCGAGGAATTGTTCGTCGCCCGTCGCGTCGAACTGGAGCAGGGCGGAACCGTATTGAAAGCCTTGCGTCCATTCCGTCCAGCCGCGGCTGGTGTAACGGCCCTTCACTGTGAAGACCGGCGTGCCGTCCTTCGGCTTCCACGTGCGTTCGATCGCCAGGATTTTTTCAGCGGACGCGGCGAAGAGGCGCTCGATTTTCGGAACGAGCTTTTGTGCGGTGAGGGTTGAATCGATCTTCATGAACTATTTCACGGGCCAGAAGAGTGCGTCGCGCGAGCTCTCGGAGTTCTTCTCCATCAGCTTGCGGTAACGCTCATCGTGGTAAACGACGTAGGCGCGGCGCGGCAGCCAACCCAGTGTGCGTGTGGTTTTCTTGCTGCGCTCGTACGGCCACGGTTTGGCGGGGTCTTCAACGAACGGCACGAGGAAATCGAGCGCCTTCCGAACGCTCACGCCTTTCGGTGATTCGTAGTGCCAGAGATCAACGCCGACATGTTCGCCGAGCAATGCGAGATCGAACATCGCCTGCACGTTGAAGCGCGAGTAGCCAAACGAATCCTCGCGCGCGAGTTCGAGAGGCAGGCTGCCATCGGGTTCGATTTGCGCGGCGAGTCGTTTCGTCTTTGCTTCCTCGACGATGCGACGCGCGAGATTAGTTTCGCCGAGGAACAGCGCGAAGTGTGTCACCTGCATGTCGTAAAACATGCCGTGATTGTTCTTTGCCGCTGCTTCATCACGACCGTTCTTGCTCGTCTGCGACCAATCGAGAAACGCGCGCATCCATTGGGTGAACCCTTCGTCGTCCGGCTTGCTCCACGATTTCGACTCGCGCAATAACGCCACGGCGTCGCAAGCGTCCGTCAGGCTGCGGCTCTCGATCATGCCGATGCCGCGGCCGCTGTTGATTCCAGGTACGGCTTGAGCATGATCGTAATTCGGATTCATCCGAGTCGAAGCATCAAGGAACCACACGTGCAACAACTTTGCTGCGTGCTCGGCGTACGCTTCCTTGCCAGTGAAACAATAAGCGAACGCCAGCGTCTCAGCCGCGTTCATGATCTTTCCCATGCGCGACGAGTCGGAGTGCTCGTTGTGTGATTCGGGATTGCGCTGACCGTCCTTGCGGATGTAGGGCAAGCCGTCCTTCGTCTCGGGATTCGGCCAAAAGTACGGCGCGGTGCTGAAGTAATCGTGCTTGTCCACGCCCGGCCAGGTCTTCGGCTTGTCCATCACCGAAAGCGGTTTTTGGTCGAGGGCCTTGTCTGCCTCCGTGATGAGCTTCTTCAGTGCGGGCTTGAGTGAAGAGGCGTTAGCTTTCGCTTTCGCCATCGCGCCGGGGGGGATGCTGAAGACTTGGGCTTCCTGGCCGCACGCGAGCATTTTCAGCAATGAGAGTGCAATCAGAATTCGGAGCGGCATGTGAATAGTGATGTGTGAATCGTGAATGGTTCAGTGGCGCAATGAGCGGTAGTCGGTGTCTGGTGCGAATTTGCAGAAGTCATCGGCACGATCGATCATCCGAACGAGTTTTCCGCCGACGGCCTGCCACAATGCATCGACCTTTTCGTGTGTGGTTGCGTCGATGTAACCGCTGTCGAGCGCGTGATCGAGCCAAGCCTGCGTCTCGTTCGCTTCACCGAGCGCGTCATCAAGCTTGTTCACGAATGAAGCTCGATATCGGCGTTTAGCCCACGCTTCGGCGATCATCGCATTCACTGCGCGCGACGACCGGCAAATCTGATCCGTCAGCGAAAATCGCTCTTCTCGAGGAAACGTCCGTGTCGTTTGGAACACGGACGCTGCCGCTTCACGTGCGAGCTGATAAACATCAAGTTCACGAAATGATCGTGCGATCGCCATAAGCCCACCTTTCACCATTCACTCTTCACCATTTACAACCTCCTCAAATGAAACCCGCCATCCACATTGATCACTTCGCCGGTGCTGAAGGGGAACAAGTCCTTGGCGATGGCGATGACGGCTTTGGCGACGTCATCCGCCGAGCCCCAGCGCGCGATGGGCGTCAGGCCGTTCTTGATCAGTTCGTCGTACTTTTCTTTCACGCCCATGGTCATGTCCGTCGCGATGACGCCGGGTCGAATTTCGTAAACATTGATGCCGAACTCCGCGAGTCGTGTGGCGAACAACGGTGTGAGCATTGCGAGTGCGGCCTTGGACACGCAGTAGTCGCCGCGGTTCGTCGAAGCGGTGTAGGCGCTCACGGAGGTGATCGTCACGATCTTCGGCTTCGGACCGGTGAAGCCTTGCGCCGTGACCAACTCGATCATGAACCGCGCGGCGAGTTGGGTGAGGAAGTACGGACCCTTCGCATTCACAGCCATGAGGCGATCGAAGCTTTCCTCGCTCGCGCCGAGCATGTCGGTGCGCACTTCCGGCGCGATGCCGGCATTGTTCACCAGCAGGTCCAGGCGATTGAAGCGGCTCTTCACGTAGTCGATCATCTTGGCGCGATCGCCGCCGACCGAAATGTCCGCTTTGAAAATGTCGGCCTGCACGTGGCAATCGTTTTGCAATCCGAGCGCGCGGCAGGCAGCGGCAGTTTGTTGAGCGGCAGTTTGGTTCCCCGCGTAATTGATCACCACGTCGTAACCAGCCTCGGCAAGTTTCAGTGCAATACCCCGGCCAATACCACGCGATCCCCCAGTGATTAGTGCTACAGGATTCAAGCGGCGCGGATTGTAGGTGCGACGATTTGCGCAACAAGCGCAAAACCCGCGGAGCTTTGACAGCGGGTGCGTTCTTCGTATCCTCGCGCCATGCGTGAAATCACCGTGCCCCTTGGCACGCGCAGTTATTCGATCCTGATTGCACCGAAGTTGTTGCCGAAACTCGGTGCGCATTGCGCTGAACTGAAACTCGGCAAGCGCTGCGCCATCATCACGGATAAGAACGTCGGGCCGCGCTACGCGAAGGTCGCAGTGAAAAGTTTGCGCGCTGCTGGATTTGAGCCGGTCACGATTACGGTCGCGCCCGGCGAAACGGCGAAGAGCCTCAAGACGGTGCAGGCTTGCTACGATCAACTCGCAGCGCATCGGCTGGAACGGAAATCATTCATCGTAGCGCTCGGCGGCGGAGTGGTGGGTGATCTGGCGGGATTTGTGGCGGCGACTTACTTGCGCGGCATTGCCTTTGTGCAGGTGCCGACCACGTTGCTTGCACAAGTGGATTCATCAGTCGGCGGCAAGGTCGGCGTGAACCTCAAGGCGGGGAAGAATCTGGTCGGCGCATTTTACCAACCGCGTCTCGTGCTCTGCGATCTCGATACGCTGAAGAGTTTGCCACCGCGCGAATACCGCGCCGGGCTCGCCGAGGTGATCAAGTACGGAATCATTTACGATCGCGATTTGTTTGCGCGTCTCGAACGTGAGTTGCCGAAGCTGCAGAAGCTCGATCCCAAAGTGGTCGGCGAAATCGTCGCGCGCTGCTGCGAAATCAAAGCCGAAGTCGTGGGCCAGGATGAAACCGAGAGCGGACTCCGCGCGATCCTGAATTTCGGCCACACGATCGGCCACGGACTCGAAGCCATCTCACGTTACGGCAAATATCTTCACGGCGAAGCGATCTCGATTGGTCAGGTCGCCGCGGCGGAGCTGTCGGCGGCGCTTTTGGATTTTCCCGAATTGGACACGCAACGCGTTGCTGATCTGTTCCGTCGTGCTGGTTTGCCGACGAGCGTTGATTTGAATGCTAGCGAACTGAAAAAACTCTTCGCTGCGATGTGCCTCGACAAGAAAGTGAGCGATGGCGAAATCAAATTCGTTCTCGCCAAACGCATCGGCGAAGTGGTGTGGGGCCAGCGTGTTTCCGAAGATATGATCCGCGCCACGCTGAATCCATCGCGCTGAACTGGCTTTTGCACTCAGTGCAGTGCGCGAGAGCCGGGCACCCTGAAGGGTGGACACCGAGCGCGCCGCTCCGACTCCACAGCAGCGTTACACGGTAATGGTCGTTGTGCCCTTCGGCAGGTCGAAGCACATGAAGATGCTGTCGCCTCCATGAAACCAGGTTCGTGACGCGAGCGCTTTCGCGCTCTTCGCCTCGGGAAGAATTACCGGCACGTTGCCTTCCATCAGTTTCGGCACCGCGTTGGGAGCGGCGGAGATTTTTAGCGTGAAATCCTTCGTCGCGAAGGGTGCGTGCAGCGTGACGATGTTTCCGTTTCGCTCGATGCGTGTGAGTTCTTTCGCCGCCCAGTAGCGCGCAATCTCACTGAGCTTCATCCAGATGAGATTATCGTAGCGCGCGTGCAAACGTTTCACGGCTTCCTTGAAGATGTTGAAGCCCACCCGCTCGCCGTTGAAGTAGATGCCGGCCCAATGACACACCATGATGGCCGGTTCGCCGCGCGCGATGACTTCGGGCATTCGCCCCTTGCCGTCTTCGGTGATGAGTTTGTCCACGTCGCCGCGTTCGAGTCCGTCCCAGCCGCCGAACCAATCGCCGGTGCAGCCGATCATCGAGACGACGCAGCGCGGATCGTCGGTGTCCAGTCCGCTGGCATTCTCGACGCGCGGAGCAACGCTGGTGTTGTCCGTGAAGAGGTGGCGGAAGTAGTGCGGAATCTCCGCTTTGAAAACGTGGCGCACGCTGGCGAGCGTGGCTTGAGAGAGTTGCGGCAAGACTTTGTTTCCGAAACCGCCGGGCGTGGTGATGCCTTCACAGGCGAGGCCGGCGTTCTTCAAAATGCCGAGCGCGAAGCTGAGATACTCGGTGAGTTCATCGGCGGATTTGCCGACGCTGAATCCCCAGTTCTCCATGAAGCGCTCAGTGCGCTCGTCGTAAGGGCGGCCGGTCTTCGTGTTGATGCCCCAGGTGTGCGTGATCATCTCGGGATGGATGTCCCAGTTCGGCATCATCAACTCGCGCACGAGTTTCAGAGAGTCGTTCAGCTCACGTTTCGTCCAGCCTGGCATCTCGCGATCAACCCAGCCGACGCACGCAGGGTAGGGGACGATGGAGTATTTGCCCTTCACGCCGTGTTCGCCGCACCACTCGCCGAACTCGCGCACGAACGCGTCCGGAATCTCACGCGGCAGCTTGCGCCAGTCTTGTTTGTACTGTTTCGGAAAAACTTCGGCGAATTGCGGGATGCAGAAGTGCGCCAGGTTCACGAGGCACGTCGAGTCGTCGATGATGAACGAAAGGGGAACACGATTGCGCGGGTTCAACACGGTGACGTCGGCGTTTCGCTTCGGCCGATCGCCCGGAATTTGCGCAGAGACATTCGCGATGCCTGCGGACAGCGCGCTTGTCGCCAAGGCCGTACGCGCAATGAATTGTCGTCGCGTGGGAGAGTGCATGCGTGAACTTAAGCAGATAGTGAGCTTTGTCGCGATTGCTTTGTGTATGGATGGCATCATTATTTGCTGCTGGCAGTGCAAAGGAAGGAAACCTTTGGCTCGCATCTCGCGTCAGTTACTGCAACGATTTGAGCCATGAACCCGAGTGAACATTCCGCGCAGCCGCAGGATTTTTTCCTGACTCGCCGTCGATTTCTCCAACGCGCCGGCATGGGTTTCGGTGCGCTGAGTCTGGCTGGGATTGTTGGGGAGAGTCTTGTTCCGTCGATGGCGGGCGGGATGGAGGCGGGGAGTGGATTGTCGCCGCGTGCGTCGCACTTTCCCGCAAAGGCCAAACACGTTGTCCACATCTTTGCCCAAGGAGCGCCGTCGCACGTCGATACCTGGGATCCGAAGCCGATGCTGGACAAGTTCGACGGCAAGGAAATTCCCAACTCGAATGGCGGCGTGGCGATGATGTCGCCATTCAAGTTCACCAAGCACGGCAAGTCAGGCATCGAGGTGAGCGAAGTGTTTCCGAAGCTTGCTGAGCACGTGGATGATCTCGCGATTGTCCGCTCGTGTTACACAGACATTCCCGCGCACGAAGTGGCGACGGTGTTCATGAACACGGGTTCGCTGCGACTCTCGCGACCGAGCGTGGGATCGTGGGTGTTGTACGGACTTGGCAGCGACAACCAGAACATGCCCGGCTTCGTTTCGTTGCGGCCGGGCGGGCCGCCGATTGGCGGAAGTTCGAATTGGCAGAGTTCATTTCTTCCCGGCGTGTATCAGGGCGTGAGCATCAACACGCAGGTCACGAGCGTGGATCAGTTGATCCAGAACATTCGCAACCAATACACGGTGCTCGGCGAACAACGGCGTCAGCTCGATCTCGTCCACAAACTGAACGAGCTGCACAGCCAGAATCTCCAGAAGGAAGCGGCGCTGGAAGCGCGACTGTCGTCTTACGAAATGGCGTTCAAGATGCAAACGGAAGCAACGGATGCCTTCGACATCACGAAGGAAACCGCCGAGGTGCGGCAGTCGTACGGCAACACGGCGCAAGGACACCAGCTCTTGATCACGCGGCGGCTCATCGAGCGCGGCGTGCGCTTCGTGCAGGTGTGGGCGGGCGGATGGGATCATCACCAGGACATCGACGACAAATTGCCGCAGCGCGCGAAAGAAATTGATCAGCCCTTCGCGGCGTTCCTGAAAGATTTGAAGCAACGTGGATTGCTGGATCAGACGCTGGTGGTCTGGGGCGGCGAGTTCGGACGCAAGCCGACGAAGGATCGCAACGGCAACGACAATCCTGGTCGCGATCACAACAACAAGGCGTTCACCACCCTGTTCGCCGGCGGCGGTGTGAAGGGCGGAACGGTTTACGGTGCGACGGACGAGTTTGGCTCAGCGGCTGTGACGGATAAAGTTCACGTGCATGATTTGCACGCGACGATGTTGCATCTGCTCGGCTTTGATCACACGAAGCTGACGTATCGTTACAACGGGCGCGACTTCCGGTTGACGGAAACCGCAGGACAAGTGGTGAAAGGAATTCTCGCGTGAAGTATTTCGTTGTTGCTCTGAGTGTTCTCGCTGCGGTCGGTGTCCGCGCCGCTGAACCCACGAAGGCGCAGATCGATTTCTTCGAGAGCAGGATTCGTCCGGTGCTCGCGAACAATTGCTACAAGTGCCACAGCACTTCCGCGGAGAAGGTGAAGGCCGGGCTGCTGCTCGATTCGCGCGACGCGTTGCTCAAGGGCGGTGACTCAGGTCCGGCGATTGTGCCGGGCGATGCGGAGAAAAGTTTGCTCATCAAAGCGGTTCGTTACACCGATCCGGATCTGCAAATGCCGCCTAAGGACAAGAAGCTCACTGATCAGCAGATCAGCGATCTCGTTGCGTGGGTGAAGATGGGCGCGCCCGATCCGCGAGTTGCGACAGCGGCGCAGAAGGATTGGAAAGACCCGAACGCAAAGCACTGGGCGTGGCAGCCGATCAAGAAATACGATGCGCAGTTTGTGAAGAGCAGCGCTTGGTGCCAGACGCCGATCGATCATTTCGTCGCCGCGAAGCTTGAAGAGAAAGGCATGACTCCAAGTCCGCTCGCCGACCGGCAAACGCTGATTCGCCGCGCTTACTTCGACTTGATTGGCTTGCCGCCGACGCCGTCTGAAGTGGACGCGTTCGTGAGCGACAAGTCGCCGAACGCGTGGGAGAAGGTGATCGATCATCTGCTTGCATCGTCGCACTACGGCGAGCGCTGGGGACGGCATTGGCTCGACACCGCGCGCTACGCGGATACGAAAGGTGAGATTCGCCGTCAGCGCGAAGATCCGAATTATCCCTTCGCGTGGACGTATCGCGATTACGTGATCCGCAGCTTCAACGAGGACAAGCCGTACAACGTGTTCATCGCGGAGCAGCTCGCGGCGGACAAACTCACGACGAGTTCACAGAATAAGAGCAATCTCGCGGCGCTCGGTTTCCTCACGATCGGCGAGCGGTTCCAGGGAATGCAGCAGGACATCATCAATGACCGCATCGATGTGGTGACGAAAGGTTTTCTCGGGCTGACCGTGACGTGCGCGCGTTGCCACGATCACAAGTTCGATCCGATTTCGCAGAAGGATTATTATTCGCTGCACGGCATTTTCGCGAGTTCGCGCGAGCCGGAGATCGAGCCGATCGTCGAGAACGTCGCAACCACGACCGCTTACAAAGATTACTACGACAAACGCATGGTGCTTTATCGGGAGAAGCAGCAACTGGAAGCGCGTTTCATCGCGTTGCGTCGCAAGCGCGACCCGCAAGCCCTCAAGGAATTACAGAAGGAAATCCGCCAGAACGTCGGCAAGACCGCCCAACTCGAGATGACGCATCCGGGTGCCCCCACGCGTGCGATGGTGCTCGAAGATTTGCCCAAGCCGAAAGATTCGCCGGTGTTCATCCGCGGCGAGGCGGAGAACAAGGGGCCGATCGTGCCGCGCCGCTTTCTCGAAGTCTTGAGCGGACCGAACCGTCCGGAGTTCAAGAACGGCAGCGGCCGTCTCGAACTCGCTGGCTCCATCGCGAACCGGAATAATCCGCTCACGCCGCGCGTGATGATCAATCGCATCTGGCAGCATCACTTTGGTGAGGGCTTTGTTCCGACGCCGGACGATTTCGGCACGATGTCTGAGCCGCCGAGCCATCCTGAGTTGCTCGACTACCTGTCGCTGCAATTCATGAACAACGGCTGGAGCATCAAGAAAGTTCACAAGCAGATCATGATATCGGCGGTGTATCAGCAGAGCAGCGCGAACAATCCTCGTTTCGCGCAGATCGATCCGAACAACCGCTTGCTTTGGCGCGCAAACATCCGGCGCCTGGAATTCGAGCCGGTGCGCGACTCGCTGCTCGCCATTGGCGGAACGCTTGACGATCGGATGTACGGACGCCCGGTTGAACTGTTCAAGGAGCCGTATTCAAACCGCCGCTCGATCTATGGCTTTCTCGATCGCCAGAATCCTTCGGACACGCTGGTCAATTTTGATTTCGCTCATCCCGATATGACGAATGGCAAGCGTCACGAGACCACCGTTCCGCAACAGGCGCTCTTCTTCATGAACAACGCGCTTGTGGTGGAATCTGCGAAGCATCTCGTGTCGCGTTCGGAATTTTCCGCGCTGTCGAGTGACGAGGACCGCATCCGCCATCTCTACCAGACGATCTATCAACGCAAGCCGGCGTCAAAAGAAGTTCAGCTCGGCCTCGACTTCATTTCGCAGCAACCATCGCAGGAGCGCGTTGCATCGGCGACGCCGGTGGCATTTGGCAGGAACCGGCAACCGCCACCCGGCGCCATGGCAGCGAACCGTCCTGGCGCGTTGCGTCGCGGGCGTCCGGCGTTAGAGTCGCGCGCGCCGTTGACGGCCTGGCAGGAATACGCCCACGCATTGTTGCAGGCGAATGAGTTCTGCTTTGTGAATTGAATTCACGGAGCGCAGTAATCCCGTTCTGCTCTTAACCGGGGAGCTTGGCACGGCTGGCGAAGGTCAAGGAATGGCGCCGTAAGTTTTCCCAGATTATTTCGTTCACTCGAATCAACCAGCCGTGCTAGTTCTCCGCAGCGACAATGATTGCATGGCGCCGGTGGAACAGGGCCGGACCTTTACCGCGCGAAGTCAGGAACATGGCAACCCGGTTGAAACTCAGTAACAAACACGTACAAGGACATGGCTGGCCAGGTATGGACCATGATATGGAATTGGTGGCCGAGTGGATCGATGTCGAGCTGTCGCAAAACTTAAACCCTACGGACGAGAGTGCGAAGGAGAAGCAATCCTCACCTGACTGACGGCCTGGCAAATGGAGGCCCACGGCCCGCCCGGTTGCGTCTACTATTGTGCGGGCGCGGCCCAATTTGCGTAAGTGCCACGATCGGCTCCCCCTTACGCCGCGTTCATCCGCCATCCGTGTTAAACAAATCCTGAAGCAAAAACCCCTGAAACACCCTATGTCCACTGGATCCAACTCTGCAAAAAACTACCCTTGGCAATTCTTCCGCGCCGGCGGATTCAACCAAGTGGCGCTCACCTCCGGGGCTGATCTCCTCAGCCTCGACAAACTCGATCAGAAGCTCTGGGTTTCCCTTGCCTGCCCGACATCTGGGCTGGAGTTCGACAAGAACACTCTGGTCCTCATCGACACGGACAAGGACGGCCGTGTGCGTGCGAATGAATTGATCGAGGCAGTCAAGTGGGCCGGCGGCCTGCTCAAAAACCCGGATGATCTTCTTAAAGGCTTTCCCACGCTCCGTCCCTCCGCCGTCAACGACGCGACGCCTGAGGGCAAGCTCATCGCCAACTTTGCAAAACAGGTCTTGGCGAAAGCGGACAACGGCGAAGTCACCATCGACGAGGCCGTGACTGCCGCCCAGACCTTCGCGGCCAAGCCGTTCAATGGTGACGGCATTGTTCCCGCCGACTCCGCCAGCGATGACGCGACCAAGGCCGTCATCAATGACGTCATTGCCTGCCTGGGCGCCGACACTGACGCCAGCGGCAAGCCGGGCGTCAGCCAGGTCAGGGTGGATCAATTTTTCGCCGATGCCGCGGCCTACTCCGATTGGTGGAAGAAAGCGGAAAGCGACACCACAGTGTTGCCGCTCGGCCTGAACACGGAAGCTGCTGCCGCCGAAGTCAAAGCCGTCAAGACCAAGGTGGACGACTTCTTCGCCCGCTGCCGCCTGGCCGCCTTTGACCCGCGCTCGGTCAATGCGTTGAACCGCGATGAAAAGGATTTCATCGCCCTGGGAACGAAAGATCTCACTCTAACGCACGCGGACATTGCCAGTTTTCCACTTGCGCAAATCGCCGCCCACAATTCGTTGCCTCTCACGGAAGGTGTCAATCCCGCCTGGGCCGGCGCATTGGCCGCGTTTAATGCCGCTGCGGTCAAGCCGCTCCTTGGCGACAAGACAACCCTCACGGAAAATGATTGGTCGGCGTTGCTCGGCAAACTCGGCGCGTTCGACGCCTGGACCGGTAGCAAAGCGGGAGGCTCGGTCGAGAAAATAGGCCTCAAGCGCCTGCGCGAAATTCTCGCGACGAAGGCGAAAGAAACTCTCACCGCTCTCATCGCGAAGGATAAGGCCGAGGAAGGCAATGCGAAGGCGGTCGTCGGGCTGAACCGATTGGTTCACTATCACCGCGACCTCGCGAAGCTCTGCAACAACTTCGTCAACTTCCGCGACTTCTATGGGCGGAAGGACAAAGCCATCTTTCAGGCCGGCACTCTGTTTCTCGACCAACGGAGTTGCGACCTCTGCCTGACCGTCGAAGACGCGGGCAAGCACGCCTTGATGGCGGGACTGGCCGGAACGTACCTCGCCTACTGCGACTGCTACCGCAAAGGCACGGGTGAAAAAATGCATATCGTCGCCGCATTCACCGGCGGGGATTCCGATCACCTCATGGTCGGGCGCAACGGAATTTTCTACGACCGCAAAGGTCGCGACTGGGACGCCACCATCACCAAGATCATCGACAATCCGATCAGCATTCGTCAGGCGTTCTGGTCGCCATACAAGAAGCTGGTGCGTGCGATCGAGGAGCGCGCGGCCAAGAAGGCAGCCGCTGCCGAAGCCGCTTCCTCCGCCAAGTTGGATGCAACGGCGAAGCTGCCGCCGCCCCCGGACAAAACAAAACCTGAGGAGCCTAAGAAACTGGATGTCGGGATCGTAGCCGCCATGGGTGTGGCCTTCGGCGCGATTGGGACGATGGCTGCCGGCTTGCTGGGTGTGTTCAGTAAAATCCCGGCCTGGAAAATCCCGTTCATCATCATCGTTTTCATGCTGCTCATTTCCGCGCCGTCGATGGCGATCGCGTGGTTGAAGCTGCGGAAGCGCAATCTCGGTCCGATTCTCGACGCCAATGGTTGGGCTGTGAATGCTCGCGCCAGGATGAACGTGCCGTTCGGCGGTGCGCTCACGGCGGTCGCTGCGCTGCCGCCCGGGGCGACGATTGGCGCCGCGGATGAGTATGCCGAGAAGCCGGCCGCCTGGCCCAAGCTGCTGCTCGTGCTGTTCTTTGCCTGGTGGATTCATTCCTTCCTCTATGAAGAAGGCTGGCTCTACAAGATGACGGACGGGAAGTACGGCAAGAACGCAGCCGCTGAGATTCAACAGAAGAAGCTGGACGATGCTGCGAAGGCTGAGAAGGCCGCTGACAAGGCTGCGGCCAAGGCCGACGTCGCTGCCGACAAAGCCGCTGACGCCGCGGCCAAGGCTGCCCAACCGGCAAAGCCATAACAAAGGCTCGTTGCTTCATTCATGGCGCGACAGCCCGGATAATGTGTCCGGGCTGTCCTGTTTTTTAATCGTCATGACGCGCGGGAACGCCGGAGCGCGGTGCTTATGAAATCATTTTAAACGACCCATCAGCCCACGAAGCTGTAGTCGTACGGCTTCCGCATCTCTCGCGCGAGGTGCTTGTTGGCCTCCGTCGCGCCGTCGCCGATGAAGACTTCCTTCGCCGGATCCCACTGGAGTTTGCGGCCCAGTTGCATCGCGATGATGATGAGGTGACCGACAACGGCGGAGCGATGGCCCTGTTCAACGTGCGCGATGGGATCTTTGCGTGAGCGAACGCAGTCAAAGAAATTGCCCATGTGGTTGTTGCTCACCTCGAGCTTCACGGCGTCCGCTGGCAACGGGTTCAGGTAGATCTCTTCCTTGCTCGCATTCAGGTCGCCGCGGTTCACCCAGATCCAGCCGTCCGTGCCTGTAAAACGGATGCCGTTGCGCTGGCCTTTGGGATCGAGAATTCCGCCGAACGGGCTGTCCGCCGTGGTCGTCTTGACGATTTGGCGGATGTCATTCGCATAGGTCAGGGTGGCTTCGAATTCCTTGCACGTGGTGAATCCGCCCGCGATCGGGCCGACCGTGGCCTTGGCTTCGACTGCGATGGGGCCGTCCTGCCCGATGGCCCAGCGTGCAATGTCGTTGTGATGCGCGCCCCAGTCCGTTACCGGCCCGCCGGCATAGTCCCACCACCAACGGAATGAGTTGCCCGCGCGTTCTTTCATATAACCCACCTGCGGCGACTGTCCGAGCCAGAGGTCCCAATTGAGACCCGCGGGCACAACCTGATCGGTGGCGAACGGACCTTCGCGCAATCCAGCCGGCACGAACACTTCCACAGTCTGAAGTTTGCCGATGCGGTGATTGCGGACGAGATCGCACGCGAGACGGAATCGCCGGTCGCTGCGCTGCTGGGTGCCGGTCTGGAACACGATCTTGTTGTCATGCACGGCTTTGATCAGATGCTTGCCCTCATCAATGGTGAGCGTGAGCGGTTTCTCGCCATACACATCTTTCTTCGCGCGTGCCGCTCCAATGTTGACCAAGGAATGCCAGTGGTCGGGCGTGCCGTTGATGATGATGTCCACGTCCTTGCGTTCCAGGATCTTTCGGAAATCGCTGAAGGTGGCGGGCGCCTTTCCATCCTGGGTGTAACGGCGGGCGATGTTGTTCACCGCGTTCTCCTTTACGTCGCAGAGGGCGACGACGTTGCCAAACTTGGCGGCACCGGTCAGATCGGAATTTCCCTGCCCACCGCAGCCGATGAGCGCGAGGCCCGGACGGCTGTTGGGCGATGTCGATGGCGCGGTGCTCTGCTCGGCCGCCAGAGCAAGATCGCGTTCTACAAACCACAGCGGCAATCCGGTGGCAGCGGCGGTGAGACTGCAACGTTGGATGAACGAGCGACGTGAAATTTGGAAAACTTTTGGCATGACGAGATTCAACTCACGTCCGGCTCAACGGTCAAGGCGAAGTCGGGTTACCGGAGTGGATTGCGAGCGCTGAAGAGCGGCAAGCCTTGGCACGCAAAGGACACCTTTCGCCTGAGCAGCTTTTCAGATCGAAGGCTGTCGCAAAAAAGGAGGCAACGGAAATCCAATCCTGTTACAACGGCCTCACCCATGAATCCCGGAAGACCAATCGCATGCACGCCGGACGCGCTTGTGCCGCGAATGACCGGTCTCATGGCTCTTATTCTGTTGCCGTTCATCTCCGTGGTTTTCGCCAGTGCCGATGCCGCCGAAGCTGCTCAAAAAATTTTCGACCCTGCTAAACTTCCACCTGCGGCCAGTGAGATCGATGACTTCGTTCAGAGCGACGGGCCGAAGGCATACGAAGAACTCGTCGCACCGGCAGAGTTCGAGTGAAACAGAAATCAGTGGGTCAGTAATCAGTAGTGATTCGGCCGAGAAGGCGTAGGTTTTTCAGCAGGGTTCTTTGAGTGGGAAACAGGTTGCGCGACGCTTCTCTGTCCTATCACCTACCCAACACCACAGAACGGAGTGCGCGGGCAAAGCTCCAACTCCGCCTCACCAGCGTCGTGGGGGCCGGGCCGCTTGCTAAACCCCAGCAGCGGGGCGCCCCCGCCCCGCTTTCTAACTCACGGCGGGCACGCTCACCGCTGCCGCTTGCGACAGTTCCCACACGCTTCGGCGAATCCACCGTTTGACGTTGCAGGCTGCGCCCGCAAAATAGTTCTGCAGCCGTGCCTTGGCCAAGCCGCGGTAACGCGCCCGCCGGATCCCGTGCGCCCGCACCAACTCGCTC
>JBBRBM010000143.1:0-15658 GCA_038205745.1 Verrucomicrobiota bacterium | reverse complement strand
CCCACGAGCCCGATGCGATCTTCGCGATTGATCGAGAGCGACACCTCTTCGAAAAGTGTGCGTCCGCCGAAACCCTTGCTGATGTCTGAAATCGCGAGCATGAAGCGCAGAGTGTGCGTCGTGTCGCGCCACATCGCAAGTGAACTGCTGCAATGAGTGGTTCATGCAATTCAGCACACCGAGGGCTTTCCCGCCCTTCCTTGGTTTTGCGTGAAGGAAATCCCGGCGTCGCCCGTCACTGAAAGTTGAGATTTGTTTCAGTCGCGAGTAAGAGAGTCCCATAATTTGTGATGAACAGTGAGCCAGTCGGATCGTCAGGGCCTCCTCGCCGCCGCATACCGCGCTCGTTCAAGGAACTCACACCGAGCAACCACTTCAACCCGCGCACGTTTTTCCTGGAGATGGTGTGGAAGGCGTGGCTCACGCCGCGGCATGGCGAATGTCGCAAGCCGGAGTTTCCAAAGCTCAAGAAAGGCAAGGTCGCGATCACGTGGATCGGCCACGCGTCGTTCCTTGTTCAGTTCGATGACTTGAACGTGCTGATCGATCCGAACTTCGCGAACTGGCTTTTCCTCCTGAAGCGCATCAAGCGCGCGGGGTGTCGCATCGAAGATTTGCCGCCCATCGATCTCGTGCTGCTCACGCACGCGCACTACGACCATTTTCACAAACCCACGTTGCGCCGTTTGCCGTCGCCGCAGATCGGCGTGATGCCGTGGGGCGTCGGTGACCTCGCGCGCGACCTCGGATTCGGGCGCGTCGTGGAGCTGCAAAAGTGGGAAAGTTTCTCGCACGGCGATTGGAAGGTGACGCTCACGCCGTGCAAGCACTGGGGCGCGCGCACGATCCGCGACTCACACCGCGGCTACGGCGGCTTCATGCTGGAACATCAAGGGCGTCGCATCTACCACGCGGGAGACAGCGCTTACTCCGAAGACTTCAAGGAAATCGGCCGCCTGCTGAAACCTGAAATCGCGCTGCTGCCGATCGGCGCCTACTACCCCGACTCATTCCGCAACGTTCACATGGGGCCGGATGAAGCGGTGAAAGTTTTCCGCGACCTCGGCGCGCGATGGCTGATTCCGATGCACTTCGGCACGTTCAAGCTCTCGTTCGAAGCGCTCGATGAACCGCCACGCTGGCTTCGCGAAATCGCCGAGCGCGACGGCATCGCGCATCACCTCAAGATTTTGGACGAAGGCGTGCCGATGGTGTTCTGAGAATCGTTTCGTGTTTTTGGTTTCGTGTTTCGTGTTGAACGCTGCGCCGTGAGCAACGCAAAACCCGAAACTCCAAACCCGAAACGGATTCACCCCCGCTTCTCGTCCACGTCGATGAATTCAAAGAAGCACTGGATGTCGTCACGATGTGCGAGGCCAGCCTGCTCCTTGCGCATCTTCAAGCGCGCTTGCAAGTCGCCCTCGCGCCCGCGGTTCGAGACGTTTTCGTTGAACACTTGTTTTTCAGCCGCGCTCGCCTTCACGTTCTTGCGCACCCAATCGCAAACCTCGCCGTCCGTCGTCGTGTTCTTCACCACGTTCATGAATTGGTCCGCGCTGACGCCAGCCGCCTTGAGCCACGCGCCGTCGAAACCTTGCGTGAAGTTCTCCTGATAGTCGGCGTGGAGTCTGCCCGCCTGCTTCAGGCGAATCTTGTCGATGAACCGCGGCAAGTGATACCAGCCATCCATCATCTCACGCGGGCTGCGCGGGTAAATCATCTCATTGCTCATGTGCGCAGTTTTGGAACTGCAGCGCGGCGTGTCAACGTTGCGTCAAGCCATCAATCGGTGGCGACGATGGTAAAACTCGTCACGCTGCGACGAGTCGAGCCGCGTTTGGTGGCGCGCATGTTCTCCCGCGCGAAAGCGATTTCAAACGCCACCCGCTGGACGCGGTCGCAACGGTCGCAGCGCGCCCATTTCGCTGGTGTGAATAGTCGTCTCTCGACATTCGAAATTCGTCATTCGACATTCTCCCCATGTCTCATGCGGACTTCGTTCATCTGCACCTGCACACCGAGTATTCGCTGCTCGATGCGGCATGTCGCATGGACAAGCTCATGGAGAAGGCGCACGCGCTGAAATTCCCGGCGCTGTCGATCACCGATCACGGAGTGCTCTTCGGCGCGATCGATTTTTATCAGGCGGCGCGGGAGAAGGGCATCAAGCCCATCATCGGGTGTGAGGTTTACGTCGCGCCGGGCTCGCGGAAGGAGAAGAAGTCTTCGAGCGGCGGTCGCGATGTTTACAACCATCTCGTGCTGCTGGCGAAGGACGAGGCCGGCTACAAGAACTTGGTGAAGCTCGTCACCGACGCGCACATCGAGGGCTACTACTACAAGCCGCGCATCGATAAGGAAATTCTCGCCGCGCACAAGGAAGGCATCATTGCGCTCTCGGGCTGTCTCGCCAGCGAGATTCCGCAGGCGATTGCCGAGGACGATCTTAAGAAGGCGCGGTCGGCAATCGACTGGTTCAAGCAAACGCTCGGCGCCGAAAACTTTTATCTCGAACTCCAGAATCACGGCATCGCCGAGCAGGCGAAAGTGAATAAGCACCTCATCCCGTGGGCGAAGGAGTTCGGGCTGAAGTGCGTGGCGACGAACGATGTGCATTACGTCGAGAAAGCAGATTGGCAGGCGCACGATTCGTTGATCTGCATTGGCACGCAGACGGTGAAGGACGATCCGAAACGAATGCGCTACCAGCCGGAGCAATTTTTTCTGCGATCAGCGCAGGAGATGAAGGCGCTCTTCGCCGAAGTTCCGGACGCGGTGCAAAACACGATGGAGGTGGCGGAGAAGTGCAACCTGGAGATCGAGTTTGGGAAGCTGCATTACCCGTTGTTCACGCCGCCGGAACATTTTTCGCGCGAGGGCTATTTGCGCAAGCTGCTGGCCGAAGGTTTGTATCGACGCTACACGATCAAGGCGCGGGCGGAGGGAAGCGAGTTTGTGGTCGAGGGCATTGAGAAGCCGGAGCGGTTGCCGACTTATCAACGTGCCCCCGGCGTCCCGCCGGGTTCCGCGCCCGAACAAATTGGCAGCGCTCGAAATGATAACAGTGCGGCCCGGCAAGATGCCGGGGGCACGTTGGCACCTGCCGTCGCCGCTGCGATCAAAGTCGTTATCGACCGTCTTCAAACCGAACTCACCGTCATCGAGAAGACGGGCTTCATCTCCTACTTTCTGATCGTCGCAGACTTCATTCGTTACGGACGCGAGATCGGTGTTTCCTGCGTGGCGCGCGGTTCCGCCGCCGGTTCCATTGTCACTTACCTGCTCGACATCGCGAACGTGGACCCGATTCGTTACGGGTTGTTGTTCGAGCGCTTTCTCAACCCTGAGCGCGTCAACCCACCTGACATCGACATCGATTTCGCGGATGACCGTCGCGCAGACGTGATCGAATACGTGCGGCAAAAATACGGGCGCGATTCCGTGGCGCAGATCATCACCTTCGGCACCATGGGCGCGAAGTCCGTCGTGCGCGACGTCGGTCGAGTGATGGGCTTGAGCTACGGCGACTGCGATCGGCTGGCGAAGATGATTCCGACCGACTTGAAGATGTCGCTCGCACTCGCGCTCAAACAGTCGCCGGAATTCAAGGAGGCTTACAACACCGAGGAGGTCACGCGCGAACTCGTGGACATGGCGTTCGTGCTCGAAGACATCGCGCGTAACTCGTCGGTTCATGCGGCAGGCGTGGTCATCGGACCCGAGCCGCTGGTGAATTTGCTTCCGCTCAAGCAGGACGAAGACGGCACCATCGTGACGCAGTACGCGATGAATCCTGTCGGCGAGCTCGGCTTGCTGAAGATGGATTTCCTCGGGCTGAAGACGCTCACGGTTCTTCGCAACACCGTGGAGATGATCAAGCGCACGCAAGGCGTGAACATCGTCCTCGACGATCTGCCGCTCGACGATCAGAAGACCTACGACATTCTGAACAAGGGCAACACGGTCGGCGTGTTCCAGTTGGAATCCGGCGGCATGAGGGATCTCTGCCGGAAATTCCAGATCGCGAGCGTCGAGCACATCACCGCGCTCGTGTCCCTTTATCGGCCCGGCCCGATGGATCTCATTCCCGACTTCATCAAACGTCGTCACGGCGAAGTGCCGGTTGAGTATCCGCATCCGCTGCTTGAGCCGATCTCGAAGGAGACGTACGGCGTGCTCATCTATCAGGAGCAGGTGATGCAGGCCGCGCAGATTCTTGGCGGCTACACACTTGGCGGCGCGGATTTGCTGCGACGCGCGATGGGCAAGAAGAAGCTCGAGGAGATGGCGAAGCACCGCAGCATCTTCGTGAAGGGCTGCAAGGAGAAACACAACATTCCCGAGTCGAAGGCGAACGAAGTGTTCGACCTGCTGGAGAAATTCGCGGGCTACGGCTTCAACAAATCGCACGCGGCGGCTTACGCGATCGTGGCGTATCAGACGGCGTATCTGAAGGCGAACTACCCGGTCGAGTTCCTCTGCGCCATGATGACGAACGACATGAACAGCACGGACAAGTTGACCGTGTTGCTCAATGAAGCGCGCACCATGGGCGTGGATGTTCTCCAGCCCGACGTGAACGAAGGTGAGATGCACTTCGCCCCGGCGCGCGCGCGCAACTCCGGGGGAGCACACGCGCCCTCGCGTGTTGCCGAGGTCGCCCCCGCCCTCGGCTCAGCGGACACTGTCGAAGAGCGCCGGAAGATTTTCGGCGAGGGCGCCGAAAATCAACACGCGAGGGCGCGTGTGCTCCCCGAGAAACAGGTTATTCGCTTCGGACTCGCGGCGATCAAAGGCGTCGGCGAAGCGGCGGTGGAAAGCATTTTGAAGGCGCGCAATGAAGGCGGCGTGTTCCAGTCATTTGGCGACATGCTCGAGCGCGTGGACCTGCGCGCCTTGAACAAGAAGGCGATCGAATCGCTCATCAAATCTGGCGCGTGTGATTGCTTCGGCGAAACGCGCGCCACGCTGTTCGCCTCGATCGAGCGTGTGACGGCCCGCGCGTCCAGCGCCGCGTCGGACAAAGCGCGCGGACAGGTTTCCCTCTTCGGCATGTTGGAAGAAAGAGCCGAGACCAAAGACGACGGACTACTGCGCGTGGCCGAGTGGCCGCAGAACGAATTGCTCGCGCACGAAAAGGAATTGCTCGGCTTCTACATCACGGGCCATCCGCTCACGCCGTTCGCCGATCTATTGGAGAAGTTCGCGCTGCACACTTCGAAGACCGCTTCCGCGCTCGCGCCGCGCACCATGACGCGCATCGGCGGCATCATCACCAGCGTGCAGCAAGGCATGTCGAAAAAGAATGGGAAGCCTTACGCGATGGTGACGCTCGAAGACCTCGAAGGCTCGTTCACGATGCTGTGCATGAACGAGAACTACGACAAGTTCCGTCACCTGCTCGAACCCAACAAAGCCCTGCTCCTCGTTGGTGAAGTAAACAACGACGAAGATCGCCCAAAGATTTTTCCCACGGAAATCATGCCGCTCGACGACGCGCCGAAGAAATACACGAAGCAGGTTCACCTGCACGTGAGCGCCGTTCACCTGAACGACGAAAAGCTCAAGGGGATTTTTGAACTCGTGCAGCAATTCCCCGGAAAGATCCCGCTCTTCCTGCGTATCCGGCATCCGAAGAACAACGCGCTGATCTCTATCGAAGCGAACGACCGGTATTTCGTAGCACCGTCGCGTGAGTTTCAAAAAGCGATCGATGACCTGCTGGGCGAGGGGACATTCTACGCGAAGGTGGACACCAGCCTCCCCGAGCCGCGCAAGCGCGCCTGGGAGAAGAAAGACCGCGAGCCGCCTCAGCAATCCTCATTTTGAATGGCGTTCGGTCGGCAATGTGACGGGGTCGCGATTCATACTCATTTATCGATCCCAATGTTAGTTGCTGTTCACGAATGGCGAGTTGATCGTCGCGGGAAATTTCCGAGAGGTCTCCGGCATCGCAGCAACCAACATCGCGGTTTGGAATGGCGCGCACTGGTCGAGTGTGGGCCGGCTTCGTTACAGTTCATACGCACCGTTCGCGTGAGCGATGAGGGAGGTTTTTGGCGAGCGCGGCTTCCACACCAAGACCGCCGCGCGAGCCATAAAACCGACCGAAGTCGGGGATGCAGCCCAGCGGCAAGACCACGACAAAACGATTGTGAACAAAGGACGGAATCGAGATCAGAGGGGCTCCCCACGCGGGGAAGGGTGTGGGGATACCCTCACGAGCACGGATTCTCATCGAAAAAGGTTCTGACTTCGTTCAGGAGGCTCCACCACTTTGAAGATTGCTGAGAAATGTCAGCGCGGCCCGAAGTCGAGCCGCAGCATTTCTGGTCGCGAGATTGATCTCTGCCACGCTTGACACCCACTGGTGCAAGTCTAGTTTCACGCTATCCCAATCCCCCATCGCCGCAGGCCTCTCCGTGTGGTTTTGGGATTTTGGGCGGCCGGAAGTGATCGAGTGGACACCTGAGGGCTCGTCTATGAAGAATCTGTTCGTGCCCAAGATCCAGAATCGCCAATCGGCGGTTCCTGGCAGCATCTTTGGCCTTCTTTCTGGCAATGGCCGTCGCGTCCGGAGGCGCCGAGACCAACGCTCCCAGCCTGCGACTGGACCGGTTGCCCGGCAGCCGCATCCAAATCACGGTGACGGGCGAAGCGCAGCGTTTCCATCGCGTGGATGCCAGTTCGAATCTCGTTTCATGGCGGCCGCTCGCGGTGCTGACGAACACGACCGGGACAATTCCCTTTGTTGACACCAACGCCGCCGGAATACCGCAGCGCTTCTATCGCGCGGCGGAGGTCGCGCTCGCTACGGGAGTGACGAGCCTGAGCCAGCCCAACGGTTCGGCCGGCAGCCAGATTGAAATATTCGGCCAGTTCTTCGACGGGCGTCCGGGCGACAACGTCGTGCGCATCGGCGACGTGACCGCGCGCATTATCGAAGCAAGTGCCACGCGCTTGTTGGTCGAAGTCCCCACGAACGCCACCACTGGACCGCTCGCGGTCACGACGCCGGGCGGCGAGACTACGATGAAGGAGTTTTTCGTGGTGACCGCGCCGGTGCCGGGCACATTCGCGCCGCCTGCGGGATTGAATGGAGCGCAGTTTGATCTGGTGAATGCCTACAGCGACGGCGTGCCGCTGCGCCGGAGAATCCCACGAATATTTTTCTCGTCAGCCGCGGCCGGGCCATCGTCAACATGGCCGTCCCCACCAACGGCATCGACGAAAACATTTTCTTCGCGGTGACGCTTTCCGACGGGGCGCCTTTTGTCATCGACGCCGCTTCCACGGCGCAGGGATTGGTTTTTCTCCATCCGCTGTTTCAAGCACGCGACCCGGCAATCGCAGCTTCCATACTCAGTCGGATTGCTGCGGATCCAGCGGTGCAGACTCTCGCCAGCAACATCGCGGCGATCTACCCGCTCGGAGGCGAACCGTTGACGAATCCCGCCATCGTCATGGCCTACTCGAACGCGTTGGTTTCGGCGAGCGGCCTTGCCAGCGGCGGCGGTCTGACGGCCCAACAGTCGAATTCAACCACCAACCCAGCCATCGCCGACGCGGATGAGGCGGAGTTCTACATTGGGGTCAATCGAGGTGACGATGGCGTGTACGTCAAGGGAAGTGACGTGAACCCGGTGGACTGGGTCCAACCTTCATGCTCGCGGTCGGGGAGGCCGTGAAGAAAATGATTCCCAAGGTGCTTGCCACCGCGGGCAAGAAGCCTGCCAGAAGAACCGCGTTGGAAATTGGGGGCACGAAGCTGGATTGGTCAGGCCCGGAATCGCCAGCCGCAACCATCTGCACGGAATCTTTCTGGATGGCTGCCGATCCACGACGCTGGACGGCGTGCAAGCCCTCTTCAACACGGAGTTCGGCATTGTGGCCGCCGGTGTGAATGACTCCGAAACGTCCATCAACTTCTTCGCGCAGGCGAATACGCTCGGCGGACTTTCCCTGCGCAGCGGTACGAGCCGTCTGCAAGTCAACGGCTTCAACATCGCCGGTCTGACGGGACTGGTACTCGATGGAGCGGACGCCACTCTGAACACAATCAACATGGTCGCCTCGGGATGCACGGGCGATGGCGTTCGCGTGTTGTCAGCACGGAGCAATGAGTTGACGCTCGCCGTTGGCAACTGCACCAACCACGGGGTGTTTGTTTCCGGGGGCAGCCACAATCATTTCACGCTCACTGTGAGCAACAACATGCTGGACGGCGCACGCTTCACCGACGGAGCGGCCACCAACGTGATCGTGGGAACCGTCCTGAGCAACCGCACCGGCCTGGTGCTGGCCGGCGGTGCGAGCGAAAACCTGGTGCAAGATTTCCGCGCCAACGCAAACCGCCAGCACGGTATCTGGCTCACCGGCGCGGGCACGCGCTACAACCGCGTGCTGGGAGCCCGCTCTGGATTATCGATCCTGACCGTGCCGACGAATGAGCCTCCAGGGAACGCGCTCGACGGCATCCGCATCGACGACGGCGCCAGCGACAAAAGCCTGGGCTCTCCCGCCGGCGAGGGTCCGGAAGTCCGGAACAACGGCGCCAGCGGCATCCGCATCGCCAACGGAACGAACAACGTGATCCTCGGCGCGCTCGCTGCGCTGGGAGATCCGGCACGCGTCCAGCCGGCGGGCATCATCATTGAGGACAACGCAGCCGGCACCATCATCGGGGGGGCGACGCAGCCTTGTACGAGCTCCGGAAATCTCGCCGGCATCCTGATCCGGAATGGCGCGACGCGGACGGATCTCTCCGGGAGCTTCATGCATCACAACTCCGGCCCAGGCATCGTTTGCACCGGCGGCGCGAGCGACACTGACATCATTGACAACTTCATCAGCGGAAATTCCATCGGCGTGCTGGTGGATGGTTTCTCCACTTTCCGGAATGCGATTGTGGCCAACCGCATCACCGGCAATTCAGGCAAGGGCATCGCCCTGCTCGGTTTCTCCAACGACGGCATCGAGGCGCCGGTGATCACCGACATCACCAGCCAGTCTGTGATGGGCACGAGCAGCGCGCCTGACGGAAGTTCCATCGAGGTGTTTACCGATCCCGACGAAGAGGGAGAATTCGGAATTGGCTGGGGCTACGTGCGCCACGGTTGGTTCAGCGCCACGCTCGTCAGCCCGATCAAAGTCACGGACGTGGGCTTTCGCTTCAACCTCCACGCGACCGTCACCGACACGAATGGAAACACATCCGAGTTTGGCGATTACATTGCGAGCGGCAACGCCAGTGGCGGGGTGCAGATCGCGTTTGCCTCGACACGCGATGGCAACCCGGAAATTTACCTGACCGACGGATCGAGCGCTCCGCCGACGCGGCTGACCAGCGATCCGGCCGAAGATCACAGTCCTGCGTGGTCGGGCGGCGGTGCGCGGCTGGCTTTCGTTTCGACACGAGCCGGCAATGCCGAAATCTTCACGCTGCCTCTGTCCAATGCAGCGAGCGTCGTCCGCCTCACGAGTCATGCGGCGGCAGACTACGACCCCGCGTGGTCACCGGACGGATCGAACATCGTCTTCGTCTCTGAGCGCGACGGGAACGCGGAGATTTACCGGATGCACGCCGACGGCTCCGCTCTCCAACGACTCACTTCCGCGAGCGGGTCCGACCGGTGGCCGGCGTTTTCTCCGGACGGGACGAAGATCGTCTTCGCTTCCACACGCAACGGCACCTATGACCTGTTCCTCATGGATACCAACGGAAGCAATGTCACCACGCTCGTCACCGGTTCGTCCGCCGACACCCGGCCCGCGTGGTCTCCCGACGGCGAACTGATCGCCTTCGTCTCCGACCGCGATGGCAACGACGAAATCTACACCGTCAAACCCGATGGCACTTCGCTCACGCGCCTCACCGACGCGCCGTCATCCGACTCGGAGCCTGCGTGGTTGCACACTGGGCAGATGCTGATCTTCTCGTCGAACCGCGAGGAAGGTTTTGAACTCTATTCCATGCCACGCGCCGGTGGACCGGCTGTACGACTCACGGTGAGCACGGGTGACAATGCGCATCCCTCCGCCGCAAGGCGTTGAGGCCCGCAATTAGAGTTTTACGCCCGATTGACTCGGCGGACTCTCGATGCGAGGTCGTCGATTTCGGCGAGCTTTTCGAAGCCGACGTTGAGGACGTTCACGCACCCGAGGCCGAGGACAAATTTCACCGACTCGTCGCGTTTCTCGTCGCTGTTGCGGAACTCGCCTTCGCCGATGAGTTTCATGCCCACGATACCTTTCCCGGCGTCACAGATCTTCTTCAACACGGGAACGACTTTCTCCGTCGGGCCGTCCATCTTGGTGCCGAAGGCGTTGATGCGGGCATGAACTGAATCAACCCACGGCGATGCGGCGGCGGCTTCGAGCGCTTCGATCGAGTGACACGAAACGCCATGCGCGCGGATCACGCCCTTCTGCTTCAGCTTCGCCATGATCTCCATCTGGCGTTCCATCTCGGTCGTCCAATTCGCGGTTGTCATGCAATGGATAAGAACCAGATCGATGTAATCCGTCTTCAACTCCTTGAGAAAACGTTCGACCACCACATCTGCGTCCGGCCGCTCCTTTTCCGGAATGCCACCGGAGCGAAACCAGATTTTCGAGATGATGCTGAAGTCCTTGCGGGGAATTTTTTGCAGCGCAGGAATCACGAATGGATGCGTGCCGTAAAGATCGGCGAGATCGAACGCGCGCACGCCGCGCTCGAACGCATCGCGCATCAGCTGCTCGCAGTTCTCTTTGCCCATGCGCGTGTGCTGCGACTGGCGGTTCCCGCCGCGCACACCCGTGCCCATGATCACGCGCGACATTTTCAATCCGCTCTTGCCCAGCGGAACGATCTCGAATGGATCAAATTTTCCGCGCGCATTTTCGGCGGCGAATGCGAACGTCGGCGCGATGCCTAACGCGCCCGCGCTAACAACGGACTTCTTGAGAAACGAGCGGCGCGTGAAATGGGAGTTCATAAGCTGGTTATGCCATGCGGTCCCAGCGCGAAGCTTGATTAACATCAAGCCGCGCGCCGTGAGCACCGGTGTCATTTTTTAAGTCGGAAATATTGCTGCGGGTTCGTGGGTGCAACCGTCAGCGGGCTCGGCGCAGTGACTTGCTGCCACGTGCCCGTAACGGTGTTCGCCATTTCCAAAACGTAGCCATTGTCGCTCCAGCCCAGCGTGAATTGGCTGTCCCACCGTCCGAGCCGCAGCGTCTGCGAACCGGCCGGCGGAGCCGGATTTGCGGCAAGCGCAAAGTCGAAACTGAGGTCCGAGCTGTTCGTTGCCTGTTGGTGAATCTCCACGGCGATGATATTGGTTCCGAGGACGAGATTCGTCGCGGAGATCGTCGCCTTGTCCACCGTGTTGTCCGGCGGAGCGGCGCCGTTGTTGTAGTTCGTTGCGAGGGTGTTGTAGTTGATGACAAATTGGGTGGGCGGCATCGAGTCGCTGCGGAAGACCTCGTTGCCATTGAGGTAAACAACGCCGCCGTCATCGCGCAGTAGCCAGAGCGACAGCGTCGCGAATTGATTCACGTTGGAGGAAACAAACGTTTTGCGGAAGTAATAACAGTGGAGCTGCGCGCCGGCGGCGTTCGTCTTTCTAATCAACCCGCCGACCGCTTCGTCACTGTCGCCGAAGCCGAGTTGCGCGACGCCGTTCGACCAGGTCACGTCGCTGTAGCTGAGCGGTCGCCACGCGGTGCTGAGGTCCACGCCCTGGTCGTTGTATTTCCAAGTGCCGTTGCTGGCGACCAGCGTCGTTCCGGGAGGCGTCACAATGACCTCGGGCTTCACAAAGAACACATCGCCACGACCGGTGACTTCACCGCGCACCGGAGAGTTGAGCGACACGCGCACGAACGTTTGCGCGTTCAAATCGAATCCCGTCGGGTAAATCCGCTTCACCGTTTCGCCGGCGGCAAATGTGAGCGCGCCACTGGCAAGCGCGCCGGAGGAATTCTCCACGAGATAATTCACCGTCACGCTGTTGGTGGTGAAGGAACTGAGCCGCACGGGAATGCCATTCGTGATTTCAAACATCGGATATTGATTGGACCACGTTGCCACGCCGATGCCGACCGGCGCGTTCGCGGGCGTGGTCATGAACGCCGCGAGTCGCGGGCCGTCCGCTGCCGGATTCCAGATGACGTTCGCGGGATGATTCGTGTTCGGCACCGTGAGGTAGTTGTTCTGAAGGTCCATTTGCGCCGTGCGATAGTTCCACGTGTCGTCCCAAACCTGTCCCCAGACATCGCGGTAGTTGTAGAGGATGAAGGAGTTGGTGACGGTCAGGAACCCGGTTTTCAATCCCAGTCCGGTCGTGCCCGAATAATTATCGCCGTAACGCGCGCCCACCGAGTTGGCGGTGCTGAGGAGATTGCTCGCGAAGACGAGGGGACTGTTCACGCCTGTGCTCCAGCCCGCTTCGATGCCCTGGCCGCAGTTCATGAGCACCGAATCGCAGGTCCGCGTTTGCCGCCCGCCGCCAGACCACGCGAGGGCTTCATGCAGCGCGGATTCCACCCAGCAATTCGTCACCAGCACCGTGCCCGCGCCGCCGGACCCGGAATCAATGGCGTCGTCCTTGGCGAATCCAAACAAGCTGTCGCGCAGAACGTGCGTGCCCGTGGTGAGATAAATGCCGTCGTAATCCGCGTCGGCGATCGCTCCGCTGTAGATGCCGTCGATCGACGGAAACTCGATGACTGCGCTTTTGTTCACGGTGATGGTGCAGCCGACATGCTCGCCTGCAGTGATGGCACGCTGAAGCAGACAGTGGTCGTAAACGATCGTCGAGTTCAGTCCATTGGCAATCTGACCGGCCTGATTGATGAGCGCGCAATTCGTCAGCAAAACAGCGCTGCCATTTTGAACCAGCAAAAGCGGCTGCTCATTGCGATGGCTTTCAGCGCCGCCCGTGAATCCGCCAGCCCCCTTGAAATTCGCCTGACCACCGCCCCCTGCGAGGATTGCGTAGTTGGCGACAAGTCGCGCCGCATTGGCGCGCATGAGAATGCCGCCCCATGCTCCCGCGTTGATCTCGGGTGCCGGTTGGTTCGTGGGCGTGAAGACGACCGGCTGGGCGGCGGTTCCGTTGAGGATGAGTGACCCGTTGTTCGTGATGTTTACCAACGGGTTGAGCTTCACAACGGTGCCAGGCTCCACGGTCAGCGTGGCGCCGGCATTGATGGTGAGCGAAGTGGTGAGCGCGATGCGTGAATTCGTCGGCCAGACGGTGTCGCTCGAAATGATGCCGGACACATTGGACCAAGTGGTGCTTGCCTCGATCTGGATTTGCCGAGGGGCGGAAAGGGCCGATAGCTGGGCGTTGTAATTGATTGTTCCCGCACTGGTCTGCGGTGGCAGGAAGCCAAAGCCGTGACCTCGAACCACACGCCAGGGACTGGCTCCCCCGCCAGACACCCATCCGTTGACGCGCCGCACCCGGTCATCTGCCTCGTTCACGCGCGCGATCACCGGGATATCGAGACCCAATGGATAGTTCGCAGGCACAAGAATATCGAGTTGCGCGCCCGCCGCTTCCGCGGCGGTGGACGGCACCGGTGGATAGGGCGTCCAAACGATCAACCCTAGCTCCGGCTGCGCGCTGCCATTGACGCGCTGGGACGAAACGATGATGAAACGAACCAGCCGGTTCGTGACTGCGAGTGTGCTGGTGTTGGTGCGCACCACGAACACTTCGTGATAATCGACCTTGCCACTCGTGTGCGTGACGTCCGTGGCGATCAGCTGGCCATCCAACGTAACGGCGTAGGTGTAACCCGCAACGCTCGGAACCGAGAACGACGCGGAATCGGTGTACACTGTTTTGTCAGCGACGCCGTTGATGGTGAGCGCGGCCTGACCAAATGCGGAAACAGACGCGAGCGCGAAAACGACGAAGAGCGCGAATCGTTGGATCATGCAGGGTTGAGGATACCTTCACCGCCCGCTTTCTCAAATCCATTTTGCGCTTGGAGAACGGGCGCGCGGCGACGGGTCGTGCATGATCTTCAGGCCGTAGAACCGGGGCGCACCGGGCTCCGAGCGTCCAGCCGGAACGTCGCGCCAGCACGCCAGGAGGGACAGGAGATTTTGCCGCCGCCGGGCCGGCGCGTTTCCGTCGCTTGGGATGATGCGGCCTGAGGGCCGCGAATCATGCCCCTGAACTGTAGCAGCCGACGTAAGGAGGCTCTGATCGTTGCCCGGAATTCAGATGGAGCCTCCTTACGTCGGCTGCTACGAGTACGTGTGCCGCGCGCAAGTTTCTCCCTCTCCGCTGGGGGGAGAGGGCCGGGGTGAGGTGCGGCTTCCCGCGAGACTCAGTCGAACCCCATTGCGAGCGCAGCGAGGCGGGCGGAGCGAGCATCCTTCTGGCAGCCGGGCTTCACCGGAGAGGCTCGCGGTGTTCGCAGCGCCGGCGGCGGTAGTAGCGGCGCGACGGAGTCTCGCCCCACCAACGCGGGCGCAACGGGCAGGGAGCGGCCAGCCGGCACGCCGCGCCAGCCCGCCGGGCGGGACAGGAGATTTTGCCGCCGCTGGGCCGGCGCGTTTCCGTCTCTTGGGACGAAGCGGACGGAGCGCCTGACAAGATTGCGGATGAGAACTTCGGGCCGGAAAAGATTCGGATAGGTTACGCCGCCAACTCGCGCTGACACGGAAAGCGACCGCACACGGCGTCATCCACCCAGATGTCTTCGTCCAGTTCTTCCCAGCGCAGGGCCAGTCCATGCACGCGGAGCGTGACTTTTTCGAGTTGCACCTGGGCGGCGTTGGCGAGCAGGGGATATTTGCTGGCGGGGAAACTCACCAGCCGCTCATCGGCCAGTTCGAGCCAGACGCGCCGGTCTTCCACCCAGCAACGCACGGCGACGGTTTCCTTCGTCAACTCAGTTTCCATGGCGGGCAATATAGGCGGCGATCAATGTCTGACAATGTTCTTCCACCAACCGCTGGATGCGGGACAACTCGGCGGGGGCGAACCCGCGATTGACGGCCAGCGCCACGGGACGCAGCCAGAAGCTTTTCCGTCGCATGGGACGAAGCGGTCTGAGCGCTGCACCGAGAAGTTGCCGCCTGTGGACACCGGTCGGCTCGACTCCGTTCCTCACTTCGCAGGCAAAACTTCCTGCTTCAACAGACTCGTGGGAATGGCGGCGAAATGCGGGTCACGGTGAACGAGCGTTGCGTTTCCCCAGCGATGCGCTGGCCGCAATCAAAACATCCATCGCCGCAACGTGAGCGGTCGCGCTCGTGCGCAAGCGAATCGCTTCCCCGCGCACCGCCTCAGTCACGTCCACCACCTCGGTCAACAGTATCCGTCCGGCGGAACCAGGTGAGGAGTTGTCAGGCGGCGGGCGATCCGGCCGACGCGCGGGTGCGATGCCAGGCTTGCGGTGTCAGGCGCTTAACTTCTCCCGTAGTCGCCTGACACCGCAAGCCTGGCAATACGTCCCATAGATATTCGCGCGTTTCAATTCCCACCCGTGCGCACGTGGCCAGCACGCTTAGGATCGCCGCGATCTTCGACCCGGCTTTCTCGTCCCCGATGTGCAGCCAGTTCTTGCGCCCCAGCGCCACGGGGCGCATCGCGTTCTCGGCCAGGTTCGTGTCCGCTTCCACGGCGCCGTGCGTCAGGAACACTTCCAG
>JBBRBM010000142.1:0-15852 GCA_038205745.1 Verrucomicrobiota bacterium | reverse complement strand
GTCCAACCGCACGCGCGCATCGAGCGTGGTGGGATCCTTCAACTCGGGATTCTGCGACGCCAGGGCCGAGTCGTACTTGAACGAGATGGGATGATCGTCGCTCAAGTCAGTGCCGAGCCGGGTCGAGCCCGGAGGCATCGTCGTCACGGCGTCGCGCATTTGAATTTGCGTGCGCCGGCTGTTCACCATGCCGAGCGCGACGGTGCCGTCATGACAGCTCAGGCAAAGCTTCGACGCGCCGGTCGGCTGGCGCACATCCGTGGCCTTTAATGTAGTGCTGCTGTAGGGCGTGTATTGCTGCACGGGCATTGCGTGGTTCCACAACGGCACATCGCCCGTCTTCTGATGCGGCGTGTGGCAGAAGATGCAGATCTCGGTTTCGAGGGTCGCCTTCACACCACCCGGCCCGCTGATGGCAAGGTTGTGTTTTGAATCCACGATGCTCGCCGCGCACGCCGCGATAGCTGTGAAGACGAGCAACAACAACGCTCCAACGAACTGCCACACTCGACTGATCGATTGAATTGAATGCGCGTTCGTCTTCATTTGCCACCCACGTATTTCAAAACCTGAATGCGCCGGTTGTAACTGTCTGTGATGAAGATGCGATTATCGCGGCTGATCGCGATCCCATTCGGCAGCCAGAATTCGCCACGCGCCGAACCGGCTTCTCCGACGCTCAACAGGATTCGACCCTGTCGATCGAAGATCTGAACATTGTCGAACATCGCATCGAGCACATACACGTGTTGCAAGCTGTCCTCCGCCACGCCCTTCGCGCGGCCGAAATGGCCGGGACTGTCACCCGTGCTGCCGATGCGTCCCTGATAACGCCCCTCCGCGTCGAACAACTGAATGCGTCCATTCAACGAGTCGGTCACAAGCACGCCGCCGCGAGAATCGGCCGCGATGTGCGTCGGAAAATTGAACTCGCCTTCCTCGCCACCGCGCTTGCCGAACTGCGAAAGCTGATTGCCGCGCAAGTCGAACACCACAATGCGGCTGGCTTGCGAATCGACGACGAACAATTTCTCGCGGCTGATCGTCAACCCGACGGGCCGCTCGATGCCCTTCTTGATTTCGAACAACAACTTCCCGCTCGTGTTGAAGACAATCACGCTCGCGAGCACCGAGTCTGCGACGAACAATGTGTCGCCGCGCTTCGCCACCGCGACCGGCGAGGCGAAACGAATTTTTCCGACACGCTCCCACTGCATCCATTTCTTCTTCGCGGCATCGAAGAAGCACACGACGTTCGCGCCGGTGTCGGTGATGCAGAGGTTGTCCGCCTCGTCGAGCGCGATGCCGAATGGCTTCACCAGTTTGTTGTGGCCCTTGCCCGTCCCGAGCAGCCAGTTCGCGAACCGGCCAAAGCCAGAAGTTTTCAAACCGAGATCACCAGGCTCGGAGATGGATTGCACATGGCTGAGGCGCGGCTCCTCGGGCGGCGCGGGCCACACGAGCGGTGCTGCCACAGGTTTGTCCTTTGCAAATGCCGACGGCAGCAACACGAAGAACGTCAAAGCGACCAGCGCCGCCTTGCCGCTTAACCTGCATTTCTCACCAAGAAAAGGGTGGCACAGGCGACTCGCCTGTGCCGAGCGGCGACCCGCCGCTCGGAATGGGAGGGACGTCCAACACTGCGTCGGCTCCTTCGCCAACGACGCGTCCCGCCATTTCGTCCGGCCAGTGGCCGGACGACACGGGCCAGTGGCCCGTGCTACCCAATGTTGGTGAGAAATGCCGCTTAACTCACGTGTTGTTACCTGGCGTGACATTTCAAAACGATCTCCGCGCGCGCACTGCGAGCAGGTGTTTCACCCGCTCTTCGCCACTCTCCGATGTTCGATACTCAAAGTCGTAGCTCGCCTTCATCGAAAACTTCCCGATGTTATAGCTGATACCCGGCCGCACCGCAGCGATCAATTGATCCGTGTCCGTACCCCAGCGCTGGTTCACTCCCGCGTCCAGATCGAAAGCCCAGTACCGCGTCAGCCCCTGATGGTAACGCATGATCACGCTGAAAAAATTCTCGACGCGATTTGCGCTGTCGTAGTCCGTCGTGCCTTCCGAAAACGTCACGCCAAGCGACGATGCATCATCGGGCCGAAACGTGAATGATTGGTAAGCCCGCGCCGTCGTGTACGACGAGAAGGTCGATTCATGAATCTGATACTCCGCCCCGGTGCGGAACCACTGGCGCGTGTAATCAGCGCCGAATGCGACGTCCGTGCTGTTCTCGACGACCAACCCTCGCGACGCGGTGTTCTCCATCTCGCTAAACCGCGCATAGACTCCGAACATGCCATCGAACAGATCAAGCCGCACTTGTGCATCACTGAACCGGCCGTCGATCGTGCCGGTTCCCTGCGATGTCGCCTGGTAATCGACCACGACCTGGCTCGCCGCAGTGAGCCCGGACGGACTCGGCTGCACGAGCTGGATGATCGTCCGATTGCCGGCGACGATGACGGTGTAATCCGCGTCACGGATGTAACGAATCGTGCGATCGGGGCTGAACACATCGACCGTGCCGGCCTCCGCGTTGAGCAGCCGCAGAAAAAAGCTGTCCACCAGCGGCCCGCCGGTGAAGGTGTGCGCCTCTCCCAGCACCGGCACAAATGCGGTGCTCTCCTGATCCGTGTGCGAGAAACCGAGCGAGCCGCCGACCGAAAGGCGGGTGCGCTGATTGATCTTCTTCGTGTAAGCCTCGCTCCACGCGCCGATGTATTGCGTGCTCTTGAATTCCGTGTCCGCCCTCGAAGCGGTGTAGCGATTCGCCTCGAAGCGCAACCCTGACGTGAGACTCGAATAGAGCTTGTGCTGCACGCCCGCACTCGCACCGGAGTTTTCGGACGTGATCGCATTCGCCTCGTCCCGCAGATAACGCGCATCGTAAGTGCTCATCAGGTTCGGCCGGTGCTGCACTTGCAAATGGCTGGCCGCGGTGATGGCCTCGTTCGGCGCGGCGTCGCCGGGTTCGCCGTTCAGCTCGCGCTTTGAATAAGACACGCTGTTGCGCATCTCCACGTTCTTGGTTCCGAACGTCTCGCGATCCGACAACCCGACAGTCTGCTCGATGCCCGACCCGCCCGTCGTGTCCACGCTCCGCTGATAATCGTTGAATGTGTAGTTGAACGTCGAGCCGCCGGTCTCGCGATCATTGTGCGCTTCGAGGTTCAGCGTCGTCTGCCGCAACGACGTCTTATAGCCAAACCCGTCGGCATCTTCTTCATACCGCGTCAGCGAAATCGTGAACGGCACCGGCCCTTCGCTGTAACCGGCGGTCCCGCCGTAGCGCAACGTGTCCACCAGCGCGCGATTGAAAAAATCGTATTCGCGAAACGAGTGGCTGCTGCTCGCGTATAGGCTCGCGCGAAACGGCTTGTTCGCCAGCAGGATTGCGTTCGCGGAAAAGTTGCCGATGTAATCGAAGCCCGAACGGTTCAGCGTGAAACCCTGCGATGTGGTGGTCTTCTCTTCCGTCCAGCCCACCGCCCAATCGCTGGCGAGCGTGTACTGCATCAGGTTCGGATGGTAAATCGAACCCTCCACGTTCAGACCGATGAGCGGCCCGGCGAAAAACCGGTCGAACGTCGAAGAATATCCGCCGCGATAGCTGACTTCTTCGTGGTGCGCCTCCGCGTAGGCGCCAACACTCGCGCTCGCCACACGCATTCGGAACAACTGGGGCTCAACGTCCGGCTGGTACCGAGCCTGTCCTCGCGCCGAGAACCACGACGCCACCGCGATCAATGCCGCCAGCCATTGCCACTCGAGATGATGCCGGATGCGTCTCATTCGGCCGGCGGCGCTCCTGCTTTGGCCGGCTTGAGCAACATCTTGTTGCTCCCGACGTGATGGTCATGACACACGAGGCAAGCCGTGTTGCCCATGTCCTTGTGACCCTTGATGGCTGCCATGTCTTTGGGCTCATGGCATTCGCCGCAGAGCAGTTGCGGGCTCTTGATCAGGAGCTTGCTCTCGGCGGTGCCGTGGGAGTTGTGACACGCACTGCAATCATCCACCGTTGAGTGTTTGAACTTCGCCTTCTCCAGGAAATCATCGTGGCACTCGAAGCAATTCGCTTTGCCAGCTTTGATGAGCAGTTTCTTGTTGTTCGAACCGTGCGTCGCGTGACACGCGCTGCACTCGCCGTTCTCAAATGGTTGATGAATGAACTTCGGCTTCGGATTGGGCGCGTCATGACACTCCGCACACAGCTTGGCGCCCGCCTTGATCGTGAGTCCTTTGTTGTCCGATGCGTGCGCAGCGTGACACGACAGGCATTCGCCGGACTCGACGGGCTGATGCTTGAACTTCGTTTTCTCGACCGGATTGTCGTGGCACTCGAGGCAAAGCTTGCCATCCGCTTTGATCGTCAGGCCTTTGTTATTCGAACCATGTGGCGTGTGGCACGAAGCACACTCCGCGTTCACTACGGGCTGATGCTTGAACTTCCCTTTGATGGCCGGATTGTCGTGACACTCGAGGCACAGCGCGCCGCCCGCCTTGGTGGCGAGGCCTTTGTTGTTCGACGCGTGCGGGTTGTGACACGACAGACACTCACGCGACTCCACGGGCTGATGTTTGAACTTCAGTTTCTCGACCGGGTTGTCGTGGCAATCTAGGCACAAGTCCTTCGAGGGTTTCACCAGCAGGTGCGTGTTCGTGGACTGGTGAGGATTGTGGCACGACGCGCATTCGCCCGACGTGACTGGCGTGTGGACGAATTTCGGCTTCTCCTTCGCCGTGATGAAATCCTTGTGACACGTGAAGCACGCCTCGCCCGCCTTACCCTTCATTTTTTGCGAGAACTGCGACTCATGGCACGCGATGCAATCCCGTTTGTCGTAGGGCGAGTGGATGAACAGCACCGGGCGCTTTGGGTCGATCTTCGCCAGGCCGTTGGTCTGAATAATTTGATTGATGGTCGGCGCATTCGTGCGGCTGCTCGGCGACGGCACGCCATCGAAGAAAGTGTTCAACCACTTCTGTTTCGTCTCACCGCTGCCACAGCCCGCCACCAGCATCGCCACGCCGAGCACCAGCACCAGAGCCACGAGTTGCTCGCGTAACACTGAACGGGTTGTGGCGGGCGGATTCAATTGGGCGGACGTTCGGCGGCTATTTCTTTTTCAGGAACCCGTAGACGTTCACCTTGTTGGCTCCGACCTGGCTGGTGACATAGATCAGGTATTCACATTCACGACCGGGCGCGATTTCATTTTGGAAGAGCTTCACGTTCTCGTAGTCCAGACGCACCGCAGCCGGCAGATGCAGGTCACCGCGCGTGGACGTCTCAGGCTGGCCGAAGAACATGAGCAAACGCCCGTCCGCATTAAAGATCTGCACCACCTGCGTGGCCGCATCCACGATGTAGATCAATCCTGCGCGGTCCAGCGCCACGCCCTTCGGCCGCGCCAGCAACCCGGGCGCAACTCCCTGCCCGCCGATTGCGCTCAGGAACTTGCCCTCGAGGTCATAAATCTGGACCGAAAAAGCGCCGGTGTCCGAAATCACCAGCTTTCCCGCCTGCTCATCAACCGCGAGATTGGTGGGCGACAGCAGTTTGCGCTGGGCCGTTTTCGGATCACGCGGGATGGTGAAAAGGAGGGTTCGATCCGCCTTGGAATAGACGCGAACGACGTGCCCCTTGAGATCAGTCACGTAGAGGCGATCGCTCGTGATGGCCACATCCGACGGGCGCATCTCATCCGTCTTGCCCATCGCGGTGATGTATTGGTCGTCGTTCCGGAACAACACCACTTGTCCACGTCCGGTGTCGGCCACATAACGCGTTCCGTCCGCATCAATGGTGATGTTGATCGGCGTCTTCAGGCGGCCTTCGCCACGAGGCGCGAGGTAGTAAGCGCGCTTCTTTTCAAAATCGAATATCTCGACCGCGCCCTGCATCGTGTCGCAGACGAAAATCTTCCCATCCTTCGCCGCGACGCCGTACGGCTTGATGAGCGGATTCTGCGCCGCAGCCTTGCCGGTAACGAACTCCGCGAACTTGCTCACGTTCCAGCCCAGATCGACGTCGGAGGAAAACGACGCGAGGAACTGAACACGCGGCTCGTCCGGCGCCGGTGGAAAGAAGGTGTGGCCTGGCTTGGCAGGCGGTTTGGTGGCGCACGACACCGCAAGCACCAAAATGCTCGCGAGACCTTCCAGCGTCACCATCGCTGAACAGCCACGCGCCATTCGTGATCGCGAACTGCCATTGAGGTTCCCGCCGTTCCCTGAGATCGATTGTCCTTTCATACCTGGCTCACATCCAAATGTTTCGATTCCTTGCTTTTCACAGCGAAGCTATGGGCGGTTCGCAAGTGTCACTACACGGATTTTGCCATTCGTTCATTGTTTTGAGCAAAGTCCGGTGAGTTGGATGGCGACCGCACACATCTTCAGGCATTCCTCATCCGCCCCAAGGAGCATGGCTCGCCTCCATGATCGCTGCCATCATCAATCCTTGGTTCCTGCACCACCCCGCTCCCATTCAGCAACGGCTTACGGCAGCGTCAACTGGTACGTGACGTTTGAAATCCCGTGGCCCAGCACGTAGCGAACATACTCCGGATTGTGAACGCCCAGACTGGCATCGTTCGCCATGAGGTAAAGATCGAACCGCGCCTGCCTGATCGTTGCCGGTATCCTGGCCTGCAACGCGGCGGGCGGTCCCGTGATGAGGTTCGTCGTGCCCGTCATCGTGTTCGTGCCCGTTGGATTCGAGAGTTCACCGGCGGTTGTGTACTCCCAGGCATACTTGCCATAGGCGGCGAACGCATTGGTGAGCAACGGCGCCTTGTTCGTGGACCATTGGCTCAGCAGCTTAACCAGACGCGTGATGCTGTTCGTTGTCTCGGATTGCAGCCCCAGCATGAATCCCCACGCCTGGTTCGTCGACGTGTGGCAACCGGACGTCGTGCAACCTTGCAATCGCATCCCAAACTCGTGTCCCGTGTAGTTCGGATCACTATCCGTCGGATTCTCAACGCGCACCGCCGGCATGTGGCACTGCGCACAGCCATTCTCGTTCAGTCCATGCGGACCAATCGCTGTCAAATCGCGTCCGAACCGGGTTCCGATCACTTGCGCCACGTTGGTTCCATTCAGATAGTTCGCCTGCACGGCGCCGATCAGCACGTTGTATTGCGGGGAATGATGCGGCGGACGCCCCGACGACGTCCAGTCCGCGCCCCGCGTATTGTGGCATTGTCCGCAGACCTGGATGTTCGCGTCATAGTTGGTGGCGAACACGTTGTTCAGGAAGGCAATGTTTGTAGTGACCACGCCCGCCCAATTCGTTTCGAAGGTAGTCGCCTGCGCATAGGTGGTTGGCAGCGTGAAGAACTTCGTGGAGAACACCGGATTCCGAAGTTGTGCCAGATTACGGTTCTCGTGAGGGTCGTGACAGGTGACGCAGGTCTCACCAAATGCAGCCGCTTCCTGCGGCTCGGGCAAGGTCAGGAGATTGGTCGCTCCCGCCGTGATGTTCGTCACGCCGCCAGCAACATTCGTAACCGATTGACGCCGGCGATAGTCATTCAACATCGCGACGCGTGTTGCACCCGAGTGACAGGCTCCGCAACTCATCTGGCGCTGAAATCCAGTGACCGGATTGGGATCGAGAAAGTAGTTCCGCGTTGCTTCGGTCACCGTCGCGTGCGCCGAATTTGTCCACTCGTTGTAGGTGGGACTCTGCGGGACTGAGTGGCACCCGCCGCAAATTTCCGAAGCGACCGAGACGATCGGCTTCACGATGTCGTGCTCGCCATATTTGTGCGCGGCGCTCGGGCCGTGACAGTTTTCGCACGACACATTCAGCAGGTAAGCCGTGTTGACTCGGTCTGTGAATCCCGTCGGCTGGCCCGCGCCCGTCGTGTGGCACACCACACAGTCGCGCTGAACAATTGAAGGCAGATTGGCGATGGCACTAAACGCATCAGCATGACCCGTCGTCATCCACTGTTTGTGCTTGTCGTCGTGGCAACCGGCACACCCGCCCGGGCCGACGAAGCTATTCGGTGGCATTGCGAGTCGATAGAAAGCTCTGTTTCCCACCAGATTAGTGATGAGCAACGAATTGCTGTTGCCGCTCACAGTGATCTCGGCGGCACTCAGCCAATTGCTGGCCTCCACGTTTGGTGAGGTCAGGACGGAATAGTGGCCTGGCGGGCCGTGCCACGTGAGCATGGTGGCACCGTTGGTTCTGATTGGGCAACTCAGCTTCGGCACTGAATCAATGCCGCCCGCAGCGGGAGCGGGTCGATACACTTCCGCGCGCAATGATGCCGCGCTCAAAACAACCAGGACCGCGAAAAGTGAAGTCTTCATAACCGCTCCTCGATACTGCCTGACGCTGCGCGGATCACCGACCGCGCCGGCGGTGTGTATTAGAAAGTAAGGCGGGCTCCGGCCACACACAATTAGACCGAAGCCCGCCGATTCCTCATTCGAGGAAAACTGACGACATAAACTAAACCTTTATGGGGTCACAGTAATAGTGTTCGTAATGGTAACACTGCCAGCCTCATTGTAGGCCCGGAGTGCAACGTTGTAGGTGCCGGCATTTGTATAGGTAAATGACGGATTCTCCTCATTGGAGAACAGAGCGCTGTTCGTCGTATTGAATGTCCACCGGTAATAGATGGCATTTGCACTCGTGTTCGCGAAGGTCACGGTGAGAGGCGCCGCACCCGTCGGTGGGGAGGCTGTGAAACTCGGCACTGGCCTGTTATACACTATGACGTAGTTGGTGCGGACCAGCGTTTCGGTGCCGGTCGCATCCGTGGCCGTGAGAGTGACGGTGTAGGTTCCGGCCGCCGCGTATGTGTTGGAAACAACAGTAGCAGTGCTGCTGGACGTGTTGCCATCCCCAAAGCTCCAGCCGCTGGCGGTTACGGCAGGGTTCAGATTGGTGAAGAACACAGGCGATCCCACCAACGCGCTCGCATTGTTGGCCGTGAACTTGGCCACGTTGAAGTGCTTGAGCACCTTGGTTTCAGCATCCCGGATCAGGAACGAGCTGTACCTCGGGTTATGCACACCATAACTTCCGTCATACTTTACCATGTAAACGTTGAAGCGCGCCTGCCTGATTTCCTCCGGCAACTTCACCTGGTTGGTAGCGACAGGACCAGGCAACGCAGTCGGGGCGAGCGTACCAATCGTGGGAAATTCCCAACTGTTCTGCTTGCTCCGGTTGTAATCCGTGGCACCGAGGATGGCGGGTCCCTTGTTCGTGGCCCACTGCGTCAGCAGGTCAACCAGGCGCCCGATATTGTTTTTTGTGTTAGTAATATAGCCTTCCGTGTCCGGCACGCCACTGGTGTGGCATCCACCCAATCCGCAACCTATATTATTCACCTTGAAGTTGTGGCCCGTAATGTTAGTGGTCGGGGTCACCGCGTAGCTCGGCATATGGCAGGTAACGCACTGGTTTGTGTTATAGGTATTCCCGCTGAAACCGCTGTGTCGCGAGATAAAGTTCGTCGCAACCCCGGCGGAGTTGGTGTTCAAGTAGTCCGGCTGCACGATGCCGACAAGCATGTTGTATTGCCCCGAGTAATGCGGAGGCCGACTATAGCTGACCGCAGGCGTCACGGCTACCGTTATGCTGGTTCCATTTGTAACCAGACCGTAGTTGCGGCCATCCCATCGGGCGCCTCGGGTGTTATGGCACTGGGCGCAAACCTGGATGTTGGGATCATAAAGACTCGCGAAGGTTGTGCCCATGAAGGCCACGTTCGTCGTGATCCGGCCCTGGAAGTTGGTCGTGTAAGTCGTCCGCTTGTCCGTGGTGGTCGGCATCGTGTAGTAATTGGTGGAGCGCAGCGGGTGCCGCAACTGGGCCGTATGGTCGGCCGAGTGCGGGTCGTGGCACGACACGCAAGTCGCCGACCATTCGCTGCCGTCATGGGCGTTTGGCATGACCAACGCGTTCGTTTTTCCGGCGAGCCTTGCGTCATAATCCTTGAGCATGGCCATGCGGGTAGCGGCGGAGTGGCAGACGCCGCATTGGGCGGCACGGTCCTGGCCTGGGTCATAAAGCCATACGCCCTTACCTGGGGCCTGTGGTCCGTTAAGGCTGTTGACAATTCCAGTCGTGCGGTTCGTCTTCAACGAGCCGTCCGTGTTAGTACTTACATAGTACCCATACAGGTTGGTGCCGCTAACGTTGATAGTTTCCTGGAAGTATGATCCAGCGAGGGCTAGGCCGTACTTGATGTCAACATTCACTTCCGCATGGAGGGTGTGCTCGTATTCCTCATACGTGGGGTGATGGCTGTCCTGATGGCAGCTTCCGCAGATTCTCGGATCCTGGCTGACCGCCGGGCGCACGAGAGCATGATCGCTGTATTTATGCCAGCCGGCCGGGCCGTGGCAGCTTTCGCAACCAACGTTAGCCAAGTGAGGCGTTGTAGCGAGACTTTGGAATCCAGTCGGCTGATCCTTGCCGACGCTGTGGCACTTCACGCAACTGGCGTTAAAGAACGCGGAGATGGCTCCATTCGTGTCCTTCAGGGCGTTGATCGCCGTGGCATGGCCTGTTCCGACGTATTGATTGTACTTGTCACCATGGCAACCCGCGCAACTGCCCGATCCGACGTAGCTGTTGGCTTGGTTGAGACGGTAAAAGACGTTCGTGTCACCCGTGGTGTTGGCCACGGTGGCGCACCAGGCGTGTTCCGTCGCCACAACACTCCCCACGTTTACCCAAGTAGTGAGATTGGTGGACATCTCGATGCCGTAGAACCCTTGCATGCCGTACCAGCAAAGCGTGGCATTCGTCGGCGTGATGACGGTCGAGGTGATGGTTGCCTGCGCTACCACGCCACCGCCGGAACCGAGCGCCGGTGGATGATACATTTCTTCAGCTTGAGCCGCGCTTCCCAGCCAGACGCCGAGAACCATTGAGGCGAGTAGACGTGCGACAGCCGGCCCATGCCTCGGGGCTCGACGCGCTTTGGAGTTAAAAGACGTTTTCATTTTAAAAATTCCATTCTCAGTTTTGTGTCTGCTTCTTTGTCGGTCCTCGACCAGTCTCCCGCGCAAAAATGCCCGGGAGACCAGCCGCTCGCGCTTTTTCGCCAGCCGGGCCGGCGATGCGTTACTTGATATGGCAACTGCGGCAAAGCAAACTGCCCTTGCCACCCTGCGTGCCTACGATCTTCACCAGCTTCGGATTCGAAGTGATGTCGAACGGAGTGCCTTGTTGGTTATGCACGTCATGGCAGGCGCTGCATTCCAGCTTGTTGCCACCATTCAGGAGAACGCCCTTGATGCTAAGGTCGCTGCCGTGATTGAACGTGCCGCTGTCGGGTTGCAACACCGCCTGCGACGGGTCTTTCAGGAATCCGTCCGCCGTGGCGAGCGCCGAGTCATAGGTGAATGAAATCGGATGCGTGTGGGTCAGGTCGGTGCCGATGTTCGCATTGTTGGTCACGAAGATCGAACTGCCGCCCTTCACGCCGCCGGCGTAGGAGTTCACTGCCACCGTTCCGTCGTGGCAGCTCAGGCAGGCAAGCGATACGCCGCCGGGTGTGGCGTCGGGGGTCGCATTCATCTTCGATGTGATGACAGTGTTCGTGCTGTACATCGTGAAGGTCGCCGTGGTGCTCGTGTGAATCCAGAGCGGCGCCAGGCTGCTGTTCGCATTGTGGGGTTGATGGCAAACGCCGCAGACGCTGCCGGGATCCGAAGGAACGATGTTCCAGGTTTCTCCGGAGAAATCATGAGGCGATCCGACGATGCCTGCGCCGGCCAGCGTTGGCAGCGCCAACATTGCCGCCAGTGCGAGGAGTTTGGTTGTTTTCATAGTGGTTTGATTTACTAGCTGGTTTGTTTGGTCACGCGGCACTGCGACTCAGCGGTGCCGTTCTGGTGCGGTGCAGGTCCTGCGAGCTCGATTTGTTGCGTGACCTGTTCTCGAACCAAAATTGTTTGTCCTCTGTCCTGTCCTTCAGCCCGTGCGTAGCTGTGCTGTCCCCCGAATAGAAAATTCACTCCGAAATACGTAACAATGACTGATGCGAACCCGACGACCGCGACCCATGCGGCACGTTTGCCGTGCCAGCCGCGCATGTGGCGCGCGTGCAGGTAAACCGCATAGATGAGCCAAGTGATCAGTGCCCAGGTTTCCTTCGGATCCCAGGACCAGTAGCTGCCCCACGCGGAATTTGCCCAGACGGCGCCGGACACAATGCCGATCGTCAGGAGAAGGAACCCAAACGTGATCGCCTTGTCGGTGATCGCGTCGAGCGCGATAGCAACGTGCCCCCGGCATCCTGCCGGGTCCGCGGCGCCAGAGCATTCAATGGACATCTCGTTTGCTTCACATCCCGACCCGGCAAGATGCCGGGGGCACGTTGAGCGACGATTCACTATGAGATAGGCCGCGCCAGAAATCGCCGCGACGGCGACGGAGCCATATCCCAGAAAGCATGCCGTGACGTGCGCCGCGAGCCAGCGGCTGCGGAGCGCAGGCGCTAGAGGTTGAATGTTCGTCTCGAAAGTCGTTGCGAGGAAAAGCACCAGCACGGCGACGAGCGCTGTCACTCCCGCGAGGAACGGCACGCGCTTGCGCCATTGCAGCGCGATGTAAACCGCCACCAGCGCCCAGACGAACAGCACCAGTGACTCGAACATATTGCTGAAAGGTGCGCGACCCGCGGCGATCCATCGCATGATCAACCAGGCCGTTTGGGCAACGGCTCCCACTGCCAGCGCCGTGATCGTCACGGTCGCCAGCTTTTCACGCGAGCGCGTGAAAAGCTCAGCCAGGGCAAGCAGCAGAGCTGCCAAATACCCAGCCAGGGCGATGTTGAATGCGAGGTTCATTAACCAGTTTCGGTTCAGGAGAAATCTTGGCCATCACTGCGGCCGTGCGTTCGGTGATGATGCCGTGACATTGGGCGAGCGCTTGTTCGCGGAGGCGCAGGTTCTCGCGCATGATCTCTTCGAGATCGTCAATGTCGTAGAGGTAAACGTCGTTCAGCAGTTGAACGTCGGGATCGATGTCGCGCGGAACTGCGATGTCGATCAACGCCAGCGGGCGACCACGGCGCGCGCGCATCACGGCTTCGACGTCCTTGCGGTGAAGAACGATGTTCGGTGATCCCGTGGAACTCACCACAATGTCCGCCTCGGCCATGGCCGTGTAGCAATCCTCAATGCGGATGGCGCGCCCGCCGAATTCCTTCGCGAGTTCCTCGGCGCGTTCCGGCGAGCGATTCGAAACCATCACCGACTTCGCGCCGCGCTTGTGAAGATGGCGAATGCAGGCCTCACCCATCTTGCCCGCGCCGATGATCATGATCGTCTTGTTCGTGAGTGAGCCGTCGAAAATTTTCTCCGCCAGTTCGACCGCCACGCTGCCGACGGAAGTGGCGCCGCGTCCGATCTGCGTCGTGGTGCGGACTTCCTTGCCCGTTTGCAGAGCCGTTTGGAAAACGCGATTGAGAATCTTGCCCGTGAGCTTGCCTTCCTGGGCGGTTTGATACGCGAGCTTCACCTGGCCGGTGATTTCCGTTTCACCCAGCACCATCGAGTCGAGGCCGCTGACGACGGAGAACAAATGCTGCATCGCCTCGTCGCCTTCGCGCACGTAGGTGTATGGCGCGAAATCCATGTCGCGCGACGCGAGGTAGCGGAAGAGTCCGTGAACATTCCCGTTCACCTTCTTCGCCACGCCGTAGATCTCCACGCGATTACACGTC
The DNA here is from genome assembly GCA_038205745.1 of Verrucomicrobiota bacterium. Classification (GTDB taxonomy): domain Bacteria; phylum Verrucomicrobiota; class Verrucomicrobiia; order Limisphaerales; family SIBH01; genus JANNGC01. The sequence goes on along the minus strand of JBBRBM010000142.1, from coordinate 2,128 downwards.
GAGAGCAGCACGACCTCACTGAGGTCGCCGCCGATTTTCAGCCGGCAGCCGAAACATTTGAGCCCTTGCGGCCGCACCGCGAGTTGCTCGCGCACTTCGACTGGCGCCGTCTTGTAGCTCATTCCTGCAACGAAAAACTTCATGCGATGTCCCTCCGCGAGTTAATCCAGCGATTGATGAAAAGTGTGAAAGTGAGTCCGGCAATCAGCAGCGCGAAGCCCGCGTAGATCAGCGGCACGCTTGGATCGCGCACCACTTGCATCTCCGTGTAATCCGCGTAGCGCGCCGCCGAAGTGGTTTGGAAGACGCGCCAACCGCCGCGCACCAGCGGTGCATTCACCGCGATCACTGCGGGTGTGCTCACGCCGCGCTCGGTCACCGTGACAGTGCTTTTGAGATTCTTGATGGTCGTGCCCACGCTCGCTTGCGCCGAGGCGAGCAACTTTGGAGCAGGCTCCGTTTCGATCGTGAACCGATCGAGACGCATAGCGAATGGGAGTGGACGCACACCGACAGTCGGGATGATGAACTCCGCCGTGGTCTCCCCTTCGCGCAGACGAATGACACCGGACTCGCCCCAGATGGCGCGCACGAAGCCGCCGGCAAAAATCAGCAACAGGCTCGCATGAGTGAGCGCCGAACCGAACGCCCGACGGGACTCAACGCCAGTGGCGCGACGCACCACCGCCAATCGATAAGCGGTGCATGCGCCCACGCCACTGGCGCAGATGAACAACAACCCAAGGAACCACCATGAAGAAAAGACGTGCGTGAAGCCGAGCACCGCGGCGGCGCTCCACCAATTTTGCGCACCGGGCAACCGCTCAAAGTAAACCGCCGCCGCGCTGCCCTGCGGCAACAACGAGCCGAGAACACACGCGGCGGCGAGGGGGATAGTGACAACAACCGCAGCTTTCACCGAACCGAGCGCCATCACCAACGCCCGTAATAGGGACGCATTGGAGGTACGGCCGTTGGCCGGCGTCGATTCAGTTGTGAGGTTCACATGCACGATCGGTTGCTGTCTTGTAATGACACATTCACCGAGGGGCCAAATACGAACTACACACGCCTTGCTGAGGTGTGGACGTTTCTTGTGTAGGGGCAGCCCTTAGCGGCGGGGGTGGACGGATATTGCGCGCCCGTAATTAAGGAACGGTGTGCAGGGGAGCCGGTTTCGAATTGGCAGCGACTCAACGCAACGCAAAGCGACTATTCTCCCGTTGTGAAACAAAGACACGTCATCGCCGCCGTTCTGATCGTCGCGGCGATTGCGTTCGCGTGCGTGCCGGTAAACCGGAGTTGCAGACAGCCATGTCCGCTGCTCCGGTTCATGCACAGGGAGGCTCGCAACCCTGCGCTCGAGAAGTTTGTTCAGGCCGACACAACTTTCGTGGATAAGCAGGGCGGAATACACAGAAGGGAGAGAATGCGCCGAAACCATTTCGCGCGTTGAACGCCTGCAGCTTGGCTGACGCAAGGTTCTGATCGTTTCCCGGCATTCAGCCGTAACGATGCCGCCGCGCTCTGGCGCAAACACAGTTGGAGCGTGGACTTCAGTGCGCCGCCAGACAAAATCATCCTGAATCCATTTCAGCAAATCTGCTCGTCCAGATTTACTGGTCACAGTAGCCTCGCGCCATGCGTATCTTGATCGTCGAAGACGAGCGCAAGACGGCGACGTACCTGCACAAGGGATTCTCCGAAAGCGGATTCGTCGTGGACCTGGCCAGCCGGGGCGACGACGGTCTGCACCGGGCGCTGACTCAGGTTTACGACGTGATCGTGCTCGACGTGACGCTGCCGGAACGCGACGGATGGTCGGTGCTCGCCGCCCTGCGCCAGGCGGGCAGACAAACCCCGGTGTTGTTCCTCACGTCGCACGATGCGGTGCAGGATCGGGTCAGAGGTTTGGAACTGGGCGCGGATGATTATCTGGTCAAGCCGTTTGCCTTTTCGGAATTGCTGGCGCGGGTGCGATCCATCTTGCGCCGCGGCCCCGGCCGCCAGCCGGAGACACTGCAAGTGGCGGACCTGGAACTGGACTTGATCCGTCACCGCGCCGCGCGTGGCGGCGAGCGGCTGGACCTGACGCCGAAGGAATTCGCGCTCCTGTCCCTGCTGGCCC
>JBBRBM010000141.1:0-15980 GCA_038205745.1 Verrucomicrobiota bacterium | reverse complement strand
CATCCTGTTCAATGGCACCACCGCCATCGCCCCCGGGGCCAGCGCCGGAACGCTGACGTGTAGCAATTTCGACGCAAGCGGTGGCGCGGGAAAACTGGAGATCGAATTGAACGGTCATCCCACCGGCTACGACCAGATCGTCGCGCGCGGCCTCGTCGATTTGCGGGGGCTGGCCTTGCAGGCGTCGCTCAATTTTGTTTCGTCCACGGGGCAGCAGTTCATGCTCATCAACAACGACGGAGCCGATGCGGTCACCGGCACCTTCACCGGCCTGCCGCAGAACATGCCGCTGACCATTGGCAACGAGTCGTTTGTCATCAGCTACACCGGCGGCACAGGCAACGATGTGGTGCTGACGCGAATGCCGACTCCGCCGCGCCCCAAGCTGGAGATTGAGCGCATCCCGCCGGCCTCGGTGCGGCTCAAGTGGCCAACGAACTTCAGTGGCTACACTCTTCAGTTCAGCACGAATTTGAACGCGACGAACTGGTTCACAAATACCTCACCACCCGTCATCACCGGTACCAATCGCGTGGTGACGAACACGACGGCCAACAGCCCGAAGTTCTATCGCTTGAGCAAGTAACGTCTCATCAGGTGCGCGGTCGGGGAAGGGTCGGTTGCCTCACCCTTTTTAAGGGGCATGACCGGAATCGTGGCAAATCAGGCCGCAGCTTTGTCGCTCTTGCGACGGAGCAGGGGTTTTGCTTCGCCGCGTACGACGGCAGCGGTGATCTTGATCGCCGCAACGTCGTCACGGCTGGGAATTTCGTACATGACGTCGAGCATCAGCTTTTCGATCAAGCTGCGCAGAGCTCGCGCGCCGGTGCCTTTCTTGCAGGCTTGGGCGGCGAGCGCCTTCAGCGCGTCTTCGGAAAATTCGAGCTCAACGTCTTCGAGCGACATCAACTTCGCGTACTGTTTCGTCAACGCGTTGCGCGGCTCCGTGAGAATCTGAACGAGTTGCTCTTCGGTGAGCTGTTCCAAAACCGTCGTCATCGGAAGGCGTCCGATAAATTCCGGGATGAATCCGTACGCGATCAAATCCTCCGGCTCAACGTGCTGAAGAATTTCGTCGCGCTCAAAATCAGCAACTCGCTTTCCGTCCTCTATCGCGCCGAAGCCCATCACGCGATTTCCGAGACGGCGCTGAACGATGCGTTCCAATCCCACGAACGCGCCGCCGCAGATGAAGAGAATGCCACTCGTGTTGACACGAATGTATTCCTGTTGCGGATGTTTTCGGCCGCCTTGCGGAGGAACGTTGCAGACGGTGCCTTCAAGAATCTTCAGCAACGCCTGCTGCACGCCTTCGCCACTGACGTCGCGCGTGATCGACACGTTCTCGGTCTTGCGCGCGATCTTGTCGATTTCGTCGATGTAAACGATGCCGCGCTGGGCGCGCTTCACGTCGTAGTCTGAATTCTGGAGCAGGCGAAGAATGATGTTCTCGACGTCTTCGCCGACGTAGCCGGCTTCGGTGAGCGTTGTCGCGTCAGCGATCGCGAAGGGAACATCGAGCACGCGTGCAAGCGTTCGAGCGAGGAGCGTCTTGCCGGAGCCGGTGTTGCCGATCAACAGGATGTTGCTCTTCTCGATTTCAATTTCACCTTCGCGCTGCGACTTGAGTTCATCGCCGCCCTTGGTCTGCGCAGGTTCATGAAGAACGCGCTTGTAGTGATTGTGAACCGCGACGGCCAACGTCTTCTTCGCCTGATCCTGACCGATGCAGTACTTGTCGAGGTAGTTCTTGATCTCGACCGGCTTCGGCACTGAACTGATCAGCGCCGGCTTCTTGGTTTCGATCGCGGCGAGTTCCTTGTCGAGGACGCTCTTGCAGAGGATGACGCAGTTGTCGCAGATGTAAACGCCCGGGCCCTGAATAAGCTTCTTCACCTCTGCGTGAGATTTCCCGCAGAAGCTGCAAAGCGTGATGTTCGTCGGACGCGCCATCGGTCTTAACTTACGGGATTACCGACGTGTGGTCAGGCAAATTCTTCATCTCCTTGCGTGAGACAACCACTTCATCCACGAGGCCGAAAGCCTTGGCTTCCGTGGGCGACATGAAGTTGTCGCGATCACAGGCTTTTTCAACCACGTCGTAGGACTGTCCCGTGTGCTTCGCGAGAATCTCGTTCAAGCGCTGCTTCAGCTTGAGCATGTACTTCACGCGGATTTCCACGTCGGTGGCCTGGCCTTCAGCACCACCAAGCACCTGGTGAATCATGATGTTCGAATTCGGAAGCGCGTATCGCTTGCCCTTCGTTCCGCCGGCCAACAACACGGCACCCATGCTCGCGGCCTGGCCGATGCAGTAGGTGTTCATGTCGCACGTGAGGAACTGCATCGTGTCGTAAATCGCCAATCCCGCCGTGACGCTGCCGCCGGGCGAATTGATGTAGAGATGGATGTCCTTCTTCGGGTCCGTCATCTGGAGAAACAAAAGCTGTGCGATGATGACGTTTGCGACCATGTCGTCGATCGGCGTGCCCAGAAACACAATGCGATCGACCAGCAGGCGCGAGTAAATGTCATAGCCGCGCTCGCCGCGCCCAGTCTGTTCGATCACATGAGGGATCAGGAAGTTCTGCATAATTATTTCTTGCGAAAATTCAGCGGGCGCAACGTAGCGACAGAGCACGGGTGCGTCAAGGAAGGCACCGAGCAGTTCATTGCCGCATGCGTTCCATCGCGGCGGCTTGCGAGATCAAGCTCGGTTCCAGTTCACGCGCCCGGCGAACGAGCGCGACACCGACAAGCACAACCAAAACGATTCCACCTCCCGCGAACGCCCAAAGCAGCTTGCGGGAGAAAAGACTCGGCGCACTCGTGGCGGGAGGAGTTTGAGTGAGCGCCAGAACCGCCGCGTTGGTCGGGGAAGGAGTTTCGTGATGCGCGGTCGCGATCGTTTTGGCATGGGCACGGACAAGGGGCGTCGGGGTTTCCGATGCATTGGTCTTCGTCGCGACCAGCGCACTGGTCACGGGAGTACTCGGCGCAAGCGTGGGAACGGGCGTGACGTTCGTTGTGTGAACAGAAGCGTTGGTGGCAGCGGCGACCGACAGGGTGTTTGTGATCACCTTCGGGCTTTCGGCGGCCGCCGCGACCGGTGCGTTGGCGGAGTCGGTGGTTGCCATCGCGCGGTAGATTTGCTTTTCCCGATCAACGGTCTCGCGCGTGATGATAATTGGATTCACGGTTGGTTTTGGCTTCGCGACAACGGCTGGCGCGGCATTCGTCTTCGCCACTGGATTTGGATCGGCTTTCGCGACCACCGGTTCTTTCTTGATCGGTCGCGGGGGAACGTCGGGTAACGTGATGAGGAAATCCGGCGAATTGACCGCCCATGCCACGAACTTTCCGTCCTGCGCGACGATCGCGGTGTTCAAGATCGCGTTTACGCGCTGCATCTCAGGCGCGAGTTGTTTGATGCGCGCATTGATCGCGTCGTCAAACGGTGTGCCGCGAATCGGAGCGTCACCATTCGACGCAATGATCACCGTGACATCGCCGACCAATTCGGCAACGTGCGCCGCGTCAGCAATCGCTGCGTCCAGGACCGACTTGCCCTTGAACCCTTGCTCCTTCACGCGCAGGGCGATGCGGGCGGCGATTTCCACCGCGAATTTCTGTTTCCACGTGTCGACACCCATCGAGGTGTCGTTTTGTCCGCCAGCAAACCACACGCCGTAGCTGTCGCCGTTGGTCATCGCGCCGCGAGCACCGCTGTAGACAAGGTCGAACACTGCTTCGCGCAACGGTTCTGCCAGCTTTTTCATCCCCACCGAGGTGTCAACGATGAGAAGGAAACGGTTCGTGCCCGGAGCCGGCGCGTCGGCTCGTGTTTCAAAAAGGATGGCGAAACACAGGGCAACCGACAGCGCCAAACGCAAAAAGGCACTGCCGAACTGTGTTTCGCCGAGGAAATCAATCGTGAACGACTTCACGACTTTCTATATCGGCGCTTTTCGCGGGAATTGTAGCGCACCACATCGCGCTCAAGGTCCTGGAGCGTGCCTGCAAGCATTCCGATGAAGGAATCGCAGCTCATCGCGAGGCCGCCCAGTGAAATAACAGTATCCCGTTCCGCATGATCATCCGTGATGGCGAGCGCTTCGCCGAACGGCTTCATCCGGTGCGTGACGCGTTCGATAATCTGATCGGCCGTCTGGCCTGAGCGCGAAAAGAGAATTTCAACTCCGGCATGGGACTCAGACTGTTGCGGCCCACCGCGCGGACGTGACCCGTCAAAAACGACCGTCACTGGAATCCCGCTCGCATCCGCATACTGTCCAAGCATTTGAACAAGCTCATCGCGAGCCGCGGCAGAGTAACGTGGCCGACCCTCGGCAAGTTCAGGCCAGGCGTGCAGAAGGCTGTATCCATCGACGAGAACCCTGACGAGCGCCATGCGCCAACTAAAGCACCCGGGCGCGGTCGTGGAAAATTTTTTTCGCCTTGTGAGCGGATTGGGCTAGAATTCGCGCCACGTGAATTCCGCTTTCTTACGATCGCTGCTGGTTTACGCCGTGGTGCTGCCGCTGGCTGTGCTCATCGGCTGGATGTTGACCAGCCCCTACAACACTGAGTCGCTGACGGTGGTGGGCGCAGTGGCGTTCGTGCTCCTGCTCCCCATCATACTCAAATACCACTACGGACTGCTTCTGTTCAGTTGGAACGCCACCATTATAGTATTCTTCCTGCCCGGTCAGCCAAGTCTTTGCGCATTGATGGTTGTCATCAACATCGCGATGGCTGTCGGTTACCGCATTCTGCAGCGACGTCCTCTCTTCATTCACGTGCCCATGCTCACGTTTACCTGGATCGCTTTCGCACTCGTCGTGTTAATAACCGCGAAGCTACGGGGCGGCGTCGGCATGCGGGCTTTAGGAAGCAGTAGTTACGGCGGCAAACAGTACTTTTATGTCCTCATTGGAATTCTAGCCTACTTCGCTCTGGCCTCCCGGCCCATCGATCTGAGCAAGATCATCCGATTTACCAAGACTTTCTATCTGTCGGGTTTAACGGCAGTCATCAGCAACCTGATCTATTACGTACCAAGTTTGTGGCTGCTGTATCTGATCTTCCCGTCGGGCCTGGCCTCAAGCCAGGCAGCGGCAGAGTACCTGGGTTTGCAAATGACCCGTATCGGCGGTTTTTCTGCTGCCGGGACAGCCATTGCCCACTACTTGTTGGCGCGATATGGACTCCGAGGAGTATTCAGTTTGCGTGCTCCTTGGCGCATGCTGATTTATTTCGCGGTGGTCAGCATGGCAGCAATGAGCGGTTTCCGATCATCACTGGTCGGCTTGATGCTGCTGAGTGCCATCCTATTTGCACTTGAAGGCCTGCTGTTTAGCCGTTGGTTTTTCGTGTCGCTGCTCGTCGGGGGACTTACTCTCGCGGCGATTGTTCCCATTTCGAACAAACTGCCGCTCAGCATGCAACGCACATTGTCGTTCTTGCCCATCGACGTCGATCCTGTGGCGCGATTTGATGCCGATGCGTCCGTGGAATGGCGCGTGATGATGTGGAAAGCAATGTTGCCTGACCTACCGAAATATTTCTGGCTTGGCAAAGGTTACACCATTGATCCAAAGGATATGTATTTGACCGATTACGCGCACCGCGCAGGATATGCCGCTGCCTTTGAAGGCGCAATTGTAGCCGGTGATTACCACAGTGGCCCTCTCTCTCTTTACGTCCCCTTCGGACTTCCAGGTGTACTGGCATTCCTGTCCTTGCTGGTTGCGTGTGGGCGAGCGCTCTGGCTGAACTACAAGTTCGGCGATGAGCGATTGCGTACACTGAATCGGTTCTTGCTGGCGATGTTTGCGTTGAAGGTCATTTTCTTCTTTGCCGTTTTCGGAGCACTTCCATCGGACACTCTCGGGTTTGCCGGGATTGTTGGAGTCAGCGTGGCGCTGAACCGGGGCGTTTGCCGCAAGCCTGCCGCCGAGCGCACTAAAACGGCACTGGGCGGTGTGATCGGGTTGGGTGTGACACACGCCTGATCAGAATTCCATTGCCGGCTCGAATCTCCGCAGCCCGAAAATTTTCTCGCTGCTAAACGGACCTCTGCTTTAGCGTGCCTCTCCGACATTGAATCCGATGTAATGAACAACCGTCCTGCGCATGGCCATTCCCCCCTTGCTTCGCGTCGACCAGTTATCCCGTTAGCGTTCCTCGTGGTCGTCCCACGCAAAAGAATCGCATGACTCAGGCGCCCACTACTCTGCTGTCGATCGTGGTTCCCGTTTACCGGGAGGAAAAAAACATTCCGGAGTTCCTGCGCCAAGTGAGCGCGATACTGAAAAGCGTCACTCCGAACTACGAAATCATCTTCGCGCTGGATCCTTCTCCGGATCGCAGCGCTGCGGTGATCATCGAGCAACGGAAGCTCGATCCCCGAGTCAAGTTGATCGAGTTTTCACGCCGCTTCGGGCAGCCGATGGCGACGATTGCTGGGTTGCACTACTCAACGGGCGAGGCGGTGATCGTGATGGACGTCGACCTGCAAGACCCGCCGGAACTGATCATTGAGATGATTGCCAAATGGCGCGAAGGTTTCGATGTGGTCTATGCGCAGCGTCGGAGCCGCACGGGAGAAACACTGGTCAAGCGGCTTGTCTCATGGCTTGGCTACCGTCTCATTAACCGCATCGCAGAAGTGCAGATTCCGCCGAACACGGGTGACTATCGCCTGATGAGCCGGCGCGTCGTGGACGAAGTCATTCGCCTGAAGGAAAGCCACGGCTTCCTGCGCGGTCTCGTGGCGCTCATCGGCTTTCGGCAAACCTCGGTGCTGTTCGATCGTCCCCCGCGCTTTGCCGGGGCGGGAAATTACAACCGCTTCTTCGGCTCACTCCGCATCGGTTTCAATGGCGTTGTTTGCTTTTCGAGCTACCTGCTCACGCTCAGTTCCACCTTCGGTTTCATCGTGGCCGGCAGCAGCTTTCTGGTCGGCGTCGTTTACGCCTTCATGAAGATTTTCGGATTTCCGTTCCCGCTCGGCAATCCCACGATCGTTATCCTGATCCTGTTCATGGGCGGCATTCAGTTGATCAGCGTCGGCGTTCTCGGCGAATACATCGCGCGTATTTATGACGAAGTGAAGCAGCGTCCGAAGTTCATCGTGGATCGCGCATCCGGATTCGACTCACGCGAGAACGACCATCCAGCCAATCGCATCAACGCACCATGAGTTCTGTGCGCTGGCCCAAAACGTTTCCGCCCCTCACCGACGAACAAAAGCGGATCAGCGACGACTTCATGAAGCACTGGCATGAAGTGTTGCCCCGCAAATTCGGCATCATCGACAAGTTCAACCACGGTTACGCCGTCAAGCACGCGCCGCGCACCTTCAAGACGACGCTCGAGATCGGAGCCGGACTTGGCGAGCACATCGAATACGAACAACTCACGGACGAGCAGCAACAGAACTACGTGGCTCTCGATATTCGCGAGAACATGGCAGCGGAAATCCGCCGGCGTTACCCACGCGTGCAGGTGCAAACCGCCGATTGCCAGCGGCGGCTTCCCTTCGCCGATGGACATTTCGATCGCGTGCTCGCGGTCCATGTGCTCGAACATCTGCCGAATCTCCCTGCCGCTGTGCGCGAGCTTTACCGTGTTTGTCATCCGCAGGGTGTGCTTTCTGTTGTGATTCCGTGCGAGGGCAGTCTCGCTTACACGCTGGCGCGGCGGATCTCTGCGCAACGGATTTTCGAGAAACGGTATGGGCAATCGTACACGTGGTTCATCGAACGCGAACACATCAATCGGCCACATGAAATTATTGCCGAGTTGAATCCTTTCTTCGCCGTGGTCAGCCGCAGCTTCTTCCCGATTCCCATCCCTGCCCTGTTCTGCAACCTCTGTGTCGGTCTGACGCTCAAACCTCGACAAGCGCCCCTGAACGCCAGTTGAATCCGCCCATGAGCCAGACACATCCGCTCACGACGACAACGTTCGAGATCCCGGGCTACAAGGTTGTGAAATCTTTTGGCGTGGTGCGCGGCATCATCGTGCGCTCGCGATCGATCATCGGAAACATCGGGGCGGGCTTTCAGGCCCTGGTCGGTGGGAATATTTCGATCTACACCGAGTTGTGCGAACGGACGCGCGACGACGCCTTTCAACAAATGCTCGCTCACGCCGGTGCTCTGGGTGCGAACGCCGTCATCGGCGTGCGATACGACGCAACCGAAATCGGAAAGGGCATCACCGAAGTTCTGTGCTACGGCACGGCGGTGACGGTGATGCCGGTGTGAATGCGGAATGAGTCTGGGCGCTCGTAAATCTTAAATCTGAAATCGTAAATCCACATGGCCGGACACAGCAGATGGGCGAAGGTTAAAAACTTCAAAGGCGGCATCGACGCCAAGCGCGGCAAGATTTTTTCCAAGCTCGCCAAGGAGATCAGCGTGGCCGTGAAGCAGGGTGGCGGTGACAAGGATTTGAATCCCCGACTGCGCATGGTGCTCTTACGTTGCCGCGGCGCCTCCATGCCCAATGAGAACATCGAGCGCGCGATCAAGAAAGGTCTGGGCGCAGACGGCGGCGCGGCCTACGACGATCTCACTTACGAGATTTACGGGCCCAGCGGTGTGGCGCTGCTGGTGGAGTTGCAGACGGACAACCGCAATCGCACTGCCGCTGAAATCCGCAGCATCGTGACCAAGGCGGGTGGTTCCATTGCCACGCCAGGGTCGGTGTCGCGCCTTTTCAAGCGCAAGGGGCAGATCATCGTGGCGCGCGACGCTGCGAGCGAAGATCAACTCATGGAGATCGCACTCGAAGCCGGCGCGGAGGATTTCAAGGCGGACGACCACGGCTTCGAGATTCTCACCGACCCGGGGCACTTCGAAGCGGTCCACAAAGCGATCGAAGGAAAAGGCATCAAGACGGCGGCCGCCGAGATCACTGAACTGCCCGGCCTCACGGTACCGCTCAGCGAACCAGCCGCCGTTTCCGCAGTAACGAAGCTCATCGAGGAACTCGAGGATCACGACGACGTGAAGGAAGTTTACTCGAACGAGGAGTTCCCGGCATAGCGTTGGGTTTGGCCCCAGAGACGCAGAGTTACTGAACCAAAACTTCTCGAACTCGGTGCCACTGCGACTCTGCGGCGAAACTGATCTTGCAGATTTTTCTTCGCTTCCTTCGCTTACTCCGCGAGAAATTCAGGTTAATGGCTTTGGGATGGGAGAAGATTGCACCGCGATTGCTGGATCGGCTGGCGAGCGCGATCATCCGCTATCCCCGCTGGTTTGTTTATCCGCAGCTTTTATTTGCGATCTTTTGCGGCTTTTACACCGCCACGCACCTGCAGTTCGACCCGAGCCGCGACAACCTCGTGGGCGGCGACAAGAAGTACCACCAGAACTTCCTGAAGTTTAAGAAAGAGTTTCCGCTTTCAGATGAACTCGTGGTGGTGGTCGAGAGCGAAAACCGTGAGAAGAACCGGCAATTCGTCGAGCGGCTCGGAGCCAAACTCGAAGCTGACACGAACCTTTTCCTGGACGTGGTTTGGAAAGGCGACTTCAACCTGCTGGGTCCGAAGGCTCTCTTGTTCGTGCCGGAAGGCGATCTCGCGGAACTCAAAAACACGATTCGTGATTTCCGTCCCTTCCTCGAACAATTCACCCAAGCCACGAATCTGCCGTCGCTCTTCGGAATGGTGAACCGGCAGTTCCTCACCGCCAGCCGCGAGGAAAACGCAGAAACCACCGCGATGATCAAGGCCCTCCCGGCGCTCGAACGCATCCTCGCGCAGGCCAGTGACAGCTTGAAGCGGCAGGGAACTCCGCCATCGCCGGGATTGACCGCGCTCTTCGGCGGCGATGCGAAATCGGAAAGCGCGATGTACATCACCTTCGCCGACGATCGCATCTACCTCGTGACGGCGCGCGCACGGAAGGATGATCTGAACGAGCAGGCCGTGCCACGCTTGCGTCAACTGGTGGCGGAGACGCAACTCGAAGTCCCCGGGCTGAACATCGGCATCACCGGCGAACCCATTCTGGAACTGGATGAGATGGCACAGTCCCGACGCGACACGGAGAAGGCCACCATCATTTCACTCATCATCGTGGCAGTGATCTTCATCTATGGGTACCACGAGACGGGGCGGCCGATCAAAGCGACGCTCAGCCTGATCGTTGGTCTCGCCTACACGATGGCTTTCACCACAGCCGTGATCGGCCACTTGAACATTCTCACCGTCACCTTCGCGCCGATCCTTGTCGGCATCGCGATCGACTTCGGAGTTCATCTCATCACGCGTTACGAGGAAGAGATTCGTCGCGGACTCACGAATGAAGCGGCACTGCGGAAAGCGATGGTTTACACCGGCATGGGCATCGTGACCGGTGCGCTCACAACGGCAGGCGCTTTCCTCGCCATGGCCGTAACGGACTTCAGAGGCATCCAGGAAATGGGCGTGATCTGCGGCGGCGGGCTGGCGATTTGTCTGGTTCCGATGATGACCATGTTACCCGCGCTCCTGATGCGCGGACGGCAAAACGTGATCGACCACGCGATGGGCAAGGCGCTCGAGCGTCGCGCAAAGGTTGAGAACCTCTGGCTCACACGCCCGCGCCGGGTCATCGCGATCGTGCTCGCGACGTGTGTGGCGGCCGCGTTCGCCGCGCTGCCTCACGGCAAAAAGTCCGGCGTTTACTTCGATTACAACCTGCTGAACATGCAGAGCGAAGGTTTGCCTGCGGTCGTGTTCGGGAAAAAGTTGATCACGTCGGCAAACAAATCCGTGCTTTACGGCGCCATCATCGCCGACTCATTGGAAGATGCGATCAAGCTGGAGGCGAAGCTCACGAACCTTTCATCAGTGGCCTCCGTCGATCTCGCTGGCATTAGTGACATGGCGCGGATTCTTACTGAGAACCAATCCAACAAGCTCGCGCTCGTGTCGCAGATCAAGGAAGCGACGGCGACCATCCACTTCGCACCGCTCGATCTCGCGCCAGTGAATCTCAACGAGTTTCGTCAGGTGCTGTTTGGTCTGAGCGGCTACTCGCAACTGGCGCTGCCGGAAATCCCGACGAACGAGGTTGCGTTGCGCACAGCCTTCACGAATCTGCACAACGTCATCCTGACGCTGGAGCATCAGATCCTGATGTCACCATCGAACGAAGTGTCAACGAAGCTTGCGGCGTTTCAGCAGGCGCTCTTCCGCGACATCAGCGACACGTTCAAAACGATTCGCACGCAGGACGATCGCGGACGGCTCACGGTCGACGATTTGCCACAAACGATTAAGCAGCGCTTTTATGGTGCGAGTGGCAAATACCTCGTGCAGGTGTATCCGAAGAGGGACGTGTGGCAGCGCGAAGCGCAGAAGGAATTCGTGAAGGAGATTCAGTCGGTCGCACCCACCGCGACCGGCACGCCGGTGCAACTTTACTTCTACACGTCATTGCTCAAGTCGAGCTATCAGCAGGCGGCGCTGTACGCCCTCGTTGCGATCATGATTCTGGTGTGGCTGCACTTTCGCCAGTTCGCTTGCGTGTTGTTGGCTCTGACGCCCGTGACTGTGGGCGCGCTGTGGATGGTTGGCATCATGGGAATCCTTGATGTGCCGTTTAATCCGGCAAATATCATGACATTGCCGCTGATCATCGGCATCGGCGTAACGAATGGCATTCACATCCTGAACCGGTTCGCGGAAGAGCAAAATCCCAGCGTGCTCGCGCGCAGCACGGGAAAGGCGGTGATCGTGTCGGGACTGAACACCATCGCCGGCTTCGGCAGTTTGATCATCGCAAAGCACCGCGGGATCGAGAGCCTGGGGTTAGTGATGGCGATCGGCACAGCCACCTGCATGATCGCGGGCGTGACACTGCTGCCGGCAATTCTGAATCTGCTGAACGAGAAGGGTTGGACAATTAAAAAACCCAGCGGCGATAACGCACAATCGACCGCTGGGTCGGGAGGAACCGAGGTCAAAACCTCGACTGTGAATGAACCGTAGCCCAATCAATCTGTTTGTCAAATTTGCCTCGCCAATGGCCGCAGAAGGCCTGCGGATGCTGCTTATTGCCGGAATATTAGCGGCGTTACCGTTGCGTGCGGAAGTCGTGGCGGGGCCCGCTTACAGCCACTTTCGTCTCACGCTGGATTCAGGCGAGCGCACCGAGGCAATCGGGCCATTCTTCTATTCGGACGAGATTGAGGAGCAATACCGGTGGGCGATTCCACCGCTCATGTCATGGACACATGACCGTGGCGTGGACTCGGAAGAGTTTGATTTCCTTTACCCAATCATCACGTGGGATCGCTTCGGCGACGAGTATCGGTTCCAGATTCTTCAGGTGTTCAACTTTGCGGGCGGCGCGACGCAGACCGATACGAACAATCATCGGTTCTCATTGTTTCCCTTTTATCTTCAGCAACGCTCGGCCGACAAATCGCAGAACTACACGTCCGTCCTCCCGTTCTACGGTCATTTGGAAAACCGCCTGTTCCGCGAGAAGATCGACTTCATCATGATGCCGATCTGGGTGAAGACACTGAAGAAGGGCGTTACCACGGAAAACTACGTCTATCCGATCTTTCATCTGCGGCACGGCCCGGGACTCAAGGGCTGGCAAGCGTGGCCAGTCATCGGGCACGAAACCAAAGTCCCGACCGTCAGCACCAATCATTGGGGCGATGAAGTGCCTTCGCCGGGGCACAACAACTGGTTCGTGCTGTGGCCGTTCTTCATCGACTCGCGTCAAGGCATCGGCAGCACGAACCCGGTTCACCAACAGCTTTCGATCCCGCTCTACAGCTTCACACGATCGCCCAACCGCGACTCGACCAGCATTCCGTTCATACTCGGTTGGACTTCAACCACGGATCGCGAAAAGAAGTTCCATGAAGTCGGAGCGCCCTGGCCATTGATCGTGTTCCGACGCGGCGAGACCGCGAACACGAGCCGTGTGTGGCCTTTCTACAGCTACGCGACCAATGAGTATCTGGAGAGTTCCTGGTACATGTGGCCGATCTACAAATACAACCGCTTCCATGATGGCGAGACGGTCGACCGTGATCGCATGCGCATCCTGTTCTTTCTTTATTCCGATACGACCGAGCGCCATCTGGAAACCGGTGACGTGCAGCGCCGCCGCGATTTCTGGCCGCTTTTCATCCATCGTCAGGATTACAACGGCAACAAGCGTCTCCAAATCCTCGCGTTGCTGGAGCCGTTTTTGCCGAACAACAAGAGCGTCGAGCGCGACTACTCGCCGGTGTGGTCGCTCTGGCGCTCCGAACACAATGCGAAGACCCGCGCCTCCAGCCAGTCGTTGCTCTGGAATCTTTACCGCCGTGACTCCAGTCCCGAACGCACCCGCACTTCGGTGTGCTTCGGGATCGTCCAGCGTGAGAAGAAGCCGGACGGCTCACACTGGAAACTCTTCTGGTTCTGAGCGTGCGTGGAGTTTTTTGCCCGCCGTCCAAAAAGCGTCCGCTCGATTTTGGACAGTGTGGCGAAAATTAATCGCAGTTTGGTTTTGAACATTCGCGCAGTTAATGCAATCTATCCTCCCGAACAGCTCCAAAACGACGATTGCCAGTGGCAAAGCGGTTGTAAGGCGGGAAACGGTGCCGCTGGCACAGAGTCCGCTTGTAGCTGCGTTAACGAAAGGAATACGCGCTTATGATCAAGACGTTAGACCTCATATCCGAAGCAGTTCGGAATCCGAAGAACACCTTCCGCAAACTCACAGATCGTCCCCGCAAAGCAGAAAAGCATCGCTATGAACGCCGCAAGGTGAAGGAATTCCTGAAGCTCGGCGAATGGGGCGAGGAGAACGCGGTTTGATCGCCGTAACTGAAATCTAAATGTGAGAGGCCACGCCACGTGCGTGGCCTCTTCGCTTTCTGCCATCATCAAATTCGCGCGACGACGTCAGGAATCGCTTGCGCGCTAAACCGGTGCCGTCCCACAATGCGACGAAATGATCGAGCTGGTTCAGTTCCCTTGGAGTCCCTTCTGCCTCGTTCAAAAGCGCATCCTCGATTTCTCAGGAGCCCGCTATAAGCTGACGAATGTGTCGTCCGTGGAGCGCTCCGCGATCTGGAAGCTCACGCGCCAGCGCTACTACCAGGTTCCGGTTCTGCGCGACGGAACGGGCGTCCTTTTCGAAACTGACGAGAACTCGCAAGTGATCGCGAAGTATCTGGACGAGCAGCTCAAGCTCGGCTTGTTCCCGCACCACTGGAACGGCATCCAGGATTTGCTCTGGCGTTACATCGAAAACGACATCGAGAGTCTCACCTTCAAGTTAAACGACGCCTACTTCACTGAATTCGTGCCCAAGGCCGACCAGCTCCCATACCGGCGCCACAAGGAAAGAAAATTTGGCCGTGGATGCCTTGAGCAATGGCGCGATCAGGAGAACAGTCTGCGCATGGAACTGGAGCATCGCCTCGTGCCGTTCGAGCAAATGCTCGCACATCGCGACTTTCTCCTTGATGGCGAACCACGATTCGTGGACTTCGACCTCTGGGGCATGCTCGCGAACCTCGCTTTTAACGGCCACCACGAAATCCCGCCTGCACACGGGCAGATTCGCGGCTGGTTCAATCGCATGACCAATATCAAACAAGCCGCCGCAAACACCGCGAGCGGACGCAAACGCCATAAGTGAAAAACTACATTCTCGACACCAACGTTCTTCTCCACGACCCGCACTCACTCGACAACTTCAAGGAGAACAATGTTCTAATTCCCATTGAGGTCATCGAAGAGATTGATCGATTCAAACGCGAGTCCTCCGAGCTGGGCCAAAACGCGCGCACGGTTTCTCGGACGCTTGACGCTCTCCGCACTCAAGGCCACTTGAATGACGGCGTGCGCCTCTCGAACGGCGGCTGCCTGCGGATCGTGTTCCACAAGAACGGCGACAACGGCCACACCATCTTCGGCGACAAATCGGTGGACAGCCGCATCGTCTCACTCGCGCAATCGATCCAGAAAGACAATCCGAAGATCAAAACGATCGTCGTCAGCAAGGACATCAACTTGCGCATCAAGGCCAACGCACTGGGTCTGGACGCCGAGGATTACGAAACCGATCGCATCTTCCTGACCGATCTTTACACCGGGATGTTCGAGCAGACCGTCAGCGCGGACCAGATGAATGCGTTCCGTGTGAACGGTGAATTGGAGCTGCCCAAGAAATATTTTCCGAACGAATACTGCACGCTCATTGACGCGGCGAATCCGAAGCGCACCGCGCTGACCAAAGTGGACGCCACCGGTATGAAGGTGGTACCGATCATGGAATCGAAGGATGGCGTCTGGGGCATCCGTCCGCGCAATCGTGAGCAACACTACGCGTTCGATGCGTTGCTCGATGATCGCGTGAAACTTGTGACTCTCATGGGCAAAGCCGGCACCGGCAAAACGCTCATGGCGATGGCCGCCGGCCTGCGCCGCGCTGTCCTCGATCGCGAATACCGCCGTGTCGTTGTCGCGCGCCCGACCATCAGCATGGGCAAGGAAATTGGATTTCTACCGGGCACCATGGAAGAGAAATTGAACCCGTGGATGCAGCCGATTCACGACGCACTCGAAATGCTCAGCGACCTCAACATGGGAAACGAAAGCCGTCGCGGCGGTGATCTTTTGCGCAGCGGCAGCATCGTCGTGGAGGCGCTCAGCTACATTCGCGGCCGAAGCATCGCGCATCAATTCATGATCATCGACGAGGCGCAAAACCTGACGCCGCTCGAAGTCAAAACGATCGTCACGCGCGTGGGTCATGGCACGAAGATCGTCTTCACCGGCGACCCTTACCAGATCGACAACCCTTACGTGGATTCATCGTCAAACGGGTTCAACTACGTCGTGAGCAAGTTCCGCGAACAGCCGATCGCCGCCCACATCGAACTGCAAAAGGGCGAGCGCTCTGAGTTGGCGGAACTCGCAGCGAACCTGTTGTGAACGTGCCGCCAGCATCTTGCTGGCT